>NZ_JBEXUD010000006.1:0-383742 GCF_040614215.1 Dactylosporangium sp. NPDC006015
GGCCGCCCGCCGCGGGCGCCTGCACGACGAGCGCGTCGACGCCCGCCGCCGCGGCCGCGGCGGCCTCCGGCGGGGTGGTGACGGTCTGCAGGACGAGCGTGCCGGCGCGGCGCAGCGCGGCCACCGTGGACGGCGACGGGATGCCGAACGTGAAGCTGACCGCCGGGACCGGGTCGGTCAGCAGCAGGTCGAGCTTCTCCGCCCAGTGGTCGTCGTCGGCGCCGGCCGGCACCGCGGGCGCCAGGTCGTACACGGCGAACTCCGGCGCCAGCTCGTCCGCATACGCCGCCAGGTCCCCGACGGGACCCTCGGGCGGGGCGAAGAGGTTGACGCCGAACCAGCCGCCGCCAGCCCGGACGACAGCCCGGACGGCGGCGATCCGCGACGCCAGGGCCGCGGGGGTCAGGTAGCCGGCGGCGAGGAACCCGCCGCCGCACGCGGCGAGCAGTGCGGGGGTGCCGGCGCCGCCGGCCATCGGCGCGGCGAGGACCGGCCCGGGAATCGAGGTCACGTGCCAATGTAACAACTTTCGTGACTACCCTCAGTTGTGCAAGTCGTTGCAAGAGCGGATGGCGTTTTTGCATGACCGTTGGTTAGACTGCTGGCGTGGTCACGAGACTGTCGAAGGTCGCGAAGTACGCCGGCGTGAGCGAGGCGACGGTCAGCCGGGTGCTGCACGACAGGCCCGGGATCGCCGCCGCGACCAGGGATTCCGTGCTGACCGCGCTGGACGTGATGGGCTACCAGCGGCCGTTCCGGCACCGCAGCGAGATGGCCCGGCTGGTCGGCATGGTGCTGCCCGACTTGCACAACCCGATCTTCCCCGCTTACGCGGAGGCGATGGCCGGCGCGCTGTTCCGGCAAGGTCTGGTGCCGGTGCTGTGCACCCGGACCTCCGACGGCGTCTCCGAGGCGCACTACATCGAGATGCTGCTGGCCAGGCAGGTCGCGGGCATCGTGTTCGTCGCCGCGAGCTACGCCGACGCCGGGCCCGAGCAGGCCGAGGCGCTGCGGAAGCGCAAGCTGCCGCTGGTGCTGATCAACCCCGCGGACGAGAACCGGGACGTGCCGCGGGTCGGCGTCGACGACGCGATGGCCGTCGACCTGGCCCTGAGTCACCTGCAGAGCCTCGGCCACCAGCGGATCGGCCTGGTCGTCGGGCCCGGCGGGCACGTGCCGTCGGACCGGAAGGTCGCCGAGTTCCTGGCCCGGGTGAAGGGCCCGTCGCGCAAGCTGGTCGCCCGCACGATGTTCTCGATGGAGGGTGGTCAGGCGGCCACGAACGGCCTGCTCGCGCAGGATGCGACCGCGGTCGTGTGCGCCAGCGACGCCCTGGCGCTCGGCGCCATCCGCGCGGCCCGCAAGCAGGGCCTGGACGTGCCCGCCGACCTGTCGGTGATCGGGTTCGACGACTCGGCGTACATGGCCTACACCGACCCGCCGCTGACCACCCTGCGCCAGCCGATCGAGACGATCGGCGCGGCCGCGGTCACGTCGCTGGTGGCCCAGATCGACGGGCGCAAGGTCGCCCTCGACGAGCAGCTCTACGACCCGGAGCTCATCGTCCGCGACTCCACCGGGCCGGTGAAAAACCGGGTCTGACCTGCGGGAACAGCTACATTTGCAAGACTACGCAAGCGAAGTAGCGAGTTCTTGCATTGGATTGCAAGAAGCTATGGACTTTCTGATGTCCATGGCCCTACTCTCGTCTCCACGCGCCGGTGACAACGGCGCGGACCTCACACGTCGTGAGCGCATCGCGAGCGAGCGCGCCGCCAGCGCGTCGCGTCGCACGTGCGCCGCCAGCGCGTCGTGAGCGAGCAGCCACACCCCCTCGGGCCCGCCGCCCGCTCGTGGAGAGAGAGGCACCATGAAGCGCGTCGCCATAGCCGCCGCCCTGGCAGCATCACTATTTTTGACTGCATGCGGTGACAAGTCGGACGAGACGGAGGCGGCCGGCGGGCCGGTGACGATCACCGTCAACGGCATGCCCGCCGCCACCGACGAGTACAACCGGGCCAACTTCGAGAAGGACGTCAAGGACTTCGAGGCGAAGCACCCCAACATCAAGATCGACGCCAAAGAGGGTCAGATGGACCCGAAGACGTTCAGCGCCAAGCTCGCCGGTGGCCAGCTCGAGGACGTCTTCTACGTCTACTTCACCGACCCGCAGAACCTCATCGCGAAGAAGCAGGTCTCCGACATCACGCCGTACCTGGGCGAGGTGCCGGCGATCAAGGACGTCCGCCCCGTCCTGATGCAGGTCTTCAGCGACGCCAAGGGCAAGGTGTACGGGCTCCCGTCGGCCAACTACTCCCTCGGCCTGATCTACAACCGCACCCTGTTCCAGCAGGCCGGGCTCGACCCCGACAAGCCGCCGGCGACCTGGGCCGACGTCCGCGAGGCCGCCAGGAAGATCACCGCGCTCGGCAACGGCATCACCGGCTACGGCGACTTCAGCAAGAACAACACCGGCGGCTGGCACTTCACCGCCGAGCTGTACTCCGTCGGCGGCGACGTCGCGGTCAAGGACGGCGAGACCTGGAAGGCCGGCTTCAACAACGCCCAGGGCAAGCAGGTGCTGCAGCAGCTCAAGGACATGCGGTTCACGGACAAGTCGATGGCCGAGAAGCAGGCCCTCGAGTACGCCGACCTGCTGACCCACATGGCCTCCGGCAAGCTCGGCATGATGATCGGCGGCACCGGCGACCTGCCCAACATCGTCAACCAGTACAAGGGCAAGTACGAGGACTACGGCCTCGGCGTCATCCCCGACGGCAAGGCCACCCTCGGCGGCGGCGACGGCTACATGTTCAAGGCCGGCCTCTCGCCCGCGAAGATCAAGGCCGGCCTGCAATGGCTCGCGTTCCGCAAGCTCGACCCCGACCGCGTCGACGCCGACAAGGCCCTCGACAAGGAGAAGAACCAGCCGGTCGGCATCCCGGAGCCCAACATCTGGACCGGCGCGTCGGAGCAGAAGCTCATCGCCGCCAACACCAAGTACGCCAACGTCCCGGCCGCGAACTACAAGCCGTTCAACGCGGCCAGCTCCGGCGTCCCGCTGAAGGTCGAGCCGCCGAACGCGCAGCAGCTCTACGCCGTGCTCGACACCGCGATGCTGAAGGTCCTCACCGACCCGAACGCCAACATCGACCAGCTGCTCAAGGACGCCGAGACCCAGGCCAACCAGATCCTGGCGACAGTCAAGTAACGATGGCGACGATCACCCCGGTCCGTCCCGCGCCGCCTGTGAACAAGGCGCGGGACGGGCGGATCAAGCGCAGGATCGCCGACAACGCCACCGCGTACACGTTCCTGGCGGCGGGTCTGCTCTGCTTCGGCCTGTTCAGCTGGTGGCCGCTCATCAAGGGCATCATCCTCGCCTTTCAGCAGGACAACTTCGTCACCGAGCCGGAGTGGGTCGGCCTGAGCAACTTCCAGGCCGTGCTCGACGACCCGCTGTTCTGGACCGCGTGGAAGAACACGCTGTTCTTCACCGCCCTGGCGCTGGTGTTCGGCTACCTGGTCCCGTTCGCGGTGGCGATCGTCGTCCACGAGCTGCGCCACCTGAAGGGGTTCTTCCGCTTCGCCGTCTACCTGCCGGTGATGCTGCCCCCGATCGTCACGGTCATCCTGTGGCAGTACTTCTACGACCCCGGCAACGGGCTGTTCAACGCCGCCCTGTCGGCGCTGCACCTGCCCACCTCCGGATGGACGCAGTCACCCCGGATGGTGATGGTGTCGCTGGTACTGGTGAGCACCTGGGCCAACATGGGCGGCGCGACCATCATGTACCTCGCCGGCCTCGCCAGCATCCCGGGCGATCTCTACGAGGCCGCGGAGCTCGACGGCGCCGGCGTCTGGAAACGGATCCGGCACGTGACCCTGCCGCAGATGCGCTTCCTCCTGCTGGTCCTGCTCCTGCTGCAGATCGTCGCGACGATGCAGGTGTTCATCGAGCCCTACCAGCTGACGGGCACCACCAACCCCGACTCCATCACGGTGATGGTGCTCATCTACCGCTACGCGTTCACCGTCAACAACGACTTCGGCATGGCCGCCGCGATGAGCGTGCTGCTGTTCGTCGTGCTGGGCGCGTTCTCCGCCGTGTACCTGCGACTCACCCGGAAGTCCTGATGCGTTCTCTCGTCTCCGACAGCGAGCTGCGCCGCCACCCGGTGCTGTACCGGGTCGTGCTGCTCTCCCTCGCGGTGCTGTTCGTCGTGGTGTTCGTGTTCCCGCTGTACTGGATGGTCACCGGCGCCGTGAAGACGCCGGTGGAGCTGGCCCAGCCGGTGCCGACGGTCGTCCCGCACAGCTGGCACCCGGAGACGTACCTCGACGCGTGGCGGAAGCTCGACATCGGCCGCTACCTGCTCAACACGGCGTTCTACGCGCTCGGCGGCTGGCTCTTCCAGCTGATCGTCGACGTCGCCGCCGCGTACGCGCTGTCGAAGCTGCGCCCGCGCTTCGGCAAGCTGATCCTCGGCGGGATGCTGGCGAGCCTGATGCTGCCGGCGGCGGCGCTGCTCGTGCCGAGCTACCTGACCGTCGCCGACGTGCCGCTGCTGCACGTCAACCTGCTCAACACCCCGTGGGCGCTGTGGCTGCCCGGCGCGGCCAACGCGTTCAACATCTACGTCCTGAAGCGCTTCTTCGACCAGATCCCCGACGAGCTGCTCGACTCCGCCGGCATCGACGGCGCCGGGCGGCTGCGCATGCTCTGGCACGTGGTGCTGCCACTGTCCCGCCCGGTCCTCGCCGTGGTCTCGATCTTCGCGGTCATCGGCGCCTGGAAGGACTTCCTGTGGCCGCTGCTGGTGCTGCAGGACCCCGGCAGCCAGACGATCAGCGTCGCGCTGAGCCGGCTGGCGTTCAACGGCTACGTGACCCCCAACGAGATGTTCGCCGGCCTGGCCATCGCCAGCATCCCGATGGTGGTCGTGTTCGCCGTCTTCCAACGCAGCATCTTGAGCGGCCTGTCCGCGGGCGCGCTCAAAGGCTGAATACACCCCCCTTCCACCGCAAGGAGATCTTCACGATGCTCCGACGATCCCGCCTGCTCGCGATCGGGGCCGCCACCCTGGTCGCGGCGGCCTCCATCACCCTCGCCGCCACGATGCGTGCCGAGGCCGCCACCACCACCTACCAGGCCGAGTCCGCCGCGCTGAGCGGTGGCGCCACGGTCGCGACCGACCACAGCGGATACACCGGCTCCGGGTTCGTGGCCGGCTACGTCGACGGCAACCAGGGCCGGGCAGCCACCACCTTCACCGTCGGCGTCTCCGGCACGGCGCAGCGCACGCTCACCCTCCGCTACGCCAACGGCACGGGCTCCGCCAAGACCCTGTCACTGTACGTCAACGGCACCCGCGTCACCCAGGTGAGCCTCAACGCGACCGCCAACTGGGACAGCTGGGGCACCCGCGTCGACACGGTGTCGCTGAACAACGGCACCAACTCCGTCGCGTACCGGTTCGACAGCACCGACTCCGGCAACGTCAACCTCGACAGTCTCGTCGTCGCCGACGTCCCGGCGCCGCCCGCCGGCACCTACGAGGCCGAGTCGGCGGCCCTGTCCGGCGGCGCGACCGTCGCGACCGACCACAGTGGATACTCCGGCACCGGGTTCGTCGGCGGCTACACAGACGGCAACAAAGGCAGCGCCGCGACCACCTTCAGCGTCAGCCGGTCCGGTGCGGGCTCGTCGTCGCTGACCCTGCGCTACGCCAACGGCACAGGGTCGGCGATGACGCTCTCCCTGTACGTCAACGGCTCCCGTCTCACCCAGGTCTCGCTGCCCGCGACCGCCAACTGGGACACCTGGGGCACCCGAGCCGACACGGTGACCCTGAACAACGGGACCAACAGCGTCGCGTACCGCTTCGACGGCACCGACTCCGGCAACGTCAACCTCGACAACCTCGTCGTCGCGAGCGTCGCCACGTCGCCGACCCCGTCGACGTCCACCCCACCGGCGTCCGGCGGGGCCGAGCTGGAGACCGCGTTCCTGTCCGGCGGCGCCACCACGGCGACCTCGATCGGCGGGTACACCGGCACCGGCTACGCGACGGGCTTCACCGCCGTGGGTGCCCGGGTCATCCGTACCGTCAACGTCACCGACGCCGGCAACGCGGCCACCACCCTCCGGTACACCAACAGCACCGGCGGCACGAAGACGCTGTCCACCTACGCCAACGGCGTGAAGGTCGGCCAGATCTCGCTGACCGCAGGCAGCGGCTGGCTCACCGCGGCGCAGACCCTGCCGCTGCGGGCCGGGCTCAACCTGATCGGCTACCAGTACGACAGCGGCGACTCCGGCAACGTCGCCCTCGACAACGTCGCCGTCGCCGGCTCGACCGCCCTCGCCGCGCGCGGCGCGACCGTCGCGTACACCGAGTACGAGGCGGAGAACGGCAGCACCAACGGGGTTGTGCTCGGCCCCGACCGTGCCTATCTGACCGTCGCCGCGGAGGCGTCCGGCCGCCGGGCGGTCCGCCTCGACAACGCCGGCAAGTACGTGCAGTTCACGCTGACGAAGCCGACCAACTCCCTGGTCGTGCGGGCGTCGGTGCCCGACAACGCGGCCGGGACCGGCACCAGCGCCAACCTCGCCGTCTACGCCGGCGGCGCGAAGGTCAAGGACCTGCCGGTCAGCTCCACCTACAGCTGGGTGTACGGCGCCTACCCGTACAACAACAACCCCGCCGGTGGGGAGGCGCACCGCTTCTTCGACGAGTTCCGCACCACGCTGCCCAGCTACCCGGCCGGCACCGTGCTGAAGCTGCAGAACGACGGCGCCACCCCGATCACGGTCGACCTCGTCGACACCGAGGTCGTCGCGCCGGCGCTGGCCGCGCCGTCGAACTCGCTGTCCATCGTGGACTACGGCGCGGTCTCCGGCGGCGGCGACGACACCGGCGCGTTCAACTCGGCGGTCGCCGCGGCCAGGTCGCAGGGCAGGACGCTGTGGCTGCCGGCCGGCACCTGGGACATCACGTCCCGGATCAACGTCGACAACGTCACCGTCCGCGGCGCCGGCATGTGGCACACCACGGTCCGCGGCGCGAACGGCAAGGGCGGCTTCTTCGCCACCGGGCCGCGTGTCCAGCTCGCCGACTTCACGATCGCCGGTGACGTCCGGTACCGCGACGACACCAACTTCGACGCGGCCCTGGAAGGCAACTTCGGCACCGGCTCGCTGCTGCACAACCTGTGGATCGAGCACACGAAGGTCGGCCTGTGGGCGTCCAGCGGCACCGACGGCCTGTACGTCGCCGGGCTGCGCATCCGTGACACGTTCGCCGACGGCGTCAACCTCAACGGGGACCTGCGCAACACCCGCGTCGACCAGAGCGTCCTGCGCAACACCGGCGACGACGCGCTCGCCATGTGGTCCAACAGCGCCCCGGTCACCAACAGCGCGTTCACGTTCAACACCGCGCAGCTGCCGATGCTCGCCAACACCGCCGCCATCTACGGTGGCAACGGTAACCGGATCGAGGACAACCTGTTCTCCGACACGGTCTACGCCTCCTCCGGCATCGCGGTCAGCACGTGGCACGGCGCGCAGCCGTTCGCCGGCACCACGAGCGTGCAGCGCAACACGCTGACGCGCACCGGCGGGTACGAGCGCAACTGGGGCTCCTCGATCGGCGCCCTGTGGTTCTACGCCGAGGCCCGCGACATCACGGGAACGTTCACCGTCAAGGACGTCGACATCCTCGACAGCTCCTACCAGGGCCTGCTCATGACGTGGCAGCGCACCATCTCGGGCGTCACGTTCGACCACGTCAGGATCGCCGGCGCCGGCACGTACGGCATCGAGATCTCGGCGGCGGGTAGCGCGACCTTCAACTACGTCACGGTTTCCGGCGCCGCCTCGGGCGGCCTTCTGAACAACACCGGCTACACGCTCGTGCGTGGCCCGGGCAACTCCGGCTTCTAGCGCAGTCACCAGCTTCGGTGCGGCAGCGCCGTAGGCCGGCCGGGGGGTTCCCACCCCGGAGCCCCCCATGCGACGCTGCCGCGCCGCACTACAAGCAAACCGATCAACTGCCAACAGAAAGCGGGGACCTCCAGTGTCCACAGCAGACACCCGATGGTGGCGCGACGCGGCCATCTACCAGATCTACCCCCGGTCCTTCGCCGACCACAACGGCGACGGCGTGGGCGACCTGGCCGGGGTCCGGGCCCGCCTCGGGTATCTGCGGGACCTGGGGGTCGACGCGATCTGGTTCAGCCCGTGGTTCCCGTCCCCGATGGCGGACGCCGGCTACGACGTCGCGGACTACCGTGACATCGACCCGGCGTTCGGCACCCTGGACGAGGCCACGGCGCTGATCGGTGAGGCGCACGCCCTCGGCATCCGGATCATCATCGACGTCGTGCCCAACCACACGTCCGTCGCGCACGCCTGGTTCCAGCGGGCCCTCGTGGACCCGTCCTACCGGGACCGCTTCTGGTTCCGCGACGGTCGGGGTGACCTGCCCCCGAACGACTGGGGCTCCATCTTCGGCGGGCCCGCCTGGACGCAGGTCGCCGACGGGCAGTGGTACCTGCACATGTTCGACGCCGGCCAGCCCGACTTCAACTGGGACAACCCGATCGTCCGCGAGGAGTTCGAGGACATCCTGCGGTTCTGGTTCGACCGCGGCGTCGACGGCATCCGCATCGACTCCGCCGCGATGGTCGCCAAGGACCCGGCGCTGCCCGACTTCGACCCCGCGTCGCCGCCGGACCCGCACCCGTGGAACGACCGCGACGAGATCCACGACATCTACCGCGCCTGGCGCCGCGTCGCCGACAGCTACCCCGGCGGCCGCGCCCTCATCGGCGAAGTCTGGCTCGCCGACCCGCACCGCTTCGCGCAGTACCTGCGCCCGGACGAGCTGCACGCCGCGTTCAACTTCGACTTCCTCGGCTGCCCGTGGGACGGCAAGGCGCTGCGCCGCTGCGTCGACGAGACCCTCGACGCGCACGCCGCCGTCGGCGCGCCCGCCACCTGGGTGCTGTCCAACCACGACGTGACCCGCCACGTGACCCGCTACGGCCGGGCCGAGACCGGCTTCGAGCACCACCTGCGGCAGACCCGGCACCTCGCCCCGACCGACCTGGCCCTCGGCACCCGCCGCGCCCGCGCCGCCGCGCTGCTCACCCTGGCGCTGCCCGGCTCCGTCTACGTCTACCAGGGCGAGGAGCTCGGCCTGCCCGAGGTCGAGGACCTGCCGGCCGCGGCCCGCCAGGACCCGATCTTCGCCCGCACCGGCGGCGCCGACCCGGGCCGCGACGGCTGCCGCGTCCCGCTGCCGTGGTCGTCCCCACCGGCCGCGCCCGGCTGGCTCCCGCAGCCCGCCGGCTGGGCCGCGTACACCGTCGAGCGGCAGTCGTCCGACCCGTCGTCGATGCTCAGCCTGTACCGGCGGGCCCTCGCCGTCCGGCGCACGGAGCCCGGCCTCGGCGACGGCCCGATGGCGTGGCTGGACGCCCCGGCGGACGTGCTCGCCTTCACCCGCGAGGGCGGCTTCGCCTGCGTCGTCAACCTCTCCCAGACCCCGGCGCCGCTGCCACCCGGCACGGTCCTGCTCGCCAGCGGCCCCCTCGACGGCGACCTGCTGCCCCCGGACACGTCGGTCTGGCTGCGACTGTGACCCTTCCTGACAGCCGCCGCCGCGCGGCTGTGACGCTTCCCGATGTCGCCGCCGCGCGGCTGTGACGCTTCCCGGCGTCGCCGGCGCGCGGCTGTGACGCTTCCCGGCGTCGCCGTCGCGCGGGTGTGACCTGGACGTGCGCCGTCGCGCGGCGGTGACCTTGACGGGCGCCGCCGCGCCGGTGGCGCCCGTCGGACGGTCGGCCAGGAGCGCAGCTGCCGCAGCTCGTCGTGCGTCGGCCCGGCGGCCTCCGCGACGTGGCCCTACGCGGGCTGGACGAGGCGGGCGGGCAGGCCGGACTCGGCGACGGCCGCTCGCAGGGCGTCGGGGTCGCCGCCGTCGACGCCGAGGGCGGCGGCTCGGGGGTACGGACGGACCCTGGCGCCCGCGTCCTCCAGGGCGAGGACCAGGCCCAGAACGCGGCCCTCGACGTCGCCGGTGAGCAGGACCCGGCGCTCGTGGGACTGGGAGCCGCCGCGGCCCTCGAAGGCGTCCTGGAGCACGGCGGCGGTGGAGCGGGTCATCGTGCGGGTGGTGTTCACGCCCGGCGGGGCGGGGGAGTAGACAGGCCAGTAGGCGTGGCGCTCGCCGCGGCGGGGGCGGCGCGGGTGGCGGGCGCAGTGCCGCAGGAAGCCGGCGAGGTCGGTGACGTGGTGGGCGCGGGCCTCCGCGACCAGCACCGCCCAGGTGAACCCGCCGACGAGGCCCCACGCGGCGCCGTCGAGCTGGCGGGCGCGGGACCAGGCGCGGACCGCGGTGAGCAGCGACCGGAACGCGGGGTCCGCGGCGGGCAGCGCGTCGGCGTCGCGGATCGCGAGCACCGCCCGCAGGTCGGCGTCGTCGAGGGACCCGAGGTCGAGGTCCGACAGCGGGTCGACGGTGACCCGCTGCACGTCGACGCCGACGTCGGCGACCGTCGCACGGACGACGGGGACGACGGTGCCGGCGAGCCTGGCGCCTGGCAGGAGATCGGCGAGGTCGGCGAGGGCGCCGGTGGTCTGCCAGACGAGGTCCAGGTCGGTCGACGGGCCGCCGACGCCGAGCCGCACCGACCCGGCGACGTGCAGCCGCCCGCCCGGGTCGACGGCCGCGCAGGCCTCGGCGACCGCGTCGAGGGCGACCTGGTGCGAGGGCGACGGCAGGGCGCTCCACGCCGGCATGGGCGCCGCCGCGGAGGAGGGCGCGGGGGCTGGCGCAGGTCCTAAGGGCACGCTGCGCCGGACCTCGAAGGGTTCGTCGCCGCGCCGGCTGATCAGGTCGACCGCCGACACCGTGAACTCGACCGGGTGCCACGCCGCCTGCCAGCGCTCCACAGTGGACGCCACGTCGGGCCCGGTGAGCTTCGCGACCGTCAGGTGCGGCGTGAACCCGCCACGGCTGTCCTGCTCGGCGCAGCCCGGGAACCGTCGCGCCAGCGCCGCCTGCAGCTCCAGCAGGGGCTCGGCCGGGTCGGGCGCCAGCCACACCGTGGTGCTGCCGTGGTGCGCGAACGTGCGGAACCGCGACAGGCGGATCCGCAGCGGCCCGAGGCTGGCGACCGCCTCGCGCACCGCCCGCTCGGCCTCGGCGAACGAGGCGTCGGGGACGAAGCCGTACACCAGGTTGATGTGCGGCATCCAGCGCCGGAACGACGGGTCGTGCGCCGCACGGATCGCCTGCAGCGGCGCCCACACGGCGGGCGGCGGGCGCAGTACCAGCGCCGACGTGTGCACGGAAGCGGCGGTGACCACAGTGGACGGTGCCGCGTCCTGCAGCAGCGCGGTGACGCCGAAGTGGTCGGAGACGAACCGTTCGCCGTCGAACGGCCGGTCGCCGAACCGCTCCACGGCGAGGGGGACGAGCCCGCCCGGGGTGCCGGAGCGGATCAGGATCCGGTCCAGGCGCAGCGACCGCCCGGTGCGGGACGCGACCGCGGCAAGGGGGTTGACGGCGGGGTCGAACGTGAAGCCGGCGTCGTGCGGGTGCAGCGCCCGCCACGCGTCGGTGTAGCCGGCGACGTCGGGGCGGGTGTCGTCGCCGAAGTTGACGTCGGCGAGGACGACGGCGCCGCCGAGGTCGCCGCGGGAGAGCCGCTCGTCGATGATGCGCAGCTGGTGCTCCCGGCGCTGCTCCGCCCCGGCGGTGTGGTCACTGGTCAGGTGCGCGGCGACGAAACCGACCTGACGGCCGTTGAGGCCGACCTTGCCGACGATGGTCCGCTTGTACGTGCTGAGCCGGTGCACCTCGATCGTCATCGGCCACCGCGACAGCAGCACCGTGCCATAGCCGGCTTCCGGGTCCGGGCCGGCGGAGACGTGGTAGCCGGCGCGGACCCACGCGGCGTCCAGCAGCGCCTCCCACAGCGCCGCGGTGACCTCGTGCAGCGCGACGACGTCGGCGTCGAGGCCGGCCAGGAGCTCGACGCACGCGGGGATGCGCAGCCCCGGGTAGGTAAGGTCGCGGTCGTACGCATCGGAGAGCACGTTGAACGTGGCCACCTGCAGCGCGTCGGCCCGCACGTCGCCGGCGGGCCCGGCGGGGACCCACGCGCCGGTGGACGGGTCGAACCGCAGGCACGCGGACGCGTCGAACGCCACCTGCCGGCGCGGCCCAGCGGCGGGCCCAGCGGCGGGCCCAGCGGCAGCGGCGGGCACGGTGGACAGGTCCTCGGCGGGCGTGTCGCCGGTGCCGAAGACGAGGTCGATCCGCGCCTGCCGGTCCCAGACGACGCGGTTGCCGGCTTTCACGTACCGCACCCGGTGCCACGGCACGTCCCCGCCGGCGACGAACAGGGACAGCGGCGTCTCCCTGACCCCGGCGCCCCGCTCCTCGTAGCCGACCACGAACCGTGTCGCGTCGAGGGTCGCGTCGAACCGGATCCGGGACACGACATCCTGGACGGGGCGCAGGCCCGCGGTGCCACGCCCCTTCGCCATGCCCGGATCGTAGGCGCCGCCGGCAACCACCGGCCACCGGTTAACCGACCCGTCGGCGACGAGCGCGGCCTGCAGCCCGTCCGGCTGGCCCCCGTTCAAGCGTGCGTCCAGGCCGCTCAGCCGAGCCGGACCTCGACCGCCACCGTTGTGGCGGCCGGGGTCGCCGGGGTGGTGCGGGCGTCCGGGAACAGGCGGCCCAGCAGCCGCAGCATCGGGGTGTTGGCCGTGAGCACGTCCGCCTCGACGACGCGGTAGTCGAGGGCCTCCGCGACGGTCACCAGGTGCCGCAGCAGCGTCCGGCCGACGCCGCGGCCCTGCGCCGCGTCGACGACCTCGACGGCGACCCCGGCCCGGTCCGGCCCGGTCGCGACGAGATGACCGAGCCCCTCGGCGACCCACCCGGCGGGCCCGATCCGCTCGGCGACGAGCGTGATCCTGCGCCGGCCGTCCACAGCGGACAGTGCGGCCCGGTTCGCCGGGGTCAGGCTGGTCATCGCCGTGTGGTACCGCAGATACCTGGACCGCACCGACAGGCCGTCGAAGACGTCCTGCAACACGTCGACCTCCCCGCGGGCGAGGGGCCTGACCCGCAGGCGTCTGGCATCGGGGAGCGGAGTCACGTCGGGCATGCCCCCAGCATCGCGACCCGGACCGGTCCGGTGGATCCGTAGAACTACCGGCACCCGCCGGTAACCATGTGTCGGAAAGCCGCCCGGCCGCGATAGCATCCGCCGTGGACTCGGTGCTGGCGCGGGCCGTCGCGGCCCTGCACGTCGACGGTGACCTGCGCACCGCCCGGGCCCTCTTCGAGCAGGCATGGCAGGAGTCCCCGGGCGACCCGGAGGCCGCCCTCGGCCTCGCCGGCCTGTGGGTCCACGAGCACCGCGACGCCGCCGCTGCCGCCCTCCTCGACCATCGTCTCACCCAGGCCCTCGCGCTGGCCCGGGCCGGTGCGCCGGAGCCGCTGCGGCTGCGGCTGGAGGCGCGGGTCGCCGCGGAGGCCGGCTACCGCGACGGCGACCCGGGCGCGGTCCTCGCCGTCGCGGACGCGGCGCGGGCGCTCGGCGACCCGGTCGCGCTCGCCGAGGCGCTCAGCCTGGCCCACCACTGCCTGCTCGCCCCGGGGCAGGCCGCGACCCGGCAGCGCCTCGCGCGGGAGCTGCTCGGCGTCGCCGCCGGCACGGGCCGCCGCGGTGACCTGCTCATGGGCATGCTGTGGCACACGGTCGACCTGTTCCTCGCCGGTGACCTGCTGGCCGAGCGGCGGCTGACCGCGCTCACCGACGCGCTCGGCGAGCGTGACCACCTCGCGGTCGGGTACGTCGCCGCCGCCGTCCGGGTCATGCTCACCATCCGCGCCGGCCGGCTCGACCACGCCGAGTGGCTCGCCGCGGCCTGCGCCGACCGGGGGCGGGAGGCCGGCGACGAGGACACCGAGGGCTGGCACGGCGGGCAGCTCATGGCGATCCGCTGGTTCCAGGGCAGGATCGCGGAGCTGCTGCCGATGTTCGGCGACCTCGCCCACGCCGCGACGCTCAGCGCCATCGACCGGTCGCCCCTGGCCGGGCTCGCCGTCGCCGCGGCCGCCGCCGGTGACCGGGCCCGCGCCGCCGCCGTCCTCGCCCGGCTCCGCGGCGACGGGCTCGCGGCGCTGCCCCGCGGCAGCAGCTGGCTCGTCACCCTGTACGGCGTCGTCGAGGCCGCGAACCTGCTCGGCGACGCCGGTCTCGCCGCCGAGGCGGCCGTGCTGCTCGCCCCGCACGCCCGGCTGCCGATGACCGCGAGCCTCGCGATCGCCTGCTTCGGCGCCACCGAGCACGCCCTGGGCGTCGCCGCGCTCACCACCGGCGACGCGGACGCCGCCGTCGCGCACCTCCGGGTCGCGCTGCGCGACAACCAGGCGCTCGGGCACCGTCCCGCCGCGCTGCACTCGCGCCGCCGGCTCGCGGAGGCGCTGCTGCGCCGCGACCTGCCCGGCGACGCCGACGACGCCCGCGAGCAGCTGGACACCGCCGCCGCGGAGGCCGCCGACCTCGACGTCGCGCCCGCCGGCGACGAGATCCTCGGCCGTGACGCCGAGCGCGCGCGGCTGCTGCAGCTCGCGTCGGAGGCCCGCGACGGGCACAGCCGCGGCGTCGTCGTGCGCGGCGCGCCCGGCATCGGCAAGACCACCCTCCTGGACGATCTCGCCGTCTCCGCGCACGGTTTCCATGTCGTACGGGCGGCCGGCGTCGAATTCGAGGCAGACCTGCCGTTCGCGGCGCTCGCGGCGCTCACCCGCCCGCTGCTCGCGCTGCTGGACCAGCTGCCACCCCCGCAGGCCGCCGCGCTGCGAGCGGCGTTCGGGCTCGCCGACGACGCCGGGCCCACGACCGTGATGGTCGAGCGCTTCGCGGTCGGTGCCGCGACGCTGTCGCTGCTGGCCGCCGCCGCCGACGAACGCCCCCTGCTGTGCCTCGTCGACGACGCCCACTGGCTCGACCACTCGTCGGCGCAGGCGCTGCTGTTCGCGACCCGCAGGCTCCTCGCCGAGCGGGTCCTCATCGTGTACGCGACCCGGCCCGGCACCGGGTTCACCGCCCCGGGCACCGCCACCGTCGAGCTCGGCGGCCTGGACGGCGAGGCCGGTGCCGCGTTGCTGCGCCGCTGCGGGATCGGCTCCGCCGCAGTCGCCGAACGGATCCTCACCGCCACCGAAGGCAACCCCCTCGCGCTGCGCGAGCTCGCCGACGCCCTGTCCGACGACCAGCGGGCCGGCCGCAGCCCGCTGACGGAGCCGCTGCCGACGACGGACCGGATCGAGCGCGCGTTCACCGACCGGGTCGCCGCCCTCGCCGCCGGCGAGCAGGTCGCGCTGCTCGTCTGCGCGGCCGCCGGCACCGGCACCCCGGCGCTGCTCGCGCGGGCCCTCGCCGGGCTCGGCCTGCGGCCGTCGGCCCTGGACGCCGCGATCCGCGCCGGCCTGCTGGCCGAGACCGGCGACACGGTCCGCTTCCGCCACCCGCTGGTCCGCTCCGCCGTCTACCACCGGGCGCTGCCCGGCCAGCGCCGCGACGTCCACGCCGCGCTCGCCGGCGCGTGCGTCACCGCCGACGACGCCGACCGCCGCGCCTGGCACCTCTCGCTGTCCCTGGCCGGCCCCGACGACGCCGTCGCCGACGCCCTCGCCGAGACCGCGGGCCGGGCCCGCCGCCGCGGCGGCCTGGTCGCCGAGGCCACCGCGCTGGAGCGGGCCGCCGCCTTCACGGTCGACGCGGAGCCGCGCGGGGAGCGGCTCGCGAACGCCGCCCGCGCCTGGGTGAGCATCGGCGCCGTCGAGCACGCCGTCGCCCTCCTCGACGACGCGCTGCCCCTCGCCACCGGCGCCCACGGCCGCCTGGAGGTCCTGTCCGCCCGCGCCTACCTGGCCATGCTCCGCGGCGACGCCGAGGACGCCTTCGCCGCGATCGCCGCCGAGGTCGACCGCCTCGGCGCCGACCTCCCTCCAGACCTGGCGCTGCGGGCGGCGCGGACGCTGAGCCTCGCCATGAACGGGCCGAATCGCCGCCTCGACGTCGACGGGATGCTGCGGGTCTCCACCCGGGCCGCCGCCATCGCCGGCGACGTGGTGCCGCACCCGGACCTGCCGAAGATCTCGATCCGGCTGGCCCACTCCGGGGTCCTCGCCGCGCGGCCGGAGGAGGCGCTGCTCGCCCGCCGCTGCGTCGCCGCCTGCCTCCGCCACGCCGACGGCTCGGCGGCGGAGCTGGGGGAGGTGATCGGGTGGCTGGAGGACCACGGCACGGCGGCCCGGCTGTTCGACCACGACGTGGAAGGGGCGCGGCGGCTCGACGACGTGTCGCTGCTCGCGTACACGCTGCCGTTGCGGGCCAGGCTCAGGCTCCGGGCCGGGCGGGTCGCGGCCGCGTACGCCGACGCGCTCGAAGGCGTGGAGCTCGCCGAGACGATGGGCCTGCCGGTCAACACCGCCGAGGCGCTCACCGCCCTCGCCCAGGTCGAGGCCGTCGTCGGCCGGCACGACGACTGCGCCGGGCACGCGGCCGCCGCGCTCGCCCTCGCCCCCGGCCACCTGGCCGTGGAGGCCCACGCCAGGGCGGCGCTCGGCGTCGCCGCCCTCACCGCCGGCCGCCACGACGCCGCGGTCGCCGAGCTCGGCCGCGCCGACGACCTGCTGCGCGCCGGTGGGGTCGTGGAGCCCGCGTTCCTGCCGGTCGCCGCGGACCTCGCGGAGGCCCTGGTGAAGACCGGCCAGGCCCGCGCCGCGCACCTCGTCGCCGACCGGCTCGCCGCCGCGGCCGGGCTGCGGCGCCTGCCGGGCCTGACGGCGGTCGCGGCCAGGGTCTCGGCCCTCCTCGCCGACGACAGCGCCGCGTACGAGTCCGCCCTGACCGCCTTCGACACCACCGTCCCGCCACCTGGCGCCGCGCCGGGGTTCGCGCCGGATGCCGCGCCGGGCGCCTCGCCGGGGTTCGCGGTCGGCGGGCTGTTGCCGGTGGAGCTGGGGCGCACGCACCTCGCCTACGGGCAGTGGCTGCGCCGGGCGCGCCGCCGCGGGCCGGCCCGGGAGCAGCTGACCCGGGCGCTGGAGCTGTTCGCCGCGGCGGGCGCGGACGCGTTCGCCGAGCTGGCCCGCGCCGAGCTGGCCCCCTCCAGCACCCGCGCCACCGCTTCCGGGCCGGCCGCGGCCGCCGGGACCGAGCAGCTCACACCGCACGAGTGGCGGATCGCGTACGCCGCGGCCGAAGGGCGGACCAGCCGGGAGATCGCCGACCGGATCGTGCTGTCGGTCCGCACCGTCGACTACCACCTCGGCAACGTGTACCGGAAACTCGGCATCCGCTCCCGCCGCGAACTGATCCAGCTCCTCGGCGGCGCCGCCGTCAGCCCACCGCCACGGTGAGGCCGCGCCGCGCTGTTACGGTTTCGGGGTGCGGAGCGTGTGGAAGGTCGTGCTGCGGGACCTCCGCGCGTTCCTGATCGGCTCCGACCCGCCGGTGCGTCCCCGGACCCGGCTCGGCAGGTCCCTGCCGACGATCGGGGTCGTCGTCGCGATCCTGTGCGGGCTCGCCAGCTACGAGTACCTGCGCGGCAACGGCCCGCACGTCGGCTCCCTGTTCCTCGCCCTCGACGCCGCCCTCATCGTCGCCCCGATCGGGCTCGTCGCGACCCGGCCGCTGCTCGCGTGGCGGGTCGCGTGGCTCGTCGCCGTGTACACGTACCTGGCCGTCGACATCGACCAGGGCACCCCGTGGCCGTGGTCGCCGGTGCAGATGTTGTCGTATCCGGTGCTGCTCGCCGTCGTCGCGGTCCGGCACCGCCGCGGCGTCCTGGTCTGGGTCGGGCTGTCCGCGACGCTGCTCGTGGTCGGGACCGTCAGGTCCCAGAACATCGCCGGGCTGCTGCTCGCCGTCACCGCGATCCTCGTCATCGGCGACCAGGTCCGCCGCCGCCGGGAGGTGCAGGCCGCGCTCGCCCAGGAGGAGGAGCGCACCGAGCTCGCCCAGGCCCGCCGCGCCGTCGCCGAGGAGCGCAACCGGATCGCCCGCGAGATGCACGACGTCGTCGCCCACCACATGTCGCTCATCGCCGTGCGCGCCGAGACCGCCGTGTACCGCATCGACGGCGTCCCACCGGCGGTCGCCGAGGAGCTCGCCGCGATCGCCGGCACGTCCCGCGAGGCGCTGGTCGAGATGCGCCGCCTGCTCGGCGTGCTGCGCAGCACCGAGACGCCGCTCGTGGAGCCGCAGCCCGTCCTCGACGACCTCACCCGCCTCGTCCACGACGCCCGCGAGGCCGGCGTCGACGTCACGTTCGACCCGCTGCCGGGCGCGACGGTGCCGCCCGCGGTCGGGCTGGCCGCCTTCCGCATCGCCCAGGAGGCCCTCAGCAACGCCCGCCGCCACGCCGCCGGCGCGCCCGTCCACATCGCCCTCACCCTCGGCCCGTCGGCACTGGACCTGTCCGTGCGGAACACCGCCGGCGACCCGTCCTCCGGCGCTCGTTCCGGCGCGCCTTCCGGCGCGGGCTCCGGTGACGCTGGTGACGCGGGGGACTCCGGCGGGGAGCGGCACGGGCTGCTCGGCATGCGGGAGCGGGCCACCGCGATCGGCGGCACCTTCGAGGCCGGCCCCGACGCCGCCGGCGGCTACACCGTCCACGCCACCCTTCCCCTGGAGGTCACGCCGTGATCCGGGTCATGATCGTCGACGACCAGGCGATGGTCCGGCAGGGGTTCGCCGCCCTGCTCGCAGCCCAGACCGACCTCGTCGTCGTCGGCGACGCCCCCGACGGCGCCCAGGCCGTCACGATGGCCCGCGAGCACGCGCCCGACGTCGTCCTCATGGACATCCGCATGCCCGTCCTCGACGGCATCGAGGCCACCCGCCGCATCCTCGCCACCGCCCCCGGCACGCACCGCCCGAAGGTGGTCATCCTCACCACGTTCGACCTCGACGACTACGTCTTCGAGGCGCTGCGCGCCGGCGCGTCCGGCTTCCTGCTGAAGGACGCTCCCGCGGCGGAGCTCGTCAACGCCGTCCGGGTCGTCGCCGCCGGCGACGGCCTGCTCGCCCCGTCCGTGACCCGGCGGCTCATCGAGCAGTTCGCGGCCCGCCCGAAGCGCACCGGCCAGGAGCCCGGCCGGCTCGCCGCCCTCACCCCCCGCGAGACGGAGGTGCTGCGACTCGTCGCCCGCGGCCGCTCCAACGCGGAGATCGCCGAGGACCTCGTCGTCGCCGAGCAGACCGTGAAGACCCACGTCAGCCGCGTCCTCACGAAGCTCGACCTCCGCGACCGCGCCCAGGCCGTCGTCTTCGCCTACGAGACCGGCCTCGTCAGCGCCGGGGCGTAGGGTCGTCCCCGTAGTACCGGGGTACTACCCCCGGACGCCCGGCAGATGGTCCCGCAGAGTGACGATCCG
The DNA here is from genome assembly GCF_040614215.1 of Dactylosporangium sp. NPDC006015. Lineage (NCBI taxonomy): Bacteria > Bacillati > Actinomycetota > Actinomycetes > Micromonosporales > Micromonosporaceae > Dactylosporangium > Dactylosporangium sp. NPDC006015. Next base: position 19,485 of record NZ_JBEXUD010000006.1, read on the forward strand.
CCCGTAGCCCCGCACCTACCTTCGGCTGCATGCTTCGCAGGTTGTTCGCGCTGCCGCTGATCGCGGTGCTCTGGTCGGTGTTCGGCCCCACGCAGGCCACCGACCTGCCGCCCGTCGGCGTCCACAGCGCCCGCTTCGCGAACGGCCTCGCCGTCGAGGTCGTCGGCGACCCCTCGACCGCCGCGACGGTCGTCGTCCTGCTCCCGGGCGTGGCCACCACCGCCGCCAACTTCGACCGCGGCCTCGGCGGCGTCCAGCGCCGCGCCCCCGCCTGGCAGGCCAGGCAGCTCGCCACCCGCGCCGCCGACCTGCACCAACCTCCGTCCGCTGCTTCGCCTGCCGCTTCGACCGCCGCAGGGTCGGTGTCGCCCGGGCCTTCGTCCGTCGCTTCGCCCGTGGGCTCGTCCGCTGCTTCGATCGCCGCCGGGTCGGGGTCGCCCGGGCGCTCGACCGCCACTTCCGGGGCGGCGGCGTCCGTGGGGCGGCGGGGCGGGGTCGCGGTGATCGCCTGGCTCGGGTACCACCCGCCGGGCGGGATCCGGCTCGACGCGGTCCGGGAGGATGCCGCGGCGAGCGGGGCGGACGCGCTGCTGCGGTTCCTCCGGGACGTGGACGCGCCGCGGATCGTGCTCGTCGGGCACAGCTACGGCTCCACCGTCATCGGCCTGGCGGCGGCGCGCCTCGACGCGGGGACCGGCGGCAGGGTCACCGACATCGTGGCGCTCGGCAGCCCCGGCATGGGCGTCGACCGGGCCGCCGACCTGCGCACCACCGCCCGCGTCTGGGCCGGGACCGCGCCGGGCGACTGGACCCGCCGCCTGCCCGGGCTCCGCATCCTCGGCGCAGGGCACGGCACGCACCCGACGGACCCCGCGTTCGGGGCGACCCCGCTGCCCGTCGAAGGCGTCACCGGTCATGACGGCTACTTCGTCCCCGGCACCGCCTCCCTGGACGCCCTCGCCGCCCTCGCGAACGGAGACCTCGATGCCGCCGCCCGCCACTCCTGACGCCCGCCACTCACAGCGATCGCGGGCGGAGACCTGGGTGCCTCCCGGCTCGCCTGATGCCCGGCCCTCGCAGCGATCGCGGGCGGAGACCTGGGTGCCTCCCGGCTCGTCTGATGCCCAGCCCTCACAGCGACCGCGGACGGAGACTCGGGTGCCGCCCGGCAACAACGACGCCCGGCTCTCACCACAATCGCGGATGGAGACCTGGGTGCCGCCCGGCTCGCCTGATGCCCGGCCATCACAGCGATCGCGGGCGGAGACCTGGATGCTGCCGCTCGACACGCTCGTCAGCTGGTACCGGACGTACGCCGACGACCTCCGCGCCGCCCGCGACGCCCAGCGCGAGCTGCTCGCCCAGCGGCCGATGCGGCCGCGGCTGGACGACCTCGAGGCTGAGATCAGCTACCTGACGATCCGGGCGCTGCGCCCGCGGGCCGTGCTGGAGATCGGCTCCGCCCGGGGCTGGTCCACGACGTGGCTGCTGCGCGCGCTGGGGGACAACGGCGTGGGGGAGCTGCACACGTTCGACCTCACCGGCGACGCCGCGGCGGCGGTGCCGCGGGAGCTGGCCGCGGACCGGTGGCGGTTCACCCGCGGCGACGTGCGCGACGGGCCGCTGCCCGACGACCCGGGCTTCGTCCTCGTCGACGCCGCCCACACGGCGCGGTTCGCCCGCTGGTACACCACGACGCTCTTCGAACGGCTCCGTCCGGGTGCCGCCGTGGCCGTCCACGACGTGTTCCACGGCCGGCGCCCGTGGCCGGTCAGCGAGGGCGCCGTCGTGCTCGGTTGGCTGCGGCGGCACGGCATCGGGCACCTGACGGCGTCGCCGGCCGCCGACCCGGACACCCACGACCGGCTCGTCGGGCTCAAGCACAAGCTGCGGCTGGCCGCCCCCGTGCACGCGGCGGCGTCGGCGAACCCGATGCTCTTCGCCTACTTGTAGCCCTGTAAAGCCCGTTGCAGGCGGGGTTTCGCGTCCGCGGGCAGCCGGCCGCCGTCGGCGAGGGCTTCCCGCACCACCTGCCGGAACGTCTCGGAGAACTGCGCGTAGTGCGCCGTCACCGGCCGGCTGTGCGCGGACCGGATCGCGTCCAGCAGCGTCGGCGCGTAGCGGTACAGCTTCACGACCGCCGCGTCCCGGTACACGATCTCCCGGGTCGCGGCGAACCCGCCCCGCTCGAACAGCAGCTGCTGGCTGCGCTCGCCGGTGAGGAACTCGATGAGCGCCCGCGCCGCCGCCGGCCGCTTGCTCTGGCCGGCCACGGCGAGGTTCTGCCCGCCGAGGGCGCTCGGGCCCGGCAGGTTCGCCACCCCGAACCGGACGGCGTCCGCGGCGTCGGCGCCGGCCGGGTCCACCGGACCGAGCGCCCGGTGCGCGACGGGCCAGTTGCGCATGAAGACGAGCCGCCCCGCGGCGAACGCCTGCGTCGTGGCCGACTCGTCGAACCGCACCGAGTCCGGCAGGACCACCTGCGGCGCCCCGGGGCGCAGACCCGTCGCCAGCCGGGTCAGGCCCGTCTGCGCCTCGGGGGAGTCGATGACGACCTCGCCGTGGCCGTCGACGACCTCGCCGCCGGCGGCCCAGATCGCCTCGAGCGCGTTGACGGTGAGCCCCTCGTAGTCGCGCAGCTGCCCGGCCCACCCGGCGGCTGGAACGGTGGCTGGCCCAGTGGTGGGCGCAGTGGCGGGCCGCGCCAGGACGTCCTGGACGGTGTTGACCAGCTGCGACCAGTTCGCGGGGGCGGTCGTGACGAGGTCCGACCGGTAGTAGAGCAGCCCGGCGTCGGTGTTGAAGGGCAACCCCCAGAGCTTCCCCTTGTACCGGCAGGTGGCCAGCGGCGCGGTCAGGAACCCGGCGACGTCCTGGTCGCCCGGCAGCGCCCGGATGTAGCCGCTCGACGCGAACTCGGCGGTCCACGTGACGTCGAGGTTGAAGATGTCGACACCGCCACCCTGACCGGCGCCGCCGCTCTGCGCGCGGGCGACCATCTCGCTGTGCTGCGCGTCGGCGTCGGCGGCGATCTCCTCGATCCTGGCCGGGTTGTCGGGGTGCAGCGCGTTCCACTGGTCGACCAGCGCCTGCCGCTGGTTGCCCTGACCGTCGTCGCGCCCGCTGAGGATCACGAGGTCGCCGCGTTCGAGGCCGCCGTCCCGGTCCAGCCTCGGCACCACGTACACACCGGCGAGCGCCGTGACGACCACCCCCGCCACGAACCCCGCGAGGACCCCCACCCACCCGAACAGGTCCCGGAACCTCCGCCGCCCACCGCCCGGCGGCGGAGGCGGCGGATCGTCCCCCGGCGGCGGCGGAGGGGGTGGCGGGTCGTCCCCGGGCGGGGGAGATGGTGGGTCATCCCCCGGCGGCGGAGGCGGCGGGTCGGTGCTGGGCGGGGTTGTCATGGTCGGGTGTCGCCTCCCAGAGGTCATCGCCCGTCGATGGGGGCTCGGGGTGTGGTTTGATGCCGGCCGACGGACCGTGGTCCGGCTCACGGGGACAGCATGCCAGCGGGGTACGACAATTTCCGGGCCCGCACTTGAAGGTCGTCATGCGCCGCCGTCGCCTCCCCAGAGCAGCCCGAACAGCGCGACGAGCACGTCGTCGAGGGTGTCGGGACGCGCGTCGTAGCAGCCACCACCCGTGTGGGCGATCACGTCGCGCAGGGCCAGGGTGCCGCAGCTCGCCTCGCCGATCGCGACCACGAACACCCGCACGCCCTTCCCCCGCACCTGGGTGTCCACTTCGGACGGTGTGAGGGCGGTGGTGTCGTTGCCGTCGGTGAGCACCACGAGCGAGGCGATCCGTTCACCGGGGTCGGTGGCGACGTCGCGGACCCCGTCGGCGACGGTCCGCAGCAGCGGCGTGCCGCCGGCCGGTCGTACGGACGCCATCGCGGCCGCGGCGGACTGCGCCCGGCCCGCGGCGGGCCCGATCGGCAGGAGGTCCCGGAACCCGCCGCCGCGGGCGTCGGCGGGGAACACCCGCAGCCCGAACTCGTCCCGGCCGCTCATCAGGTCCAGCGCGCCCGTCACCCCGCGGGACGCCAGCTGGAAGCGGGTCGTGCCGGCGCGGTCGACGGCGGTCAGCATCGACCCGGACGCGTCGAGGGCGAGCAGCACCCGCCCGGGCCGGTGCGCGGCGTCGTACAGGCGCAGAACATCGCCGATCGTCGAGGCGGACGGTGGCCGCCGGTCGAAGACCGCCCCCGCGTGCGCGCCGAACTGCTCGGTCAGCGGGTCGCCGACGGGGGACAGGCCGGGTGGCCGCAGCCCGGCCCGGATCAGCGCCCGGTGCCCCTCCTCGCCGCCGAGCCACGCGCCGAACCCCGCCGCGGCGGCCGCGGTCGTCGCCGCGACCCCGTCCCACGCGAGCCGGACGAACGGGTGGTCCTCGCTGATCGTGTCGTTCGGGTACCGCACGACCAGCGGCCGCTCCGGCCGGCCGCCGGCGGGGCACGCGAGGCCCTGGTTGTAGCGGACCACGGCCTGCTCGGTGGCGACGACGGCCACCGGAGCGCGGCCCGTGCCACCGTGGCACAGCAGGTCGGCGCCGGTGCCGAGCGGGTAGCCGCCGCGGTCGAGGGCCGCCTCGAGGCGCCGTTCGACGCCACGGGCCGTCGCCGGGGTCGCGCCGAGGCTCGTGTACAGCGCGGCGGTGCCGAGCACACCGGCAGTGGAGACCGCGGGGTCGGGCCGCGCGACGTCCAGGCCCAGCCGGCCCGTCTCCGTCCACAGCTGCCGCCAGCTCAGGTCGCCCTCGAGCGCCGGCGACAGGTCCGGCGGCGTGGCGAGGACGACGGGGGAGGAGCCGATGCCGCGCTGCTCCGCGACCGGCACCGTGACCCCGAAGCGGGCCGACGCGGCGACGGCGGCGGTCACGTCGAGGGTCGAGTCGGGCAGCCACACGTCGGCGCGCGGCCCGATGCGCTGCAGGGCGTCGTTGAGCCACCCGCTGGCGACCGCCGCCCGCGCCTCGGTGGGGCCCGCGCCGTAGACGTACAGGTCCGCGGTCGGGCAGCCGTGGTGGTGCTCGGCGGTGGCGGTCTCGTAGGCGTCGGCGAGGCGCAGCGCCGCCCCCAGCTGCTCGACGGACGTCATGACCCGCACCGCGGCGGGCTGCGGGCACCCGTAGAGGCGGCGGTGCAGCGCCTCGTACAGGACGGGGATGACGAGCCCGGCGGCCACCGCGAGCACGCAGGCGACGCCGCCGGCGACCACGGTCCGCAGCCTGGTGCGGGTCCGCAGGAACGTCCACCCGAACCCGAACCACGTCAGCAGCCGCTCGAACAGCCCGGTGGCGAGGATGCTCGCGGCGCCGCCGATGAACGCCCCGGCGATCAGCATCACCCAGCGCCCGGTCGACTCGGGCGTGCCGGTCGACAGCTGCTGCAGCGATATCCCGAGCCCGCCGGAGATGACCACGAGCACGGACACCAGCGGACGTGCCGCACGACGGTCGTCGTCCCCGTTGTCGGTCATGCGAGCGGCGCACCTCCCCGGAGGTCGACGCCAGTCTATCGCCTGAGCGCCACTTCAGCCGGTCAGACCGTGTTGGAACGCGTACCGCACCGCCTGCGCCCGGTCCCGCACCCCGGTCTTGGCGAACAGCCGGTTCACGTGCGACTTGACGGTCACCTCGGTCACGAACAGCCGCTTCGCGATCTCCCGGTTCGACAACCCGGCCGCGATCAGGCCGAGGACCTCCGCCTCGCGTGCCGTCAGCCCGTCCGGCAGCGGTTGCGGCGTCTGTACGACCGGCGCCGGCGCCTCCCTCGTCGCCGCGGGTCCGGCCGCGGGTCCTGTCGCGGCGGCGACGAGCTTCGCATGGACGACCGGGTCCAGGAACGACTGCCCGGCCGCCGCGGCCCGCACCGCCTGCGCGATCTGCGCCCGGCCGGCGTCCTTGGTCAGGTAGCCCAGCGCGCCGGCCCGCATCGCGCCGAGGATGTCGGCGTCGTCGGCGTACGTCGTCAGCACCACCACCCGCGTCCGCGGGTGCGCGGCCCGGATCCTGGCGGTCGCGGTGACCCCGTCGCAGCCCGGCATCCGCAGGTCCATCAGCACCACGTCGGGATCGTGCGCCGCGACCAGCTCGACGGCCCCGTCGCCGTCGCCGCTCGTGCCGACGACCTCGACGTCATCGAGCAGGCCGAGGAGCACCTCGAGGCCTTCCCGGACCACCGTCTGGTCGTCGGCCACCACCACCCTGATCATCCGGGGATCCTCGCATCGACGAGCCACCCGCCGCCGTCCGGCGCGGCGGTGACGGTGCCGCCGGCGAGCCCGATCCGCTCCCGAATCCCGGCGAGCCCGTGCCCGCCCTCCGGTGGTTTCCGTCCCGCGGTCGCGTCGCCGTCGTTGCGGACCGTGAGCCGCACCCCGTCCGGCTGGTAGTCGACGTGGACGGTGACGGCGCTGCCCGGCGCGTGCTTGCGCACGTTGGTCAGGGCCTCCTGCGCGGTGCGGAACAGCGCCAGGCCCGGCTCGGCGGCGAGGGGCCGCGGGGTGCCCGTCACGGTCACGTCCGCGGGTGCGTTCAGGTCGGCGCGGTACCCGTCGGCGAGCGCACCGACGAGCTCGCCGAGCGGCACCGGGTCCCCGCGCAGCGCCCCGACGGCCCGGCGCGTCTCGGTGAGTCCGTCGCGGGCGAGCCGGCCGGCCCGCTCGACGAGCACGGCCGCGTCCGCCGTCCGGTCCTTCTCCAGCAGCGCCGCCGCCGTCTCCAGCTGCACCGACAGCGCCGACAGCGAGTGCGCGAGCACGTCGTGGATCTCCCGGGCCACCCTGGCGCGCTCGTCGAGGGCCGCGACCCGCTCCGCCTGGCGGGCCTGCTCCTCCCGCTGCCGCCGGACCACGCCGAGCAGCAGCACCAGCAGCAGCGACCCGGCCCAGACGAGCATCTCCCGCCAGCCCTCGCCCTGCGCCCACAGGATGAGCGTCAGTGCGCCGGCCGCGACGGCGGTGCCCGCCGCCACCTCCCTGAGCGGCAGCACCGCCACGGCGACGGTGCCGGCGGCGATGAGGTACAGCGGCGCGAACCCCCGCGTGTCCAGCGCCGCCACCGCCAGCCCGGCCGCCGCGCACACCCCGACGCCAGCCGCCTGCCGGGTGCCGGTCAGGAACGTCATCGCGATCCACCCGGCGGCGGCGACCGCGCCGAACCCGAGGACGGCGATCCCCCGGCCGGTGAGGTCCGGCCGGGGGTTGGTGTGCACCAGGGCGGCGCTCATGAAGACGAGGAACGCCATGCTGCGCGCCTGACGCCAGCGGGCGACCGCGGTGTCGGTGACCGTGAACACCGTGCCAGTCTCCACCGCTGTGGCGCTCACCGGTGGATCAGGTCGCGGCGGCTGCTGCGGTACCAGTCGCCGAACGGGACGCCGGTGGCGAGGCCGCGGCGGCCGATGACGGCCGCCTCACCGAGGAGGCTCAGGCCGAACATGAGCGGCAGCGCGGCGACGACGACGGCCGTGTCCGCGCCGAGCGCCGTCCCGGCCGCGCTCTCGGCGAAGCGGACCCCGACGACCACGAGCCAGACGACGACCGTCCACGCCGTGTAGCGGTACCAGAGCCGCCCCTGCCTGACGAAGACCCTGACCGTCAGGCCCCGCAGGATCCCGCCCGCGACGGCGAGCAGCGCGCCCGCCCCCAGGACGGCGCCGTCGAGGACCGGGTGCTGTCCGGACGTGTGTGCGACCTGGTAGCCGCCCACGGCGATCAGCAGCACCGGCGGCACCACGAGGTGGCGCACTTCGAAGGGTTCGCCCGTGAAGCGGCGGATCAGGACGTACACGATGGCGGCGGCGACCAGCAGGATCGTGGTGAGATTCATGTCGATGACGCTAGGTTCCGGGCCGGGTGGAGCGCCGCCATCCACGGGTGGAGCCCGGGTGGAGATCCGCCCACAGGAAAAGCCCGGGCCGGCGCGCGACCCGGGCTTCCTCCCTGGATGTTGCTGCTTGCGTCGTGCTGCGGTACTTAGTTGCTGAGGGTCACCGCGAGGTCGTCGAGGACGAACGACGTCTGCAGGGACGAGTCCTCAGAACCGCTGAACTTGATCACCACGGTCTGGCCGGCGAGCGCGTTCAGGCTGTACGTGCGCAGGACGTATCCGGACGCCTTGTTCAGGTTCGACAGGGTGCCCAGGGTGGTCGAGCCGGCCGTGATGGTCAGCTTGTCGTACGCGACGGTCGTGGTCGTCTCAGCCGAGTCGATGTGGATGTAGGCCGTCAGCGTGGCCTTGCACCCGGCTGGGATGGTCACCGACTGCTGGATCGCCTCGGTGTGGGTCGAGCCGTACCCGTCGAGCCAGGAGCTGTAGGTGCCGCCGTGCGCGGCCTGGCCCTGGCTGGCCCACTGGCCGATGGAGCCGGTGGTGCCGCTCCACGACGCGGTGCCCGACTCGAAGCCCGGGTTGAGCAGCTTCTGGCCGGAGCAGTTGCCGGTCGGCGGGTTGGAGGTCGGCGGGTTCGACGTGGTGGGCGGCGGGGTGGTGCCGCCGGTGCAGGTCGGGTCACCGGACTGCGCCGGGACGTTGACGGCCGTCCACGCGTTCTTGACCGCGTTGAACTCGGTGCAGCTGCCCGGGTACAGGTTCTTGGCCGCGGTCAGCGTCCAGGTGCGGTACTTCAGGTACGACGACGACGAGGTCTTCATCAGCATCGCGTTGTAGAAGATCTTCGTGGCCTTCTGGATGCCGATGCCGACGAGGCCGGTCGAGCCGTTGCACGTGGTGCTGGTCGGCTGCCCGTTGGTCGGGTTGGTGCCCTCGGCGAGCAGGTAGAACCAGTGGTTGCCGGGGCCGGCGGCCGCGTGGACCTCCTGCGACGGCGTGCTGCTGGAGTAGCAGTTGTCGTCACCGGCGAGCGACGGGTTGTACATGTAGCGGATCGGGCCGCTGCCGACCAGGTTGACCTCCTCGCCGACCTGGTAGTCGGCCGGGTCGTTCGGGTTGGCGGCGAACGCCTCGGTGGCCGCGCCGAACACGTCACCGACGAACTCCTGGGTGCCGTTGCTCGAGATGCCGCCCGGGGTCGTGTCGTCGATGCCGTGGCCGACCTCGTGGCCGACGACGTCCAGCGAGCTGATCCACTTGCCGGCGGTGTTCTTGCCGATCTGGATCTGCGTGCCGTCGTAGTACGCGTTCTGGTCGTTCAGGCCGACGCGGATCGGCCAGCCGCCGCCGCTGCCGTTGAAGCCGTTGCGGCCCAGCCACGACGACAACATCCCGAGTTCCTTCTGCGCCGCGTACAGGGCGTCGACGCAACCGGTCTCCCGGTTGGTGCCGTCGCCGTTGCCCCAGACGTCGTCGGTGCCCGTGAAGGTCGCGTTGCCGGTGGCGTTCTGGCAGGCGATGGTCGGGTAGCTCGGGTCCTTCATGCTGTACGTGCTGCCGGACAGCGACGTGTTGATGGTGACGTTGCCGACGATCCAGCCCGTGCCCGTGCCGTGCATGACCCGCTCACGCTTGCTGAGCACGGCGCCCGTGGTGGCGTCGACGTTCACGGTGAGACGGCTCGCGCCCTCCGCACCGGTGCCGTTGAGCGTCGTCTCGTACGCCAGCTTCGCCGCGCCGTCCAGCGTGTAGACGACGAGCTTGGTGCTCTCGACGGCGTTCACCGACGTGAGCAGCTTGCGCGCGGCCGCCTCGGCGTCCGCCGAGCTGATCTTCGCCGTCGTCGACAGGGTGCCGATCGACTGCGTCTGAGCGACCGACGTGAACCTGGTCGCGCCCGCCGCGTCCGTGACGACCACGAAGTCACCACCGACGACCGGCAGACCCTTGTACGTCCGCTCGTACGCGATGTACTTCGCGCTGCCGGACGCGGTCACCGACTTCTGCACGTAAGCGTCGTCGCTGCTGGGCTGCAGCACGCTCGGACGGCTGGACACGAACGTCTCGGCCGACTTGGCCGCGACGGCGTTGGCTGCCTCGACGCCTGTGGGCGCCGACGGCAACGCGGGCGAGGCTTGCACGGCTGCGGCGGTGCCGGCTGTTACCAGCCCGACCGCGAGCACTCCGGCCGCTGTAGCGAACCGTGGGGACAGCTTCAAGGGTGCCTTCTTTCCGGGGCGGCGCACTGTGCCGGGGGTGCAACGTCGGGTGTGCGCCGGAACCAATCGAGACACGCAAGCGTCGAATCACAGGAGCAACGGCCGGCGTGCGCGCGCCGATCGGCCAACCGCGAGCTTCATCGACTCTTGGCGATTTCAGGACGATCACACAGCCGGAATCGCCGGGACAAGACTTGATGCCCTCTGCCCACCCTTGCCGCCACCCTGTACTTCAACCCCACCGCCGCCCTGAAACACCACCGAAACGGTTTAACTGAATTCACGCCTCCGTCGTTGAATAACTGCAGGTCATTAACTTTTAACTCATCGATGACCTTTACCGGTCTTGCCCGCTGAGCCCCGCCCCGTAAGGTGAACGACGATGACGCCGCCAGCCGCCCCCTCCTCTTCGGACTCCCCGACGCCGCGGCCCACCCCCGGCGCACTCCCGTCCCCCGCGGCCGCGGCTTCACTGGATCCGGGCGCTGCTGCGCCGGATTCGGCTGCCACTCCGGCGGGCCCGGCCGCTGCGCGGGTGGCTCAGTCCGACGACGCCCCGGCGGGCCCGACGCCCTTGGATGCGGTGACCGACTTGGTCAAGTCCGCGGGCATCACCGCCCGCCGCCTTCGCGAGGCCCTCGTTCACCTGGCGACGACCCCGGCCACCCTCGACGACCTGATCCGCGAACATGCCCTGCCCCGCCGCACCGCCGAACAACTCCTCCGCGCCGCCGGCCCCGACCTCCACACCTCCCGCAACGGCGCCCTCCGCTTACCCGCCACCTACCGCACCCACTTCACCGCCCAGCCTCACCCCAAGCAGCCATATTCACCACTATCTCCGGATAAGCCGGTCGATCCGGCTGAATCACTCAAACCGGCCGATTCTGGTCTACCGGTCATCTCGTCCGGCCTGTCGGGCATCTCGGACGAAGACCTGATCGCCGACATGGCCCGCCTCATCGCCGAGGTCCCCACCGACCGCGCCCTCGACCACGTGTCCGCAACGGCCGAAACCGCGGCAAAACGGGCGCGCTGGCTGGACGAGACGTACGACCTGGCCGGCGCCCACCTCGTCTGCATCGGCGATCATGACCTGACCTCGCTCGCGGTCCTCGCGGTCAGGTCCGACGTGCGGGTCACGGTGGTCGACGTCGACGAGCGGCTGCTGGAGTTCATCGCGGGACGGGCGGCCGAGCGGGGGCACGCCGTCGAGTGCTGGCACGCGGACCTGCGGTTCGGGCTGCCTCCGGTCGTCGCCGAGTCCGCGGATCTCGTCTTCACCGACCCGCCGTACACGCCGGAGGGTGTGCAGCTGTTCCTCGGGCGGGGCGCGCAGGCGCTGCGGGACCGGGCCAACGGGCGGCTGGTCATGGCCTACGGCTTCAGCCCGCTCACGCCGGCGCTCGGGGTGAAGGTGCAGCGGGCGGTGCTCGACCTCGACCTCGCCGTCGAAGCGATCCTGCCGGCGTTCAACCGGTACCACGGCGCGCAGGCCGTCGGGTCCGCGAGCGACCTCTACGTGTGCAGGCCGACCGCGCGGACCTGGCAGGTGCTGGAGAAGCGGCTGAGCGGGGCGGCCGTCAACATGTACACCCACGGTGAGCACTCGCTGGAGGGCGAGGCGGTCGGGCGCGGGCCTGCGGAGCTGCTGGCGGGGCCGGTGCATTCGGTGCCGGACCAGGTCGACCTCACAGGCGATCCAGGCCCATGGCTCCTGCGGGTGCTGCTGGCGCTCAATGCTTCTTCCCTGAGCTTACAGGTCCCCAACAAATCACCCGACCTCATCGATGCGAAGAGTCAGGCCTCGCTACGCGCAGTCATCGCCGCCAAGTACACGCTGCGATACCGCCGTAGCACGCCGTCTCCGCGGCTCGCGATCGTCGAGGCGGCAGCGGTGCGTGACGGGTCGCGCACGGCGGTGGGATGGTTGCTCGGGCACGCGCACGGAAAGCTGGGCAATGTGCTTCGGGAAGGGCTCGTCCGGGAGCACGGCCTGACGAAGAACGAAGCCAGGGCGAAGGTCGCCGAGCTCGTCCCGCAGGCGTGGCTCGAGGCCCGGCTGCTCGACCTGCCCCGCTACGCGATCGCGGCCCTCGTCCAAGCCCTCACCCCCGAATCGCCGGACCACCCCGAGCCTACGGCGCGACCCGGCCGGCCCTGACCGGCACGACCCGGGACCTGTCAGTCGGGCAGTAGACCGTCGGCCGTCGCGGCCCAGAGCTGGACCAGGTCGGAGCCGGGGGAGCGCAGCCACTGCAGCTGCACCCCGTCCATGAGCGCGATGATCCGCCGCGCCGTCGTCTCCGGAGGGACGGTGGTGCCGGCGGTCTTCGCCAGGGCCGTGATCTCGTTCAGGATGCGCTGCTGCCGCGCGACGAAGTAGTCGTGCGCGGGGTGATCGGGGGTGAGTGACTCCGCCTGCAGCACCGCGAACAGCCGCACGATCTCCGGCTGCGAAGCGTTGCGCCGCACCACGGCCGCGCACACCTCCCGCAACGTCGCCCCCGGCGCACCGATGAGACCGGCAGCGCACGTGGAATCCGCGGCGCCGGCGAGATCCGCCGTGTCGGCGGAACCCGAATCCCTGGTGGGATCCGCAGCGCCGGCGGAACCCGAAGGGCCGGCGAGCAGGGAGTCCAGGGCCCGGGCGTCCTCGGCGTCGCGGTGTTCGAGGATCGCGATGAGCAGGCCGTCCTTCGAGCCGACGTGGTGCAGCAGGCCCGGCACGGTCAGGCCGCAGGCGGTCGCGACGTCCTGCATCGACAGACCCCAGAAGCCGCGCTCCGCCACGAGCCGCGTGGCGGCGGTGATGATCTGCCGGCGTCGTTCGGCCGCGGGCAGGCGGGTCCTGTCGTGCCGTGCCATCCCAGTCGTTCCCTCTTGTCGCATCGAGGCCCGTAGCGCTACCTTACCGGGTACCTATTACTTTACAAGTACTCAGTAGCGCGAGACCTGGGAGACGAGACGCCATGGACCTCGAGGAGAAGGCCGCCGTCACCAGCGGCAGCAGCTTCTGGCGCAGCACCGCCGTCACCGGCGTGCCCGACATCATGCTGACCGACGGTCCGCACGGGGTCCGCAAGGCCGCGCCGGGAGGCGGCATCCTCGACAGCGAGCCGGCCACGTGCTTCCCGCCCGCCGTCGCGCTCGGCTCGACCTGGGACCCGCAGCTGGCCAGAAGGGTCGGCGAGGCCCTCGGCGACGAGGCGCGCGCGATGGACGTCCAGGTCCTGCTCGGCCCGGGCATCAACCTGAAGCGCAGCCCGCTCGGCGGCCGCAACTTCGAGTACTTCGCCGAGGACCCGCTGCTCACCGGCGTCCTCGCCACCGAGTGGGTCAAGGGCCTGCAGAGCCGCGGCGTCGGCGCCTCGCTGAAGCACTTCGCGGTCAACAGCCAGGAGACCGACCGGATGCGGGTCTCCGCCGACGTCGACGAGCGCACGCTGCGCGAGATCTACCTGCGCGCGTTCCAGCGCGTCGTCACGCAGGCCAAGCCGTGGACCGTCATGTGCGCGTACAACCGCATCAACGGTGTCCTCGCCTCCCAGCACCACTGGCTGCTCACCGAGGTGCTGCGCGGCGAGTGGGGCTACGAAGGGCTCGTCGTGTCCGACTGGGGCGCCGTCGCCGACCGGGTCGAGGCGGTCCGCGCCGGGCTCGACCTCACCATGCCCGGCCCCGACCCCGACGGCGACCGCCGACTCGTCGAGGCGGTCCGCAGCGGACACCTGCCGGAGTCGACGCTGGACACCGCCGTGTCGCGGGTTTCCTCGCTGGTACGGGCAGCGCTCGCCGCCCGTACCGACGCGACCTACGACAAGGACGAGCACCATGCGCTCGCCCGTGAGGTGGCCGGGCGGGGCATCGTCCTGCTCAAGAACGACCTCACGAACGACGGTGCCGTGCTGCCGCTCGGACGGCACGACGGCACGATCGCGGTGCTGGGCGAGTTCGCGCGGACGCCCCGCTTCCAGGGCGGCGGCAGCTCGCAGATCAACCCGACCCGGCTCGACAACGCCCTCGACGAGATCACCGCCCTGGCCGAGGGCCCCGTCACGTTCGCGTCCGGCTACGACGACGTCGACGCCGCGGTCGCCCTGGCCCGGGACGCGGCCGTCGCGGTCGTCTTCGCCGGCACCGACCGCGAGACCGAAGGCGCCGACCGCGAGTCGATCGACCTGCCGGCCGCACACGTCGAGCTCATCGAACGGGTCGCCGCCGCCAACCCGCGCACCGTCGTCGTGCTCTCCAACGGCGCCGTCCTGCGCACCGGCCCGTGGGACGCGGCGGTGCCCGCGATCGTCGAGGGCTGGCTGCTCGGCCAGGCCGGCGGCGGCGCGATCGCCGACGTGCTGTTCGGCCGGGTCAACCCGTCGGGCCGGCTCACCGAGACGATCCCGCTGCACCTCGCCGACCACCCGTCCTACCTGGACTTCCCCGGTGAGGCCGGGCACGTCCGCTACGGCGAGGGCGTCCACATCGGGTACCGCGGCTTCGACGCCCGGGGCCAGCAGGTCGCGTACCCGTTCGGCCACGGCCTGTCCTACACCACGTTCGAGTACGGCCCGGCGACCCTCACCGCCACCGACGGCGGGCTGAGCGTGCGGCTCAGCGTCACGAACACCGGCGCCCGCGACGGCCGCGAGGTCGTGCAGGCGTACGTCTCCCTCGCCGGCTCGCGGGTCCGCCGCGCCCCGAGGGAGCTCAAGGCTTTCGCGAGCGTGGCGATCGCCGCCGGCGAGACCGTCGAGGTGGAGCTGCCGATCGCCCGCGACGACCTCGCCTACTGGGACACCCGGCTGTCCCGCTGGGTGGTCGAGGGCGGCACGTACCAGGTGGAGATCGGCGCCTCGTCGCGCGACCTGCGCGTCTCCGCAACGGCCACCGTCACCGGCGACGACGCCCGGGTGCCGCTGACCGGCGAGTCGACGATCGCGGAGTGGCTCAGCGACCCGCGTGGCGCCCAGGCGCTCGGCGAGGTGTTCGCGGCCCTGGCCGGCAGCGGCGAGGCGGGCGTGATGGCGCACACCGCCGCCGACCCGGAGATGCTGACGCTGATGGGGAGCCTGCCGCTGGCGCGCCTGTCCGTGTTCGCCGGCGAAGCGTTCAGCCCCGCGGCCATCGAGAAGCTGTCCGCGGCGGTCAACTGAACCGTTTGACGAACCCCCGCTGCCACGGCGTCTCGACGGCGTGGCGGGAGTAGTGCCGGCGGACGTACGCGACAGCCTCGCCCGCCGGCACGCCGTCCAGCACCGCCAGGCACGCGAGGGCGGTCCCGGTCCTGCCGCGACCGCCCCCGCAGCCGAACTCGACCCGGCCCGTTCGCGCCTCCAGCAGCGCCGCGTCGAGGGCGGCTCGCAGCTCGTCCCGGTCCTTCGGCAGACCGAAGTCGGGCCAGCGCACCCAGCGGGCCGGCCAGCTCGTCGGTGCCGGCTCGCGCCCGAGCGCGTACACGCCGAGCGTCGGCACGGGCCCGTCGGGGATCGGCTTGGACAGCGGCCGCCCCCGAACGGTCAACCCCGACGGCAGCCGCAGCAACCCCGGCGTGTCCGCCGGCCACAACTCGCCCACGTTCCCCCTCTACCTGTGCTGGTCCCTACACGCGCGGGCGGAAGCTGGCGAACACCAGGTCGAGATCCGGACGGGCCGCGGCCCAGTCGGCGTCGGTGGTCTGCCAGTAGAACCCGTACGCCTGCGTCGGCGACGTCACCACACCACGGTTGTTGACATGCTGGCGCGCGCCCCGCGTGAACGTGAACTCCCAGTCCGCCGCCGTCACGAAGTACGGCACCGGCTGGATGTGAATCTCAACGTACCCGGGGAAGTCGCCGGACGCACGCCGCGAGTCCCGCTGCGCCTGCCAGTCCCGCACCGGGTCCGACTTCGGCTTGTCGGTCTGGTCGATGCCAAGCACCCGCCCGTTCCCGCGGAAGTACACGATCGAGCCGTCCTTGCTCTGCCGCCAGCCGGCCGGCACGTACACCGAGAACCCCGACGGATCGTGATAGTCGATCCACCCGGCGGGCAACGGCGGCAACTGCCCCGCCCCGTTCCCGCCGCCGGGAGGCGAGGCGGGCGCGGTCGCCGACGGCGTACCCCCCGCGGCCTCACTCGACGGCGCCACACTCGGCGACCCGGCCGGCGCGCTCGTCCCCCCGCCCGTCGCCGTCGCCCCCGCACCCTCCGAACTCGCCGGCGCCGCGGTCCGGTTGCTGTCATCCCCACCCGACCGCAGCACCAGCCACGCCGCCAGCACGACGATCACGAGCGCCCCCGCGACCGCCGCAAGGACCTTGGCCCGCGGTTTCGCGTCGGTACCGGCACCGCCCCCAACTGACGGCACATCCGGTTCGGGCTTACGTGTGGCCTTGTACGTGACGCCCGGCGCGCTCTTCCCGCCACCCGCCGACCCGGCCCCGCGCCCGTCCGCCTTGGCAGGCTGCCCCTGGACCTCCGGCTCGGCACGCAGCCGCGCGGTCTCCTGCTCCGCGCGGACCCGCTCGGCCGCCGGTGCCGCAACGACCTCCGGCTTCGTCTCGACGTGCGCCGCCTCGGGCTCCGCAACGACGTGCTCCGCCTCGGACTTCGCCTCTACGGGTTCCGCCTCGACGTGCCTCGCTTCAGACTCCGCCTCGATGTGCTCGGTCTCGGGCTCCGCCTCGACGCGCTTCGTCTCGGGTTCCGCTTCGGCCTGCTTGGTCTCGGGCTCCTCGTCGGCGTGCTCGGTCTCCGGCTCCGCCACGGCCGCGAACGCAGCCTCCGACTCGGCGCGCAATGCAGCCGCACTCCCGGACTCCGACGACGACCCGGCGCGCAGTCCGGCAGTGTCCTCAGGTTCCGGCTGCTCCGTCGCGGGGTCTTGCTCAGCCTCCAGCGCCGGCACGATCGCAGGCTCCGGCTGGACTTCAGCTTCCGGCGCGGGCTCAAGGTCGGTCTCTTCTTCACCCCCGGTGACCATTCCGGCGGCGCTCACCGGCTCCGGCAGCGGCTCACTGTCCGGCTCGGTCGCGGACTCGAGCGTCGCCTCCGACGCCCGCACCGGCTCAGGCTCCGCCTCGGTCGCGTGGTCGGCCTCAGGCTCGGCGCCAGAGTCACCCACCGGAGCGAGCACAGCCTCCGGCTCGACCTCGGACTCGTCGGCAGGCGCGAGCTCAGTCTCCGGCCCGGCCTCGGCGTGCGGCTCGGGTTCCAGGTCCGCTGCGGTCTCAGGCTCCGTCGCCGGCTCGTCGGCAGGCTCCGTCCAGAGGTCACCCCCGACCGCCCGCGAACCGTCCGCCATCGCTTCCTGTTCGGCGTGCACCGCCTGGGGCTCGGGTTCCGGGTCCGCTGCGGTCTCGGGCTCAGCGTCCGTCGCCGGTTCGTCGGCGGGCTCCGTCCAGAGGTCGCTTCCGGCCGCCCCGGAACCGTCCGCCGCGGTTTCCTGTCGCGGGGCGGGCTCGGAGGTCGCCGGATCGTTCGGCAGGGGGTCGAGGTCGGCGGGCGCTGGCGGTACCGACGCGAACTCCGCCGCTGGAGCGGGTGCCGGCACCGGGATCGGCGGCTGCACCACCGTCGGCGGGTCGAGCCGGGTGCGGGGCTGCACGACCGTCGGCGGCTCCGGCGCGGGGCGTTGTGCGGGGACCGGAGGGGCCGGACGCGCCGGCGCGGCGGGTGTCGCGGCTGGAGCGGGCGCCGAGCGCCCCCAGCCGCCAAGCCAGGACCGGCGGCGGCGTTCGGTGGGCGCGGCGAGGACGGCCTGGAGGCGCTCCTCGGTCTCGGCGAACCCGGCCCGTGCCCGCGGGTCCTTGCGCAGAAGCCCACGCAGCGCCGGCGCGAGTGCCCCGGCCCGCTGCGGCGGGTCGAGCTCGTCCGACGCGAGCGCCATCAGCGTCTCCATGGCGGACCCGCGCCCGTACGGCGAACGCCCCTCCACCGCCGCGTACAGCGTCGCGCCCAACGACCACAGGTCTCCCGCGGCGCCCGCTGTGCCGTCCCGGGCGCGCTCGGGGGCGATGTACTCGGGCGAACCGAGCACCAGCCCGGTGCGCGTGACGTGACCGTCGCCCTCGATCCGTGCGATGCCGAAGTCGGTGAGCACGACCCGGCCGTCGTCGCCGAGCAGGACGTTGCCCGGCTTGATGTCCCGGTGGTGGACGCCGACGCGGTGCGCCGCCTGCAGCGCGGCGAGCACGGCGAGGCCGATCTCGGCGACCCGCCGCGGGGGGAGCGGCCCGTCGGCACGCAGCGTCTGGTCGAGCGACCGTGACGGCACGTACTCCATGACGAGCCACGGCTGCCCGTCGAACGCGAGCACGTCGTACACGCGGACGACATTCGGATGGGTGAGCCGGGCGGCCGCCCGCGCCTCCCGCAACGTCCGCTCCATCGCGACGTCCCGCGCGTTGTCGAGCAGCTCCGGCGGCAGGATGATCTGCTTCACGGCGACGTCCCGCCCGAGCGTCTCATCGCGGGCCCGCCACACCCTGCCCATCCCGCCCGCCCCAAGTGGTTCAAAAAGGCGATATCGGTCGGCGACGAAGGCGGGCGCGGCGGTCATGCACAAAGGTGTACCCGATCGCTCACCCAAGCACGCAATCGGCACACCGGACCGCCCCCGGACCGTCGTGAGGATCACGACTGCCACCCGCGTGCAACCTGCCGCCACCGCCGCGGCAACCCGTCGCCCCCACTGCCCCCAAACCCGCCCGAACTGCTGACAACCGGCCCGCAACCGATCACCTACCGTTGTCGACGGAACGGTTTGTACGGCTCGGAGGGATTTGTGCACCAGAACGTCTCGCACCTCGGCAGCACGGCGGGGACCCTGTTCCTCATCTGCTACGTGATCGCCGGTCTCATCACCGCCGCAGCCGGCTTCCTCCCCGGCAACGCCTCCCGGCTCCGCCTCGTGTGCGTCACCTTCGGCCTCGCGCTCGCCGGTTGGTCGGCCAAGGTCCTCTTCACCGGCGGCCCGATGCTCATCGGCCTGGCCGTCCTGCTCGCCCCGCTGTCGCTGACGGCGACCGCGATCATCGGCACGTGCCGCGCGTACAGCCGCCGCCGCGCCCCGACCCGCCTGTCCCGGCCACACCCGGCAGCCGCCAGGACGTACACCGAGCCCAACTCCCCGTTCCCGCCCGTGGTTCCTGTCCCCGTTCACGCACCTTGGCCTTCCACTCACCTTGCCCCGGCCGACCCGTTCCTGCCCTCGTCCGCTGCCCGTTCCTCTGCCCGTTCCTCCTCGCCCGGCGCCCACCTGTTCCCGGTTGGTGCTCACTCGGCCCCGGTCGCGGGTTCGGACCTGTCCTCGGCTGTCGTGACGCCGAACGACCCGGCCCCTGCCCACCAGGCCTCGACCGTCGCCCACCGCGCAGGCACCGAGGCTCCTGAGACGCCGATGCCCGCGCCCGCGCCCGCGCCCGCCGCCGGCCGCGGTTCGGCGCACGGCGCTCCGTCCGTGCACGCTGCGGTGCGGGCCGGCGCAGGGTCCACGGCCACGCCAGCAGCGCCGGCTGGTCAACGCCGCGGTCCACGCCGTCTCTCGACGCCCGCCGCCCAGCCGCGGTTCCACGGGCACGCGATCGCCCCGCCGCCCGCGTTCCCGACGCCGCCCCGGTTCGCGCCGCAGCCACTGCACAACGTCCCCGCGCCGCAGCCGCACAGTGTCCTCGTGCCGCGCACGCACAACGTCCCCGCGCCGCAGCCGCACAGTGTCCCCGCGCCGCGCCCGCACAGCGTTCCCGCACCGCGCCCCGCCCTGGACGACCACATCACCGCCCGGTTCCAGGCCTCCGCGAATCACCTCCAGCCGTCGCCATCGCACTCCTCTCGTTCGAGCCTTGCGCCCTCGCCGGAGCCCTTCGCTTCGCAGCACCCCTCAAGCGCGCAGGTGTGGGCCCGTGCGCATGCCTGGACGGGCGAGCAGCCCGCTGTGCACGACTGGACCGACTCGTCGCCATCACGGCAGCCGTCCCGGCGGCTGCGGGGTGTCGTACCGTCGCAGAATCTCGACACGATGACGTCCTCGCCGACGGTCGAGCCCTCGATGCGGATGGCGCTCGCCCCCGTGACCGATCCGTCGCCGTTGCAGCCCTCCTCGGTCCGTGCCCGTCACCGCGCGGGCGGGACGTCCGCCTGACCTGGCCGACCCTCCTGACGCCTCAACCCTGGCCGACCACCTCCGCCCCGGCGGGCGGCGGGAACACGCGGTCGACCAGGCTGTCGACGAGCGCCTCCACCCCGTGCGGCCGCAGCACCTCGGGCACGGTGAGGTCGTCGACGATCAGGCCGAGCATGCCCAGATACAGCAGCAGCACCGAGCCGCTGTCGCCGGGCAGGCCCGCGTCGACGTGGAACGCGACATTCGCCTCCAGGTCCGCCGTGAAGAACCGGGTCAGCATGGTGTCGAGCTCGGGCCGGCGGGTCGCCTCCAGTCGTAACTCCAGCAGGGCGAGGTGGCTGCTGCGCTCCCGGCGGGTCCTGTCCAGTAACTGGTGCATGAGGGTCTTCACGAGATCGCGGGACGGTGTCGCGCGCATCGTCTCGGCAAGCTCCGCCGGGTCGGGCGTGAGCCGCTCGCGCACCCGGACCATGAGCTGCTCCAGCAGGTCGGCGCGGTTACTGAAGTAGTTGGACGTCGTGCCGGTCGGCACCTCTGCCTGCTGGTCCACCGCGCGCAGTGTCAGCCCTCGCGATCCCTCGTCGGCCAGGACCTCGATCGCGGCGTCGAGCAGGGCGGTCCGTCTGGCGGGGTTCTGACGCATCGCTGAGTCCTTCCGTGCGGGGCTGGTTGACACCACTGCAAGCACAGTACTACATTCAAACCACTTCATCCACAGTGATTCAAACGAAGTGAGTGAGTGACATGCGAAAGCTGACCTACCTGGTCGCCGCCACGCTCGACGGCTTCATCGCCGGCCCCGACGGACAGTTCGACTTCCTCGGGTTCGAGGACGACTCGGCGGCGGCGATCATCGCCTCCTGGCCCGAGACCCTGCCCACGCACGCCCGGGTGCCGCTCGGCTTGGAAGGCGTGCCCAACAAGCGATTCGACACGGTCGTGATGGGCCGCGGCACCTATGAGCCCGGCCTCGCGATCGGCATCACCAGCCCCTATCGACATCTGGAGCAGTTCGTCTTCTCCAGGACGCTCACCGACGTCGACCCGACGGTCACGTTCCTGGGCGCAGACACCGATCCCGCCGAGCTCGTCCGGGACCTGAAGCGGCGCGAGGGGCTCGACATCTGGCTGTGCGGCGGCGGCGCGCTGGCATCGCAGCTGGTCGGCGAGATCGACGAGCTGATCCTCAAGGTCAATCCGGTCGCGATCGGTTCCGGTGTACCGCTGTTCGCCGCGCCGTTCAAGCCCATGCCGTTCCGGCTGGCGGGCACGCGCACGTTCGACACGGGTGTCGCGTTCATGACCTATGAGAGGGTGACGCCATGATCCGAGCCGCCACGCCCGACGACATCGACCGGGTCGCCGCAGTCGTCGTCGACGAGCCGGTCGGCTGGATCAGCGCCGAGCGTTTCCGGTCCGACCTTGCCGCTCGGATGTACCGGCCGGAGTGGACCTGGATCGCCGAGCGCGACGGCCAGATCATCGCCAGGGCACTGTGGTGGGGACGGGCCGGGGACACCCATCCGGTCGCGCTCGACTGTCTCAGCGTCGACCCGTCGGTGCCAGACCGTGCGGCGCTTGCGGCGGCGCTGCTCCGCGCGGGGATGTCGGCACTGGGCGCGCCGGTGGCGCCGCAGTTCACCGTGTCGGTCGCAGCGGGCTGGCGGGACGACCCCGCGACGGCGGCGGCCGTCGGCTGGCGGCGGGACGCGGCGATTGCCGCCGGACTGACCGACGAGGTGGAGCGGCTGCGTTTCGAGTGGACGCCCGGGCCGGTCGCCTCGGGAGTGGCCGGCCGGGAGCGTGACCGTCTGGTGTTCCAGGAGGCGAGCGACGAGGAGTTCCTGCACGCGTTCCGCCTGGTCGCGTCGGGCAGCCTCGACGTGCAGACGCGACGCAGCGTCGCCGCGGACGGCATCGACGCCGCCGCACGCGCCGAGATGGACTTCTATCTCGGGTGCCCGGGGGACCGTTCGTGGTGGCGGATCGTCACGACGGGGGACGGGGCGCTGGTGGGGCTGGCGGTGCCGTCGGCGACGCCGTACCACCGCAATGTCGGGTATCTCGGCGTCGTGCCCGAGATGCGAGGCCACGGGTATGTCGACGACATCCTCGGCGAGATCACGCGCATCCATGCCGCCGACGGCGCCCAGGTCATCACCGCGACGACCGACGCGACCAACGCACCGATGGCAGCCGCCTTCGTCCGCGCCGGGTATCGCACCACCGAGATCAGGATCGTGTATTCCGCGCCGGTGGCGGGCGAGGCGCTCGGCTTACAGCCCTCGACCCCGTGAGGCCGTGACCTGCTGACGCGGTGATGCTGCTTGATCGCAGGCCGCCCGCGGACTGAAGTCGCATCGACCGCGGTCCGCGGACCGGTGCCGGCAGACACCCGTCCGGTGGTGCCTGCCGACCGTCTGTGGGCGGTGCGCCGGTGGTGTCTGCTGGGTCACTGTGTTCGGCGTTTGCGGGCGGCGGCTGCTGGGTCACTGCCTGCGGTGCCAGGTTCGTGGGTGCCAGGTGCGGCGGAGGCGCTCGCGGCGGCACCAGGTCCTGCGGTGTGGGCCGGGCCGTCGTGGGTGGCATGGCGGCGGAACAGTCGGAAGCCGGTGCATGTGGTGGTCCTTTCGGTGGGTGGAGGGTCAGCCGGAGGCGAGCACGTGCGCGAACCGGGGCGACAGCCCTGACGCGTCGGAGTGGCTCTTGAGGAGGGGGACGAGCGTGCCGTACGTGGGAAGGCCCAGCACCCGTGACAGCATCCGCAGCGTGCGGCGGCCCGGGTCGGTCACCGCGGTCTGGCAGCCGAGGAGCCGGACCGCCACCACGTCGTGGCGGTCCAGGATCCGGTCGGCGGCCAAGTGGGTGAAGAACCGGGCCACGTCGCGTTCGAGCATGTCGATCGGGGTGCGACCGAGCCGCAGCAGGTGCTGCCCACGGGTCGAGTGGCCGATCAGGTCCAGGTGCACCGGTCCTGCCGGCCACGCCGCCGTCGTCAGCACGTCACGCAGCTCGGTGAGGGAGGCGGCGTGATGCAGCTGCACGCACCTGGCGACGCGGCCGGCGAAGAACGACTCGGAGCAGTCCGGCGAGGCGACGTTCAGCGAAGGGAGGGACACCGGTCAGCCGGTCAATCGCCGAGCGCATCCGGCCACTTGATGGACTGCAGCGATCCGGCCCGCGCCGAGATCGCCACCGACGTGCGCCGGAGTGTTGCCGCCGCCGTGCCGCCGGAGGGTGAGGCCGTGCGCGCGGCGCCGGAAGGTGAGGCCGTGCGCACGGCGCCGGAAGGTGAGGCCGTGCGCGCGGCGCCGGAGGTCAGGGCCGGCGAGTGGCTGGCGGTCGCGGTCAGACGCGGGCCGGCGGACAAGGCCGACGGTGCGAGGCGGCTGGGGCCCGCCCACGGTGGGAGCTTCGGGGCGATCGCGCTCGTGGGGACGGTGGTGCGCAGCAGG
Source organism: Dactylosporangium sp. NPDC006015 (assembly GCF_040614215.1). Classification (NCBI taxonomy): domain Bacteria; kingdom Bacillati; phylum Actinomycetota; class Actinomycetes; order Micromonosporales; family Micromonosporaceae; genus Dactylosporangium; species Dactylosporangium sp. NPDC006015. Next base: position 43,103 of record NZ_JBEXUD010000006.1, read on the forward strand.
TGATGGTTCGTCATTCGGTGCTCCCGTTGGTAGTCGAAGGGGAAGGGACACGGCCGGCGATCAGGAACAAGGGGCCTCGGGTCACCGGGCCGCCGATGGTGGTGAGGCTGGCTGGGCCGGCGTCGCAGTGTTCCGGGGAAGCGAGGTCGAGCCACATCGTGACCGGGGACGTGGCCGGGTCGGTGGAGCGGCCCGGCGGGAAGACGGCGACGCGGGCGAGGGTGCCTCGCTGCTCGAGGATCTCGGCGCAGTGGCCGGCGTAGCGGTTTCCGGCCCGCGGGTCGGGGGTGCCGGGCCAGTACACGACGGATTGGCACTCGTATTCGGCGCCCGTGAAGCCGGTGGAGGCCGGGGTGGGGCGCAGTGAAGGAGGGAGGCGGTCGATGAAGGCGGTGGCCAGGTAGACGGCGCCGGTGAGGCGGAGCTCGGGCCACGCGGGGCCGAGGGTGGACCCGCCGGTGTCGCCGTCCGGGGCGCTGAAACAGTCGTCGACGTCGACGTCCGCCCAGGAGATCTCCTCGGCGACGGCGGCGGATGGAGCACGGGCCAGGTCCACGCTGATCAGACGGGCGGGGTCGAAGTCGTGCTCGACGGGTTCGGTGGTCCAGAAGGCGCAGCGGGTCACGCCGTCGATCCGGCCGAGAAACGCCGGCGTGCCGACGAAGACGGTCCGTGCCGGGGGCGATGCGGTCATGCCAGCAGCATGCGGCGGTCCGCTGAAACGGCGCTGAAGCGGCGCTGAGCAGCCGGACCTGAGCAGCCGGACCTGAGCAGCCGGACCTGAGCAGCCGGACCTGAGCAGCGGCGCCCGAGGACGGGCAGGCGCCGCAGGCGGGATGACCGATGGAGTTGGGATCGCAGGGTGATGGCCTCGGGCGGACCTCAGCTGATCGGCGAGCCAGCGGGCCGCGGAGAGCGGAATCCACCGAGAAGACCGGAGCGGGTAGGAGGGTGGATCGAGCGGGGCCGTGGCTGCGGTGCGGGATGCCCGCAGGGACACGGGGGAGACACGGCGGCCACCGCGGGACAGGAGTGCAGCGCCGCGGCGACTGCGGGATGGGGTGAGCATCCGAGGTGCGGCCGTGGAGAAGAGCGTCCTAGCGGTGGCCGGTGGCGAGGAGCGTCCCGGCGGCGGCCAGAGAACAGGACTTGCTGCGCTGCGGGGCCGGAGAGCATCCCAGGGACAGGAGCGTCCCGGCGGCGGCCAGAGAACAGGACTTGCTGCGCTGCGGGGCCGGAGAGCATCCCAGGGACAGGAGCGTTCCGGCGGTGGCCGCAGAACAGGACCTGCGGCGGGTCGGGTCGGGGTGGGAGAGCATTCCAGGGACAGGGGCGTCCCGGCGGCGGCCGCGGAACGGGAGCGCTACCCCCGCGGCCGCGGGACAGGAGTGTGTCTCCGCGGCCGCCGAGGGGTGGGAGTGGTTACGCCGCAGTGGCCAGGGTCAGGGCGAACCGTTGCGCGGGGTCGGTCCACCAGTGGCGGGCGGAGAAGCCGGCCGCGGTGAGTTCGGCGGTCAGGCCGGACTGGTGGAACTTGGCGGAGACCTCGGTGCGGAGCTCCTCGCCGGCGGTGAAGGTGACCGTCAGGTCCAGGGCGGCGACGTGCACCTGCTGCGCGGTGGTGGAGCGCAGGCGCATCTCGATCCATTCGTTGGTGGGGTCCCAGAGGGCCACGTGCTCGAAGGCGGCGACATCGAAGTCGGCGTCGAGGGTGCGGTTGAGGACGTGCAGGACGTTGCGGTTGAACTCGGCGGTGACGCCGGCCGCGTCGTCGTAGGCGGGGACGAGGACCGACGGGGACTTGACGAGGTCGGCGCCGAGGAGGAACCACTCGCCGGGGTTGAGGCGGGCGCGGAGCGCGGCGAGGAAGGGGGCGCGTTCGGCGGGGGTGAAGTTGCCGATCGTGCCGCCCAGGAAGGCGACCAGACGGTCGCCGGTGTCGGGCAGGGTTTCCAGGTGGTTGACGAAGTCGGCGACGATGCCGTGGATGTGCAGGTCAGGGTACGCGGTCCGGAGGGTCCTGACGGCGTCGCGGAGGGCGGAGGCCGACACGTCCAGTGGGGCGAAGGAGCCCAGCGTCCCGGCGTCGCGCAGCGCGTCGAGCAGCAGACGGGTCTTCTCCGAGGAGCCGGAGCCCAGCTCGACGAGGGTCTTCGCGCCGGTGATGCGGGCGATCGACGAGGCCCGGTCGGCGAGGATCGAGCGTTCGGCGCGGGTCGGGTAGTACTCGGGCAGGCGGGTGATCTCCTCGAACAGTTCGCTGCCGCGGGCGTCGTAGAAGTACTTCGGCGGGAGGGTCTTCGGGGTGGCGGTGAGGCCCGCCCGGGCGTCGGCGCGCAGGGCGGCGGTGAGGTCGGCGTCGAGCAGGTACACGTCGAGGTCGGGATCGTGCAGTGTCACGAGAAGGCACCTTCCGTTATGTGTACCGCGGACAGGTCCGCGACGAGCAGGGAGAAGTCGGGGACGGCGCGCCAGCCGGGGTCGTCGTCCAGCGGTTCGGACGCGACGAGCACCCCGCCGTCGGGGGCAGCGCGGACGGACAGCGCGTGGCCGTACACGGAAGCGGCGATGGACCGGCCGTCGGTGAGCAGCAGGTTGAGCCGCGAACCGGGCGCCGCGGCCGCCACCGAGGTGACGACCGAGGACACCGCGTCGCCGGGGGACGAGCCGGCCCGCAGGCGCGCCCGGACGAGGGCCCACAGCAGCGCGCTGTCGGTGGGGGCGTCCAGGGTGATCAGGTCGCGCACCGGCAGCTCGGACGCGAGCGCGGCGACGCTGTCGGGCCACCCGGTGACGCGCCCGTTGTGGCTGAACAGCCAGGACCCGGAGGTGAACGGCGCGGCCGCGGACTCGGTGACGGGCATGCCGACCGTGGCGGAGCGCACCGCGGCCAGCACCGCGCCCGACGAGGTCGCCGAGGCCAGCGCGGGCAGTGACGGGTCGGTCCACAGTGGACGGGCCGACCGGTACACCACGGGGCCGGGGAACCAGCCCAGCCCGAAGCCGTCGGCGTTGATGGTGCCGCCGCCCCGCATGTCGCGCGGCGCCCACGACTGGTGTGACAGGCCGTGCGGCGCGTCGAAGAGCAGTCGCGACAGCGGGATCGGCGGACCGAGGTACGCCAGGTGACGGCACACTAGGCGGGCCCCGAGGAGGAGGCCGTGCGGAAGCCGCTGAAGATCTGGCGGCGGATCGGGTGGTCCCAGTTGCGGAACGTGCCCCGGCACGCCGCCCGGTCGGTGCCGAACGACCCGCCGCGCAGCATCTTGTAGTCGCCGCCGAAGAACACCTCGGAGTACTCGCGGTACGGGAAGGCGCTGAACCCCGGATAGGGCAGGAAGCCGCTGTCGACCCACTCCCACACGTCGCCGATGAGCTGGTGGACGCCGAGCGGCGACGCACCGTCCGGGTAGGCGCCGACGGATGCCGGCCGCAGGTGCCGCTGGCCCAGGTTGGCGTGGCGCGGCGTCGGGTCGTCGTCGCCCCAGGGGTACCGCCGGGATCGGCCCGTCGCGGGGTCGAACCTGGCCGCCTTCTCCCACTCGGCCTCGGTCGGCAGCCGCCGGCCGGCCCAGGCGGCGTACGCCGCGGCCTCGTGGAAGCAGACGTGCACCACCGGCGCGTCCGGCACGATCGGCGCCGTGCGGCCGAAGGTGGTGGCGTGCCAGTCGCCGCCGTCCCGCGTCCAGTGCAGCGGCGCTTCCAGCCCGGCCGCAACACGGTGTTCCCAGCCGGCGGCGGACCAGAAGCGCGGCTGGTCGTAGCCGCCGGCGTCGATGAACGCCGCGTACTGCGCGTTCGTGACGGGGGCGGCGTCGATCCAGAAGGCGGGCACGTCGACGCGGTGCGCGGGGCGTTCGTTGTCCAGGGCCCACGGCTCGGTCGACGTGCCCATGTCGAACGGTCCGGCCGGCACGTGCACCTCCCCGCCCACGGCGACGACCGCGGACGGTGGCGGGTCTGCCGCCAGTACCGGCGAACCCGCCCGCAACTGGTGGGTGGCGAGCATCGTCTCGTCGTGCTGCTGCTCGTGCTGCACGATCATCCCGAACGCGAACCCGTCCCGCAGCAGCTGCCGCGCCGGGTCTGAGGGCAGGCGGTCGACGACGTCGAGCACCTTGTCGCGGACGGTCGAGACGTACGCGCGGGCCTCCGCCGGGCCGAGCAGCGGCAGCTGCGGCCGGTCCCGCCGGGCGTGCTTGAACGCGTCGTAGAGGTGGTCGATGTCCTGCCGGACGGGTTCGCGGCCGCCGACGTCACGGACGAGCCACAGCTCCTCCTGGTTGCCGATGTGCGCCAGGTCCCACACCAACGGAGACATCAGCGGCGAGTGCTGCCGGACGAGGTCGGCGTCGTCGACGGCGTCGGTGAGGATCTCGGACCGCCGGCGGGTGCGTTCCAGCTCGGCGGCCACGCGCTCTCTCAGACTCATGCCGTCACCTCCGCGGCGCTCCGGCGAGCCGCGCTGCAGCGAGCCGCGCTCCGGCGACGGCCGGACCAGACGCTACGCTTCGAACCGTTCATGGCGGGTGCTCCCTTCGATGACGTCCAGCAGCAGGTCGTCGGGCAGGTCGAGCCGTGACAGGGCCAGGTCGCGGACCGCGGTCGCGGCCCGGGCCAGGGCCGGGTCGGCCATGCCGAGGCGGGCGGCCAGGGCCCACTCGCCGGCGACGGGCGCGCACAGCTCACGCACCCGGTCGACGGTCGGCTCGTCGGCGAGCAGCGCGGTGAGGATCGCGGCCGGCGCGAACCAGTCGGGGCCCCGCAGCGTGTCGAGGTAGCGCACCTCGAGGTAGCCGCGCGGGCGTACCGGCGGGAACAGCGTGCTCAGGTGGTAGTCGAGGTCCGCCCAGGTCGGCGGCTCGCCCAGCGCGCCGCGGATCCAGTCGGCGAACGTGACCCCCGCCGGCGCGGTCCACGGCCCGTCGGCGCGCCGGACGCAGAGCAGTTGCGCGTCCAAGGCGTAGCGGGCCCACTCGCCGGCGGGATCCTCAAGAAAGGGGACCGGACGGGTCCTGGACGGGTCGATCGCCAGCCACGTGCGCATCCGCGCCGACGCCCAGCCGGTGTCGTGCCCGGCGTGGCGCCGCGAGTTGGCGAACAGGGCGATGAGCGGCGGCCCGAGGTCGTGCACCGCGGCCCAGCGTGACGGCGGGCCCGCGTCGAGGCAGACCTGCAGGCCGGCAGTGCTGCACATCATGGTGCGCCCGGCGTCGTTGCGGCGCGCGAACGCCGACGCCATCGCGTCGTACCGGGGAGTGGAGAGCATCCGCCGCGGCCGGCGGTGCGGGTCGATGCCGGTGCCGCCGAGCTCCAGCCCGGCGCGGGCGAGTCGCCCGGTGAGCTCCGCGAGATCGGCGCTGACGGCCTCGTGGAGGTCCGTCAGGGAGCGTTGCGGGACGGTGGAGAGCTCCACCTGGCCACCCGGTTCGAGGGTGACGGCCGACCCGTGCCGCAACGGCAGGTGTGCCGTGCCGGCGTGCAGGGCGGGTGGTGCGTGGTCGCCGAGCGCCTGACACATCCGATCGGGATCGACATATGTCGTCGGGTCAGCGCTGGCATGGACGGTGTACTCGAGCTCGACGCCGACCGTCTCCGGTGGTCCCGTCTTGAAGCAGATCGATGCAATGTAGCCCTCGGCCTGCTCAATGGCGCAGATCACCGCATCGGAGTCGGCGGCCGTGCGGTCGATACGCAAGGTCGCCATGCGAGCCGACGCTACCCGAGGATCCGGCCGTCGGCGAACGTTCACGTTGAACAAGTGGTTACCGATCCGTTACGTACACGCGTTCGAACTGGGCGAACACCTGCTGGTCGTGAACCGTAGATGTACCCGCCCGAGTGAACGCCGACACCTCAGCGCAGCAACCGGTACAGGCCGAGGATCTCCCGCGTGACGGGCTTGAACATCCGGAAGCGGGACATCGCGACCAGCCGGTCGATCAGCGGCGCGGACCGCTCGACCAGCAGCCGGGTCTTCTCCTGCCCGGGGGAGGTGTCGTGCACCCAGTACAGCGTGACACCCATCTGCGCGAGCCACAGCAGCTCCGGCAGCTCGGCCCGCAGCTCGGGGTCGATCTTCGTGGTGGCGCCGTCCACGACGGACCGGAACATCCGCACCGACCGCTCCCGCGCCGGCGCGGATTCGGCGCTGAACGGGCTCAGCGGCGAGCCGGGCTCGGCGGCCGTCTTGAAGAACGTGCCGGCGAAGCCGTGATAGGGCGCCATCGTCTCCACGCCGGCGAGCATCGCGGCGCGCAGCCGGTCGACGAACGTCCCCGGCGCGGCCAGGAGCTGCTCGCACGCCTCGGCGTGGGCGTCCTGGACCGTGGTGTAGAACGCCTGGACCAGGTGATCCTTGGACGGGAAGTAGTAGTACGCGTTGCCGACCGAGACGCCGGCGGCCGTTGCGATCGCGCGCATCGTGGTCTTGTCGTAGCCCTGCTCGCCGAAGAGCCGGACGGCGGTGTCCACGATCAGCCGCCGGGTCTGTTCGCCTTTCGCGGTCGGCTCGGTGTCAGACGTCGCAGGTTCCACCACAGTCCGCACCATATCCTTGTGGCGTCGTCCCCCGGCGTACGGCGGCCGCCGCGGCCACCATCCGCCGCGCCGTCGGGCGCAGGTCTGGCCGGGCAAGGCGCGCCGCCAGCCCCCGGTAACCTTCCAGCGCCCACAGGCAGATGATCCATGCCGCGTCGCCGGTGTAGATGCCGCCGTCGTCGGCGACCACCGTGATGTCGGCCAGGGTCTCTGCCGGATCGAGCGCCGGATACCGGCGGCGCGCCTCATCCGAACCCGCCGGAACGAACTCCAGCGGCACCAGTTGCGCCCGCGACGCGAGCCACGCCCGTGCCGTCCGGCACAGTCCGCAACCCGCGTCGTAGAGCACGGTGAGCTTCGTGATCATTGCGGTGGCAGCGGCTCGTCGGGCTGGGTCTCCGGCCGCGGCATCTGCTGCGGTACCGGTTGCGAGATGGGCTTCGGGTAGCCGTGCGGGGCGGCCGGGCGCGGCGACATCCCGTACGGCGGCAGCGGCGGATACGGAGCCGGCATCATCCTGGTCGGCGGGACGGGCGGCGGCAGCTGGTCCAGCATCCGCCGCCGGCGGAACCGGCTCAGCACGAACAGGTTGAAGAAGTGCAGCCCGCCGAGCACGAGCAGCACCAGGCCCAGCTTCCACGCCAGGGCCTCCATCGCCGAGCTGCCGTCCGGCAGCCGCTGCCCGATCTTCAGCGCCACCGCCACGTAGCCGAGGTTGAGCAGGTAGAAGCCGACCACCAGCAGGTGGTTGACCGACTTGGCGAGCCGCTCGTCCGTGAGCGCGTCGTCGAGGAACACCTGGCCGTTCTTGAGCAGCGTCCGCGCCACCCAGACGGTGAGGACGATGCTCACCGCCAGATAGATGAGGTACGTGCCGAGCTTGAGATCCATGACCGGCCCCTTCTTGAACGTGTTCAACTCACGGTAGACCCGTTCTTGAACGCGTTCAATTGTGCGCCCGGTCTCAGCCAGTCACGGGTAGCGGATCCAGGTGCCGTCGATCGTGCCCACCGTCGTCCGGCCGTCGCCATCCACGACGGCCACCGCGCCGTCGTCGAGCACCTGCAGCGGCGGGTCGCCCACCGACCTCACCGGCACGGGGATCACCTCGGGGGCGTTCGCGGCGGTCCAGAGCCGCAGACCGTCCCGGCCGGACAGCAGCAGCAGACGACCCCCGCCGATCGCGACCACGCTGGTGTCGTCCAGCGGCGGCACGGACGGCTGCTCGACCGCCACGCCGTTCCCCAGCAGTGCCAGGGCGCCGGTCCGGATGACCGCGAACCAGACCTCGGTGCGGTCCGGCGAGGACAGCAGCCGCGCCTCCGCCGACTCCCGCACGTCCTTCCACGTCGTGCCGTCGGCCGAGTGGAGCAGCAGCGTCGGGCTCGGGAACTGCACATTGTGTCTCAGCGTGGCCCAGAGGGCGCCGCTGGCGGTGCGCACAACCGTGTCCAGCGACCAGCCGGTTCGGACGGGGGCGACGCCGATGTCCCCGACACCTTCCATCTGCAACCGGCCGGGGACACAGGTGGCGTCGGCGCCCCTCGGGTCGTCGCAGACCCTGATCGGGTCCGGCGAATTCACCCATCCCGGCCGCCCGAACCGGTGCTCCATGGCCCAGGTGTCGCCGCCGTCGGTGGACACCCAGGAGAGCTTGTAGGCGTCGAGCTGGAGGGTCCGCTTGCCGGGCCAGGCCAGGCGCGCCAACGGCCATTGGCTGCTTCCGTTGCCGAGGTCCGGCAGCGTCCGGGGGCGCCAGGTGAGGCCGCCGTCGTCGGTGCTGCCCAGCCTCGGGGCACACTTCCCGGCACTGTCGCAGTTGCGGAAGAGCACCCAGCCGTGCCGCCGGTCCCGGAAGACGACCTGGTGCGGGCCGGTACCGCCGGCCAGCACCACCGGCCGCTCGACCAGGCGGAACCCGGTCGGCGGCGGCGGGGGCCGGTCGCTCCAGGCGGTGCGCAGCGCTACCCCGCCGCCGGTCGTGAGCGCTCCCACGACGATCGCGGCCAGCCACACCCGCAGCCGGCGGTGCCGGTGCCGCCGCGGCAGGGCGTCGAGCGGCAGCGGCCGGAAGGTCCCGGCGGCCTCCTCCGCGAACCGGGCGAACTCGTCCTGCACCGTGTCACGCATGCCACGCCTCCCGGTCGTCCAGTCGTGCTGCGAGGACCGCGTGGCCGCGGCTCAGCCAGGACCGCACCGTGCCTTCGGCGACGCCCTCCTGCTCGGCGATCTCCGCCGTGGTCAGCTGGCCCAGATGCCGCAGGACCAGGGCGCGCCGCTGTACCGGCGGCAACGTCGCCAACGCCTCCAGCAGGACGATCCGGTCCGGCGACGGGCCCGGCACCGGGTCGGGGACGCGCTGGCGTTGCAGGAAGCGCACCGCGTGCTGCAACCTCCGGAGCCGGCTCGTCGCCAGGTTCCACGCGACGTGCCGCACCCACGCGGCCGGGTCGGTGTAACCGGACACCGCCGGCCAGCGCTCCAGGGCACGGCAGAACGCCTCCTGGGTCAGGTCCTGCGCCTCGGCATGGTCGCCCAGGTACGCGTAGAGCTGCACAGCGATCCCGGCGAACCGGGTCCCGTACAGCTCCGCGAAGTCCTCCGGAGGGCGTGGCATGCCGGTATCACGCCTGGACCCGCCGAAGTGTTGCACCCCGATTTACAAGCCGGCCACGAGCAGCGCCGAGATCAGCAGCGAGACCTGGTGCAGGGCCTGGTCGGCGACGTACATGCCGCAGACCGGGCTGGTCGTGTCGGCGAACCGCGGCGAGCCTGTCGCCCGCAGCACCGCCCGCACCGGCCAGCGCCGGTCGAGCAGGCCGTGGGTCAGGGCGGAGAACGCCACCCCGGCGCCGACCCCGGCCGGCGACAGCGGCAGGCGCAGCGCCGCACAGGTCAGCAGCAGCGCCGCGGTGATCGTCACGTGGTACGTCAGCAGATGCCCAGCGAGGGCCCGCCAGCCGGCGGCGCCGCGGGTCGCCTTGTGCGCCGCCTGCCGGTCGGTCTGCGCCACGTGATCACCGAGCGAGTGCCCGACGAGCAGGACCACGAGCGTCACCACGAAAACGACGGACCGGCTCAGCGTCTCATAGGACATGATGGAGGGGCTCCTCACGGGGAGCAGCGGGACGGTTCGGTCTTGGAGGATGGGGCCGTCCCGCCGCATCGACATTGATGGAGCCGCCATCATCCGCCCGCTCCGCACCCGACTTCTACGTCGAACGTGGCAGAACACATGTGTCGTGAGTCGCGTGATCCACTCCCACGCAGAGGTTCCCCGGCGGGCATGAGCGGTGGCATGGTGGACCCGTCGGACCACCCGCCCGGACTTTCTCCCCGTTGCACGCCGGGCCGGTCGGGGAGAACGCCGACTGGGTTCGCCTCTACATCCGGCCACCACCGGCACCCCGACGCTGCGGGGGATCCTGTTGCCGGCGTCGGCGCCTGCCGCGATCGCTTCCCTGGCCATGGCTCTGGCCGGATCGGTCAACATCCGCCCTGTCAAACCCGGCATCGAATTGTCCAACCTCTATACGCTAAGCATGAAAATGATCGGAATAGAAATACCTTGTCGCATAGCGGACAGTGTTGTCGCCATCTTGCGTGATTAGCATCTGGGAATACGTGAATCGAGCCGCGGGCGGTGGGTTGTGGAGATGAATTCCCTGGTCAAGCAGTTCGGAAAAGATCAAGGATTGGTCTTTGTTGAGATCATCCGTGCTTCACCGAAACCGATCCGTGCGCAGGAAATCAAGCAACAGTTGATCGACGCCGGTGTGAAGAAGGCCGATGTCGACCGCCACTGGACGCGAGTTCAGCGTGTGATCAAGCTCCACCCGCAGATCACCATGGTGAGCACCCGGTACGAGTGGTCGGCCGAACGGCAGCCCGCCCGGAATTCACTGGACGTGCTGGCCGGCAACCTCCTTGCAAAGCTGCCGGCATGGCTGGCGCGGGCGTTGGTGCAGAACGTGACCGACGCGCTCGCCAGCGCCGGGACCGCTGACGCCGGGTGGGTCGACCAGGAGTTTGAGAAGGCCAGGCTGGTCGCTGATCTCGCCGTGGCCGTCGAGGTTCTCCAGGCTCGCGGTGACACGATCACCGGGGTCGTCAAGCTCTTCACGGAGGAGGCGAGGCGCAAGCGACTGTGGCCGCTGGGCCAGCCGGGCGAGACCGTGCCCTTCGATCCGGGATCGCACGATGCTGAGGCGCAGGCTCCCGAACCCGGGACTGCCGTTCGGATCGCTCGCTCCGGCTACGTCTGGCGCGGTGGCGGTGAGCCGATCGTGGCGGCCAAAGCGATCGTGGCCGTCTAGCGAGGGCTGTCGTGGCAAGGGGTCGCAACAACACCAAGAAGCTGGTCACCGCCCGCGAGCAGTCCGTCGACGCGCTGTTCAGCACGGGGCCTTTCGCCCTCGACTACTACCAGCGTGCATATGTCTGGGAGGAGCCCCAAGTCGCGCGACTGATGGCTGACCTTTCCAGGAAGTTCTTGGATCAGTACAAAGAACACCACTCGCTGCAGGACGTGAGTTCGTACGACCCGTACTTCCTCGGACCGTACATCATCTGCACCGCGGAAGAACAAACCTCCCTGGTTGATGGTCAGCAGCGCATTATCACGCTCCTGCTCCTGCTGATCTACCTACAGCGGCAAGCGGCGGCGATCCCAAAGGCGGGCACCAGGGCCGGCAGGCTTTCCACGTTGATCATGTCCGAACGGTTTGTCCGGCGGACGTTTCGGGTGGACGTCGAGGAGTACGGCAGCTGCTTCGACGCTCTCCTGAACGGGCGCGGCTTCAACGTGGCCGACGCTCCGCTCAACGTCCGGCGCATCTGGCAGGCGTACCAGTACATCGACATCCACTACCCGGCAGAACTCCACGGCGACGTCCTGGTCATGTTCATTGACTGGTTGCTCTTCCGGGTGTCCCTGGTCGTGATGGACGCCGGGGACCGCGATCGCGCCGAGGAGATGTTCCAGTCGATCAATGACTGTGGTGTGCGCCTCTCGCCTATGGACCACCTCAAGCGATTCCTGCTCAGTGACGCCGGATCCGATCCGCGTGAGCTGGAAGGCAAGTGGACCACGATGGTGTCGGCTCTGGAGAGTACGGAGCAGGGCGCCGCATTCGCCTACCTGAGGACGGTCTTCCGGGCCAAGTTTCCTGACGTGGCGCAAAAGCCCGGGCCGAGTCTGGCCGATGCGACCCACGAGTGGGTGCGTTCGCACGAGGAGGAGATCTGGCCCAACCAGAAGAACGGCGACCGGGCTCGCCTGCTCACCGAGGTGCTGTATCCGCTTCATAGCAGCTACGTCGCGCTGCTGTGTGCGCGTTCCGAGCTGAAACCGGGTCTCAAAGCTGTGCGGTACAACGCTTTCAACGGCATGGCCGAGCAGTTCGATCTGACCATCGCGGCCCTGCGACCAGGTGACTCGGAGGCGGTCCGGGAGCAGAAGGCGCGGATGGTGGCCAACTTTCTCGACCTCTTCTACGTGACGCAGACGCTGGACGACGAACCAGTGGAGCAGAAGCACATCGATGGGCTGGTCTCGACGGTCTTGCCGGCAGTACGGCTGACCGAGTCAGCCGAGGAACTGAGCCGCGCGCTCGGGGAACACGCCGCCGACTGGACGACCCGGTTGGAGCGCATCCCGGATCTGACCTATGACGCCAAGCGAAGGTTCGTGCACTATGTGCTGACAAGGCTCACCGCGTGGGTGGAGATGGGCGCTACCAACGGCGAGGAAGACCCCACGGATCGGCTCCTCAAGCGTCGATCCAATGACCGCGACTTCGAGATCGAACATCTCTTCACCAGCACGGCGTCGAGGTACGCGCACAAGGTGCCGGATGAGCGCTACTACGGCTACCTGCGCAACCGGATCGGGGCCCTGCTGCTCCTGGACGGACGGGACAACGGAACCTACGGGGGGATGCTCCTCGAAGACAAGCTGGTGCGCTATCGGAAAGACACCCTGCTGGCTGGGATGCTCAATCCGGACTTCTTCGAGCGGAGCAACGTCCGGCTTCGGGAGTTCCTACGTGGTCACGGTCTGCTTCAGATGGTCGCCACCTACGACGCGAGTACCAAACTGGAACCGTTCATCGACGCGCGCGGCCGCTTCTACCTCGAGATCGCAAAACGGATCTGGAGCCTGGACGCAGTCGGACTGGCGTCGCCGGTGACGCCAGGACCGGGGGTAGCCGGGACGCGCACCCGCTACGGGGTCCGGTTCAAGGATCTGGTGCAGGCGGGCTTCATCGTCACCGACGATCGGCTCATCGGGCGCCGGCGTGACCGGCTGCACTATGCGCGCGTCCACCCGGACGGCACCATCGAGACCGCCTCCGAGGCCAGGGCTACCTCACCCACCAAGGCCATGGAGCACGCGGTCGGCGTGGCCAGCAATGGCTGGGCCTTCTGGCAGGTCGAGCGGACCCGCGAGCGGCTCGACACCGTGCGGCAGCGCTACCTCGATCATTTCGAGCGGTAGGGCTGCCGCCGAGGGCCGCCACGCCGAGCCGGAGGCGCAGCGTGGCGGCCGCCAGGTCGAGGGTGGGTCAGGCGGTGTGTTCCTTCTTGTCGCCGGCCCACTGGGTGTGGAAGGAGCCGTCGCGGTCGGTGCGGCGGTAGGTGTGGGCGCCGAAGTTGTCGCGGAGGCCCTGGATCAGGGCGGCGGGCAGGCGCTCGGCGCGCAGGCCGTCGAAGTAGGCCAGCGAGGATGAGAACGCGGGGGTGGGGATGCCGGCCTGGGCGGCGGCGACCACGACGCGGCGCCAGGAGGGGACGCCGGAGTTCACGGCGTCGGCGAAGTACGGGGCGACCATGAGGCTCTTCAGCGACGGGTTCTCGTCGTAGGCCTCGCGGATGCGGTTGAGGAAGCGGGCGCGGATGATGCAGCCGCCGCGCCAGATGGTGGAGACGGCGCCGCGGTCGATGTCCCAGCCGAACTCGGCGGAGCCGGCCTCGATGTGGTCGAAGCCCTGCGCGTACGCGACGATCTTCGAGGCGTAGAGGGCCAGGCGCACGTCCTCGATGAACTGGTCCCGGTCCTCGACCTGGAGCCCGCCCGAGGTCGAGGGGAAGGCCGCACGGGCCGCGGCGCGCTGGTCGGCGTGGCCGGACAGGGAGCGGGCGAAGGTGGCCTCGGCGATGCCGGTGATCGGCACGCCCAGGTCGAGGGCGCTCTGCACGGTCCAGCGGCCGGTGCCCTTCTGCTCGGCCTGGTCCAGGACGATGTCCACGAAGGCCTGGCCGGTCTCGGCGTCGACGTGGCCGAGGACGTCCGCGGTGATCTCGATGAGGAAGGACTCGAGGTCGCCGGTGTTCCAGGTGCGGAAGATGTCGGCGATCTCGGCCGGGGTGGCGCCGATGCCGGCGCGGAGCAGGTCGTAGGCCTCCGCGATGAGCTGCATGTCGGCGTACTCGATGCCGTTGTGGACCATCTTCACGAAGTGGCCGGCGCCGTCGGGGCCGACGTGCACGCAGCACGGGGTGCCGTCGACGACCGCGGCGATCTTCTCGAACATGGGGCCGAGGGTCTGGTACGACTCGGGTGAGCCGCCGGGCATGATCGAGGGGCCGAGCAGCGCGCCCTCCTCGCCGCCGGAGACGCCGGTACCGACGAAATGCAGACCGGCGGAGCGCAGCGCCTGCTCGCGGCGGCGGGTGTCGGCGAAGTGGGCGTTGCCCGCGTCGACGATCATGTCGCCGGGCTCCAGGAGCGGGATCAGCTCGTCGATGACGGCGTCGGTGGGGCCGCCGGCCTTCACCATGATGATGACGGCCCGCGGGCGCGCGAGGGACGCGACGAAGTCGGCCATCGACTCGCTCGGCACGAACGTGCCTTCGTGCCCGAACTCGTCCACGAGGCGGCGGGTCCGCTCGTAGGAGCGGTTGTGCACGGCGACGGTGTAACCGTTGCGGGCCAGGTTGCGGGCCAGGTTACGTCCCATCACCGCGAGACCGGTCACGCCGATTTGAGCAAGGTCGGACATCGGAACCTCTCCAGTCAAAGACGATCTCGCCCCGACCGGCGATCACTACCCCGGGATCTCGGTTCGAAGCGCGCGTCGGACCAGGCTACCCGCCTGCTGTTGCGCCCCGGCACGGCACGGGCGGCGGGTTCCAGGATCCAGGAGAGCCGCTGCCGGGGTGATGAGGGAAGGACCGCCTCACCCGTACTGCTCCAGGAACACCGACAGGCGTTCGGTGAGCGCCGGCAGCGCCCCGACCTCGGTGGGTTCGGCGGCGGTGTCGCCGAGGCGCCGCATGCTCTCGGTGAGCATCGGGGCGAGCTCGTCGCGCAGCGCGCGCATGTCGTCGTCCGGCGGCGGCAGGTGGGCGAGCTTGTCGATCCGGGTGGCGGTGCGCCTGGTGCCGCCGTCGAGCAGGACGGTCACGTAGAGCGTCGTCACCCGGCCTTGCCGCAGCTCGGTGCCGGCGGCATACGCGGACTCGAGGGCGTCGTGCGCCGACTGGGCGGCCTCGACCGCCGTCGCGCGGAACTCGTGCCGGCCCGGCGGCTGGGTCGAGGCGAACGCACCCCAGCCGAGGACCACGGTGAGGACCACGGCGGCGATGACCAACCCGCGTCGCATCACGCCGTGGTACCCACGATCCATGGCGGGTCAAACGCCCCGGCAAAACGGTCCAACCAGGTCGTAACCCGCGATGGCGGCGCAACGTTGGACGAAGGTGCATACCGACGAGCCGCCGACCACCCGCGTGCTGTACCTCGCCGGGTGGGGCCGCAGCGGCAGCACCCTCGCGGAGGGAATGCTGGACCAGGTGCCCGGCCTCGTCGGCGTCGGTGAGATCAAGTTCCTCTGGGAGCGCGGCCTGCTGCAGAACCGGCGGTGCAGCTGCGGCACGCCGCTGCGCTCGTGCGAGTTCTGGGTGGAGGTCCTGCACGAGGCGTTCGGCCGCATCCCGGACGACGACGAGCTGCGCGAGCTCGACGAGGCGTCCCGCCGCTTCCGGACCCGGCACCTGCCGGGGCTCGTGCTGCGCCCGACCCGGCCGCCCGGCGCGGACGAGCTGCGCTGGTACTACCGGGCCCTCGCCGACCTGTACCGGGCCGTGGCGAAGGTCAGCGGCGCCGACGTCGTCGTCGACTCCTCGAAGTTCCCGTCCTACCTGACGGCGCTGCTGCAGGCGCCCGGCCTGGACGTGCGGGTGGCGCACATCGTCCGCGACCCGCGAGCCGTCGCGTACTCGTGGCAGCGGCACAAGAAGGACCCGGACGCGCCGAACGGCGAGCTGATGCCCCGCATGCACCCGGCGTCCACGGCGCTGTACTGGTCGGCGTGGAACCTCGCGACGGAGCGGATCACCCGCCGGGCGGGCCTGCCGTACCTGCGATTCCGGTACGAGGACCTGGTCGCCGCGCCGGACGCGACGCTGCGGGCCGTCACCCGGCTCAGCGGCGTCCCCGCCGCGGCGGTGCCGGTCGGCGACCGCGGCGAGGTGTTCGTGCGCCCCACCCACCAGGTCTCCGGCAACCCCGTCCGGTTCCGCTCCGGGGCGGTCCACCTGCGGCTCGACGACGAGTGGACGAGGGGGATGGCGCCGCGGCACCGCCGGTTGACCGGGGCCTTCACCGTGCCGTTGCGGCGCCGGTACGGGTACCGCGACTCCTAACATCCGCGCCCTGCCCGCCGATGCTTCCAGTGTGTGGCGCGGGATGATCGTCACCGCCGTCACGCTGGTCTCGCTGGTCGGCGGGGGCACCGTGGCGTGGCGGCACTACGAGGGCGCCGTCGACCAGGTGGACCTGCTCGGCGAGGCGGCGCGGGACCGCCCTCCCCCTCGGCAGATCACCATCGAGTCGGCGCCCCGGTGGAGTCCGCCGCCGGCGTCGGCGCAGCCGGGGCGCAACATCCTGCTGGTCGGGATCGACGCGCGGCCCGGCGAGGACCAGGCCGGCGCCCGCGCCGACTCGATCATCGTGCTGCACGTGTCGGCGGGCGGCGACCGGGCCTGGCTGGTGTCGCTGCCGCGGGACACCCGGGTCGAGATCCCCGGGCACGGCACCGACAAGCTCAACGCCGCGTTCGCGGCCGGGTCGCAGGGCGGCGGCGGGCGGGCCGGCGGGTTCGCGCTGCTCGCCACGACCGTGCGGCAGCTCACCGGCCTCGCCTTCGACGCCGGCGCGATCATCGACTTCGCCGGGCTGCGCCGGGTCGTGGACGCGGTCGGCGGCGTCGACCTGTGCGTCGACGTGCGGACCGTGTCCGTGCACATCGGGTGGGACGCGCAGGGCCGGCAGACCGCGCCGTTCCGCCTGATCCCCCCGACGTTCCGCCCCGAGCGGATCCCCGGGGTCAGGCCGCAGGTGTACGAGGTGGGCTGCCGCCACTTCGCCGGCTGGGAGGCCCTCGACTACGTGCGGCAGCGGGAGCTGCTGCCGGACGGCGACTACGGCCGCCAGCGCCACCAGCAGCAGCTGCTCACCGCGCTCGGGCGCCGGGTCACCTCGGCCGGCGTGCTGGGCAACCCCCTCGCGCTCGACCGGACGCTGACCGCGGTCGGCGAGTCGCTGACCTTCGACGGCAACGGGCGGTCCGTCACCGACTGGATGTTTCAGCTGCGCGGGCTGCGCCCCGACGCGGTGACGATGCTGCGGACCAACGGCGGGCAGTTCAACGCCGCGACCCGCAACGGCACGGCGTTCGAGCAGCTGGACCCCGTGACGCTCGACCTGTTCGCCGCGGCCTGTTCGGATTCCTTGGACGCGTTCGCCCGGAAGCATCCGGACTGGGTCATCCAGCCGTCCTGACTGCAACAATCCTGCAAACGCAGAGCATTGACTCCGCTCTGTACCGGGTGGCACGTTGGCGCTAGGAATGCGCTTTCCTCGCCTCTTTTGGAGTCTGCATGCGCAAGACCACCGTCGTCGTCGCCGCCGTCGCCGGCGCGGCACTGCTCGCGGGCGCGGCCGTCAGCGCCCCGATCGCCTTCGCAGGCGCCGGCACGCCCTCCGCCGCACTCGCGTTAGCCCGTCAGGCCCTGCCCGCCGGTGACGGCTGGGCCTCGGACACCACCGGCACCACCGGCGGCGCGCTGGCCGACGCCGACCACGTCTTCACCGTCCGCACCCGCGACGAGCTGGCCGCGGCCGTCGCCGGCGACACCCCGAAGATCGTCTTCGTGTCCGGCGGGATCGACGCCAACGCCGGCCACACGTGCGCCGACTACGCCGACCCGGCGTACAGCCTGGACGCGTTCCTCGCCGCGTACGACCCGGCCGTCTGGGGCCGCGCCACGAAGCCCACCGGCCCGCTCGAGGACGCCCGGGCGCGGTCGGCGAAGAACCAGGGCGCACGGGTCAACATCAAGGTCGGCGGCAACACCACGATCGTCGGCCTCGGCGGCTCGAAGATCACCGGCGCCAACCTGCTCGTCGAGAAGGTCGACAACGTCATCCTGCGCAACCTGCGCCTCGAGGACGCTCACGACTGCTTCCCCTCGTGGGACCCGACCGACGGCGCCCTGGGCAACTGGAACTCCCTCTACGACACGGTGACCGTCACCGGCTCCACCCACGTCTGGGCCGACCACAACAACTTCAGCGACGGCAACAACACCGACGAGACGCAGCCGCTGTACTTCGGCCGCCCGTACCAGGTCCACGACGGCGCCCTCGACGTGATCCGCGCCTCCGACCTCGTCACCATCTCGTGGAACAACTTCTTCGACCACGACAAGACGATGCTCATCGGCTCCTCGAACACCGTCGGCGCCGACGTCGGCAAGCTCCGCGTCACCATCCACCACAACCGCTTCGCCAACGTCGGCCAGCGCGTGCCGCGGGTCCGCTTCGGCCAGGTCGACGTCTACTCCAACTACTTCTACGCCACCGACGAGGACAGCTACAGCTACTCGTGGGGCGTCGGCGTCTACGCCTCGCTGTACGCGGAGAACAACTTCCTGCTCCGCAGCGCCGACATCCCGCTGTCGTCCGTCGTGTACGACTGGCGCGGCACCGCCCCCGGCACCATCACCGAGGTCGGCACCGCCACCCGGATCGGCACGGGCCCGGTCTCGGCCGTCAGCCTCGTCGACGAGTACAACGCCGGCCACGACCCCGACCTGACGGCCGGCACCTGGGTGCCGACCCTGCGGGCCGCGGCCCCGGACCCCGCGACGGCGGTCCCGGCCCTGGTGTCCGCGAAGGCGGGCGCGGGCAAGCTCGGCTTCTGACGCTTTGCTGGTTCGACACACCCCACCACCGCACCGGCCGACGGCAATCCGTCGGCCGGTGCGGCTTTGTAGCTTTCATTCCCGGCGGCGCGGTGAGCAGGGATTTCGTGCTCTTGCGGGGGCGGCGACCGGCGTACGGGGGCAGCCGCGGCTTAGCGTCGGAGCCCCCTGCCGCCGAGGAGGAACACCCGGATGCGCCGCTCCGCCATCACCTTCGCCGCCACCTGCGCTCTCGTCGCCGCGACGTTGACCGTCGCCCGGCCGGCGCTGGCCGCCGTGCCGTACGAGGACCCGTCGCTGCCGGTCGCCACCCGGGTCGAGGACCTGCTGTCACGCATGACGCTCGACGAGAAGATCGGGCAGATGACCCAGGCCGAGCGCGCGTCGATCACGCCGGCCGAGGTCACCCAGTACAAGATCGGCTCGATCCTCTCCGGCGGCGGCTCGGCGCCCTCGCCGAACACGGCGACCGGCTGGGCCGACATGGTCGACCGGTTCCAGAACGGCGCCCTGGCGACCCCGCTGCGCATCCCGCTGATCTACGGCTCCGACGCGGTGCACGGGCACAACAACCTCGCCGGCGCCACGATCTTCCCGCACAACATCGGCCTCGGCGCGACCCGCGACCCGGCGCTGGTGCAGCAGGTCGGCGCGGCCACCGCCGAGGAGGTGCAGGGCAGCGGCGTCGACTGGACCTTCTCGCCGTGCCTGTGCGTGGCCCGCAACGACCGGTGGGGCCGCACCTACGAGTCGTTCGGGGAGAAGCCCGAGCTGCCCGTGCAGATGGCCACGATCATCGACGGCTACCAGGGCAAGGGCGTGCTGGCCACGGCCAAGCACTACGTCGGCGACGGCGGCACGACCGGCGGCGTCGACCAGGGCGACACCCAGCTGTCCGAGGCGGAGCTGCGCGCCGTGCACCTGCCGCCGTTCACCGAGGCCGTGCGGCGCAACGTCGCGTCGGTGATGGTGTCGTACTCCTCCTGGAACGGCCAGAAGCTGCACGGCAACGACTACCTCATCACCACCGTCCTCAAGGGCGAGCTGGGCTTCAAGGGCTTCGTCGTGTCCGACTGGAACGGCATCGACCAGATCGAGGGCGGCACCGGGTTCACCGCCTCCGAGGTCCGCCGCGCGGTCAACGCCGGCATCGACATGGTCATGGTGCCCACCGAGTGGAAGTCGTTCATCACCACGCTGCGCGCCGAGGTGCAGGCCGGCCGGGTGACGACCGCCCGCATCGACGACGCCAACCGGCGGATCCTGACGAAGAAGTTCGAGTACGGGCTGTTCGAGAAGCCCCTCGCCGACCGCACGTTCACCCCGACCGTCGGCAGCGCCGCCCACCGCGCCGTGGCCCGCCAGGCCGTCCGCGAGTCGCAGGTGCTGCTGAAGAACACCGGCAACGTGCTGCCCCTCGCGAAGAACGGCGGGCGCTACTTCGTCGCCGGCAAGAGCGCCGACAACATCGGCAACCAGAGCGGCGGCTGGACGATCAGCTGGCAGGGCGCGAGCGGCCAGACCACCACCGGCACCACGATCCTGCAGGGCATCCGCGCCGCCGCGCCCGGCTCGACGGTGCAGTACAACGCGACCGGCGCCGGCATCGACGGCTCCTACACGGCGGCGATCGCGGTCATCGGCGAGACCCCCTACGCGGAGGGCCAGGGCGACCGGCCCGGCTCCCTCGGCCTGGACGCGACCGACCTGCAGGCGCTCAACACGCTCAAGGCGTCGGGCGTCCCGGTCGTGGTCGTCCTCGTCTCCGGCCGCCCGCTCGACATCGCCGCGCAGCTGCCCGACTGGCGCGCCCTGCTCGCCGCCTGGCTGCCCGGCACCGAGGGCGCCGGCGTCGCCGACGTCCTCTTCGGCGACCACAACCCGAGCGGCAAGCTGCCTGTCACCTGGATGCAGACCGCGTCCCAGGAACCCATCAACGACGGCGACGGCAAGACACCGCTGTTCCCGTTCGGGTTCGGCCTGACCTACACCGGCACCGTCGAGTCACCAGGCCAGCCCGGCACCCCGGTCGCGTCAGCTGTCACGTCGACGTCGGCGACGCTGACCTGGACCGCGCCGGCCTCCGGCAGCACCCCGACCGGCTACCGGGTGTACCGCGACAGCACCCTGCTGACCACGGTCACCGGCCTGTCGTACCAGCTCACGGGCCTCACGCCGGGCACCACGACCCGGTACACGGTCGTCGCGGTCGACGCCGCCGGCCGCACGGGCTCCGCCTCGGCCGCGGTGACCGTGACCACGCCAGGCACCGTCGAGTCGCCCGGCCAGCCAGGCACGCCCGTCGTGTCGGCGGTCACCTCGACCTCGGCGACGCTGACCTGGACCGCGCCGACCAGCGGCAGCACCCCGACCGGCTACCGGGTGTACCGCGACAGCACCCTGCTGACCACGGTCACCGGCCTGTCGTACCAGCTCACGGGCCTCACGCCGGGCACCACGACCCGGTACACGGTCGTCGCCGTCGACGCCGCCGGCCGGACGGGCCCCGCCTCGGCGGCCGCGACGGTCACCACCCCGGGCGGCACCGACCCGACCGCGACCTGCGCGGTCACGTACACGGCGAGCGAGTGGGGCGGCGGCGGCTTCGGCGGCGCGGTGACGATCCGCAACACCGGCGGCACCCCGCTGTCCGCATGGACCCTGGCGTTCACGTTCCCCGGCAACCAGCGCGTCACCCAGGGCTGGTCGGCGACCTGGTCCCAGACCGGCGCCGCCGTCACCGCCCGCAACGAGTCCTGGAACGGCGCCCTCCCCGCTGGCGGCACCGTGTCGATCGGCTTCAACGGCTCGTACACCGGCACAAACCCCCGCCCGACGGCCTTCACCGTGAACGGAGCCACCTGCACCGTCAGCTGAGCACCGCGGTCGCTCCCGCAGCCGCCTGCCCCGCCCCTCCCCGGACCGCCACGCCACCTTGGTCCACCGGCGTGGCGGTCCGGCGTTCTCACCTCGTGCCCAGCCGGCGCGCGTCTCCAGCCGGTGTCCGGTAGCAGCGCCGGCGGATCCGTTTCCTCGTCAGGCCGGTGGTTGGCGGCGGCTTACGATGCCGGGGTGACGGTGTACGACGCTGCCGGGCGGTTGCCTGCGGTTGAGGTGGTGCGGCGGCGGTGCAAGGCGCTGGCGGTGCTTGACGCGATCGTCGGGGGTGACCACTACACCTACGACCGTGCGTGGGGCGGTGACGAGGCGGCGGCGATGCGTAACGGGAGCGGTGAGGAGTACGACATCGTCTTCACCGCCGGCGGGGGTGCCTTCGTCCGGGGTGTCTACCACGAGTCGTCGATGTTCAGGTACACGGACGGCGGGCTGTGGCCGGGGCTGCTCGACGGGCTTCCCCAGGAGTTCGAGGCCATGGCCGCCGAGCCCGCCTTCAGCGGCCCGGGTGGCACGCTCGACGCCACCTTCGTCCTGTGGCGGCGCGCCGGTGACGAGCGGTGGCACGCGGGGGAGGACATCGACTTCTCGCCCGCGGACGACGACGAGGTGGACCCGGACGGCTCGTGGCTGCTGGACGTCCTCTTCGACGACATCGCCGAGCAGTACTGCACGTACGCCGAGGAGGTGCACGAGGTCGTCCTGCCCAGGGCCGCGGTCGGGCACGTCGTCGCGTTCCTGCCGCTGACCGATGCGGTGATCCGGGCGATCAACCCGGCGGCCGCACCGGGTCACGTCCGCGCGGCGGCCGAGAAGTACGGGTACCCCCTCGAAGCGGACCGGTAGCCGGCGTCACAGCTGCCAGACCGACACCCGCTCGCGGTGGCAGGCCAGCAGGGTGGCGGTGGCCAGGCACTTCGGCGGGGCCGGCCAGTGCTCGGTGCGGCCCAGGACGGTCACCGCGCCGGTGGTGAGGTCGAGGCGGGCGACCAGCGAGCCGCCGGGGTTGCGGCCGGTCACCAGGGCGGCGTGCCCCGGGAGCGCGGCGACGACGTCCCACGGGCCGAAGCGGCGCACGACCCGGCCGGTGGTGGCGTCGAGCACGACGGCGCCGAGCGCCGGGTCGGCGGTGTCGGGGGTGGGTTCGGTCGCCCACATGAGGCCGTCGCCGAACGGGCCGAGGTCGGTCCAGCCGGTGATGCT
This sequence comes from Dactylosporangium sp. NPDC006015, assembly GCF_040614215.1. Classification (NCBI taxonomy): domain Bacteria; kingdom Bacillati; phylum Actinomycetota; class Actinomycetes; order Micromonosporales; family Micromonosporaceae; genus Dactylosporangium; species Dactylosporangium sp. NPDC006015. Next base: position 65,951 of record NZ_JBEXUD010000006.1, read on the forward strand.
CCACCGCGGGTCGCCGGTGTCGGGGTCCACCACCGTGGTCCGGCCGACGGTGCCGGTGCACAGCAGGGTCCCACACCACCACAGGCCGCCGGCGGCCGCCATGGCGGTGCGCTGCCAGAGGCGGCGGCCGGTCGTCAGGTCGTACACGGCGCTGTCCAGCAGCGTGGTGCGCTCGAAGTGGTAGACGAGCAGCCGGTCGCCGGCGACGTCGAAGCCGTCGACCGCGCCGAGGCCGGGCAGCGCGACCGTGCGCACGACCGCGGCCGAGCCGGCGTCGCGGATGAGCAGCGTGCCGTCGGGGTCGAGGTCGGCGATCTCCCGCCGGCCACCGGCCGCCGCCAGGACGCGGCGGACCGAGGGCGTGCCGAGCTGCCAGCGGACCTCGCCGGTGCGGACGTCGAGGCCGAGGAGGCGCCCGTCGATCACATCGTCCGCGCGGGCGAGCAGCAGCCCCGGCGGGCCCTCACCGGACGGCGGCGACGGCACGGACCCGTCGCGCCGCCAGACCTCGGTGCCCGTCGCGGCGTCGAGGCCGACGAGGGCGGCCGTGCGAGTCGCCGGCTCCTCGACGGCGAGGACCACGCGGCCGTGCGAGGCGGCCAGCAGCCGCGCGCCGGGCTCGACCGGGACGCTCCAGCGGCGGGTGCCGCCCGGCATCCGGTACGCCGCCACGGCGGTCCGCATCAGCAGGACCAGGGTGTCGCCGTCGGCGCGCATGTCGCCGATCCCGTCGCCCTCCAGCACCACCGACGGGGCCGGCGGCCCCGACGCGGAGTCGGCCGTCATCGGACCGCTGCCGGGCAGGACCAGCACCATGACGAGCAGCCCCGGCAACCACCAGGGGCGGCGTGCCGGCGCCGCCCGCACCGGGCCGGGCGCATCGAGGTCGATCACCGCATCAGTGTCACTCAGCACGGACCGCGCGGATACCGCGCGGCCGAAAGCCGGGCACAGCGACGACGGCGATCAGGGCTCCCGCCGCGGCAGCCCCGGCGGTCAGCCCGAAGGCCCACGCGAACGAGCCGCTGGTCAGGACCAGGGTGAGCAGGGCGATCGTCACCGCGCCGGCCAGGTACTGGGACGTGGTCAGGACGGCGCCCGCCGAGGACTGGTGCGCCGCCGGGACGTCGCGGGCGCCGAGGACGAACATCGCGGTGTAGACCATGCCGTGGGCGAAACCGGTGACCAGCAGGCCCGGCAGGAGGCCGGCGGCGTAGGAGCCGCCGGCGAACGCCGCCAGCCAGGCCAGGCCCGCGGCGGCCAGGGCGAAGCCGGCGGACAGGACGGCGGGGGAGCCGAACCGGCGCACCGCCCGGCCGGTCACGGCGCTGCCCACCGTGACCAGGGCGGCCAGGGGCAGGAACGCCAGGCCGGCGCGGAGCGGGGAATAGCCGCGGGACGTCTGCAGGAGCAGGGTCACGACGTAGAACTCCGCGCCGACGCTGGCCATGTAGAGCGCGGTCGCCGCCACGCCCACCCGCAGGCTGCGGATCCGGCGCAGCGCCAGCGGGATGAGCGGGGTGCGCGAGGTGCGCTCGTGCAGCGCGAAGCCGGCGCCGAGCAGCACCGCCACCACGGCGGAGAGCAGCAGCGCGGCGCCCGGGAAGGTCAGCGCCAGCACCGCGGCGAGGGCCGCGCCGGTGCCGAGCAGCGCGCCCGGCAGCGGGATCCGGGCGCCGCCGCGCGGGGAGGGGCGCAGCAGCCACGCGAGGCCGCCGAGGGCGCACAGCAGGGTCACCGGGACGTTGACGAAGAAGGTCCAGCGCCAGGACAGGCGGGTGAGGGCGCCGCCCAGCACGACACCCGCGGCGAGACCCGAGGCACCGACGGCACCCCAGACGGACAGCGCCCGGGCCCGCGCGACGAAGAGGGTGCCGAGCAGGCCGAGGACCGCCGGTTGCAGCAGCGCGGCGGCGACCCCCTGGGCGAAGCGGGCGGCCAGCAGGACCTCGCCGTTCCCGGCGAGACCACCGGCGACCGAGGCGGCGCCGAACAGGACCGTCGCCGCGACGAAGAGGCGGCCCGCCCCGACCCGGTCGGCGAGCCGGCCGCCGAAGAGGAGGAAGCCGGCGAACGGCACCGCGTACGCGCTCACCACCCACTGCGCGGCCGTCAGCGACAGGTCCAGATCGGCGGCGATCGCGGGCAGCGCCACGTAGACGATTGAGTAGTCCAGGGCCAGGAGGAACTGCGCGAGGGACAGCAGGAGCAGTGGCATGCCCGCATCGTCGGAGGTTCACACTGATGTGAAGGTCAAGCGGAACGCGAGGGTGAGTGAGCATGCGCATAGGTGAGTTGTCCCGCCGGACGGGTATCCCGGCCCGCCTGCTGCGCTACTACGAGGAGCAGGGCCTGCTGACGCCGGAGCGGAAGGACAACGGGTACCGCGACTACGCCGAACACCTCGTCGACCGGGTGCAGCAGATCCGTGGGCTGCTCGACGCCGGCCTGCCGACCCGGGTCATCCGGGAGGTGCTGCCGTGCACCGACAACCCGTGCACGATCACGGTCTCCGACGCCAGCGACGAGCTGATCGCGCTGCTGGCGGCCGAGCGCGACAGGATGGACGCGCGGATCGCGTGCCTGGCGCGCAACCGCGACGCCATCGCCGCGTACCTCAAGAAGGTGGAGGACAACCTTTCGCCGGGACGGCGTCGTTGACCGCAGGGGACCGCCCCGGGGGAGGGGACCGTTGGACGACTTCGAGGCGTACGTGAGCGCGGCCTGGCCGCGGCTGCTGCGCTCGGCCTGGCTGCTGACGCACGACTGGCACCGGGCCGAGGATCTGGTGCAGACCGTCCTGGCCCGGGCGTACGGGCGCTGGCCGCGGATCCGCGACGGCGCGCCGGACGCGTACCTGCGGGCGATGCTCGCCAGCACGTACCTGAGCTGGTGGCGCCGCAAGTGGCGCGGCGAGCTGCCGACGGAGCGGCTGCCGGAGCTGCCGGCGGGCGGGGGTGAGCTCGAGGGGGTGGAGCTGCGCCACCTGCTCGCCGGTGCCCTCGCCCGGCTGCCGAGGCAGCAGCGGGCCGTGCTGATGCTGCGCTTCCACGGCGACTTCACCGAGACCGACACGGCCCGCGCCCTCGGCCTGAAGCTCGGCACCGTCAAGTCGCACACGGCCCGGGCCCTGGCGGCGCTGCGCAACGATCCGCAACTGCTGGCACTGCTGAGCGAGGGGGTGCGCCGATGAGCGACGAGCAGGTCACCGACCTCTTGGAACGGGCGGTCGCCGAGGTACCGCCGGCGCTGCTGCAGGCGCCGCACGCCGGGATCCGCCGCCGGATCCGCCGACGTCGCATCGCCCGGTCGGGGGCCGTGGTGGCCGCCGCCCTCGCGGTGCTGGCGGGGTTCGCCGCCGCGCCCACCGGCGGGGCGCCCGACGTGCCCACCGGCGGACCGGCCGCGCCCACGGGCCGGGCGTGGGTGCCGCAGGTCCCGTGGGACGTGGCGCGGATCGACCGCACCGGCACCCGGATCACCGTGTACGCGGCGCCGCTGCCCGGCAAGTGCGTCGAGCGGGACCCGGCGGACGACCGGGTCGAGTGGGCGGACAACAGGGTCACGCTGCACCTCGCCGGCTCGTACGCCGGCTGCGGCGACGACAGCCAGCCGGCGTCGCGGACGTTCGAGCTGCCCCAGGCGGTCGGCGGCCGGGGCATCGTGGACGGCCGGGAGCCCCTGGAGCCGCGGGTCCTGGTCCGCGCCGCGGACCTGCCCGACCTGGCGGCCGGCGGCTGGACCGAGATCCCGGCGGTCCGGCTCCACAGCGTGCTGGTGTGGCGCTTCACCCGGCCCGGCGGTCCGGACCTGGCGCTGCGTGCCTACCGCCTGAGCCCGGGCGTCATCCTCTCGGAACCCGACCACACGCTGCGGCTCGGCAGCCGGACGGCGGCCGTCTACGACCGTCCCGGCGACCGGTCGGCGGGCTGGTGGTCCGACGACCACCAGGTCTGGTACACGATCACGGTCGTCGATCCGGCGATCGGAAAATCCGGGTTCGACGCGGTGCTGCGTGGTATGACCTGGGCGTGACCACACCCCTGACCCAGCCCGTCATCGAGGTGGCGACCCCCGCGCACCGGGACGCGGTGGTCGCCACCGTCGTCGCCGCGTTCGCCGCCGACCCCGCGTTCCGCTTCTTCTACCCGGACGACGCCACCTTCGAAGGCGACGCGGCGGCGCTCGCCGGCGGGCTCTTCGACGCGCGGGTCGGCCACGGCACCGTCTGGGTCGCCGACGGGGGAGCGGCCGTCGCGATGTGGGACGGGCCGGACGCGCCGCCGTCGGGTCACGTGCCGACCGGGCGGTTCGCAGTGTACGAGGACGCCGTCGCCGCCGTGATGCCGACGCACCGGCGCTGGTACCTCGGGGTCCTCGCCTGCCACCCGGAGCACCGCGGCCGGCGCCTCGCCCGGGCCGCGATGGCACCGGCCCTGCGGCGGGCGGCGGAGGACGGGCTGCCCGCGCTGCTGGAGACCTCCAATCCCGTCAACGTCGAGGTGTACCGCCGTGCCGGATTCGACGTCGTCGAGCACCTGACCGTCGACGGCCGGCTGCCGGTCTGGATCATGCGCCGCCCGCAGGCCTGACCTGGGGAGAGCGCTCCCCGCGCCACGCATATCAGGGTTCGTCACTACTCCACGCAGCGTTGACGGCCCGTGAGCTGCTGGTAGTCGATGTTTGGAGAGCGCTCTCCCATTCGCGCCGAAGCATTGACACGACTCGACCAAGGGTCCACAGTGACCGGATGAGAGAGCGCTCTCTCATCACCCCGTAACACACTGGTCACCCGAGCGACACGAATGGAGCTCCCTATGCCTTGGTCGGCACCCGCCCCCGGCCATCGACGTCTCTCACGATTTACGACCGGCCGGCGCGCCATGCGCACCGGCGCCATCGCCACCGCGGTGGCCGCGATGCTGTGCACCTACATCGTGCTGGTCGTGACCCGCGCCGACGCCGCGGAGACCCTGCTGTCGCAGGGCAAGCCCACCACCGCCTCGTCGACGGAGAACGCCGGCTCCCCCGCCTCCAACGCGACTGACGGCAACACCGGCACCCGCTGGTCGAGCGCGTTCAGCGACCCGCAGTGGATCCAGGTCGACCTGGGCTCCACGCAGACCATCACCCGCGTGGCGCTCAACTGGGAAGCCGCCTACGCCACCGCGTACCAGATCCAGACCTCCGCCAACGGCACGACCTGGACGCAGATCTACGCCACCACGACCTCCACCGGCGGCAACCAGAGCCTCACCGTCAACGGCTCCGGCCGCTACGTGCGGGTCAACACCACCGCCCGGGCGACGCAGTACGGCGTGTCGCTGTGGGAGTTCCAGGTGTACGGCGGCAGCACGCCGTCCGGCTGCGGCACCGCCAACGTGGCGCAGGGCAAGACGGCCACCGCCTCCTCGACGGAGAACGCCGGCACGCCCGCCGCGTCCGCGTTCGACGGCAACAACGGCACCCGCTGGTCCAGCGCCGCGTCCGACCCGCAGTGGCTGCAGGTCGACCTCGGCACCACCCAGGCCATCTGTGGCGTGACCCTGAACTGGGAGGCGGCCTACGCGACCGCGTTCCAGATCCAGACGTCCACCAACGGCACCACCTGGACGCAGATCTACGGCACGACCACCGGCACCGGCGGCGTGCAGGACCTGACCGTCACCGGCTCCGGCCGGTACGTGCGCATCAACGGCACCGCGCGGGCCACGCAGTGGGGCTACTCGCTGTGGGAGGTCCAGGTCCGCGTGCAGGGCGCGCCGCCCACCACGAACGACACCCCGAGCAGCAGCCCGAGCCAGAGCCCGAGCCAGCCGCCCGGCAACACGGTCCTGCTGTCGTACAAGAAGCCGGGCTTCGCGTCGACCTCGCAGAACGACAGCAACTGCAACCCGTGCACGCCGGACAAGGCGTTCGACAACGACCCGGCGAGCCGCTGGGCGACGAACCCGACCGGTGGCTGGGTCGACCCGGGCTGGATCTACGTCGACCTCGGCGCGACCGCGCAGATCAAGCAGGTCGTGCTGCAGTGGGACCCGGCGTACGCCGTGTCGTACCAGATCCAGACCTCCAACGACGCCGCCAACTGGACGTCGATCTACAACACCACGACGGGCAAGGGCTTCAAGGAGACCCTGAACGTCACCGGCACCGGCCGCTACGTGCGCATGTACGGCACGCAGCGCTCCAACGGCTACGGCTACTCGCTGTGGGAGTTCAAGGTGTACGGCACCGGCGGCCAGCCGGTCCAGCCGCCGGCGAACCCCGCCGACCCGATCTTCCCGGCGACGAACCTGGTGTGGTCCGACGAGTTCAACACCGGCACCAACGTCGACACCTCCAAGTGGACGATCGACCCCGGCACCGGCCAGAACGGTGAGATCCAGTACTACACGAACCTGGAGAACACCAGCATCCAGGGCGGCTCGCTGGTCATCGAGGCCCGCAAGCAGACCCTCGGCGGCCGCGACTACACCTCGGGCCGGATCAACACCAGCAACAAGTTCTCCACCCAGTACGGCCGGGTCGAGGCCCGGATCAAGGTCCCGAAGGGCAACGGCCTCTGGCCCGCGTTCTGGATGATGGGCACCGACTTCCTGACCGGCCGCCCCTGGCCGTACAACGGCGAGATCGACATCATGGAGATCCTCGGCAAGAACACCAACGAGATCTACTCGACGCTGCACGCGCCGGCCTACAACGGCGGTGGCGGCTACGGCCAGAAGATCTCCACGGTCGACCTGTCGCTGGACTACCACGTCTACTCGACCGAGTGGGACAGCAAGCACATGACCTTCCGCGTCGACAACCAGGTCATCCTGGTCGCCGACAAGGACACGGTCGAGACGACCCGCGGTCCGTGGGTGTACGACCACCAGTTCTACCTGATCCTCAACCTCGCGGTCGGCGGTGACTTCCCGGGCCCGATCGACGCCACCACGCCGTTCCCGTCCCGGATGTACGTCGACTACGTGCGGGTCTACAAGTGAGCGGCCGGGTCCTGGGGAGGGGCCTGACCAGGAAGTTCCTGATCGGGCTGGCGCTCACCGCACTGGTTGGCACGTACGCTTCGGTCCGTGCGTTCTCCGCGGACGCCGCTGAGATCCCGATTTCCCAAGGGAAGCCGGTCACGGCGTCGTCCGTGGAGAACGGGGGCGCCGCCGCCGCGAACGCGGTGGACGGCAACGGGGGCACCCGGTGGTCGAGCGCGTTCAGCGACCCGCAGTGGCTGCAGGTCGACCTGGGCGCGCCCGCCACGATCACCAGCGTGGTGATCAACTGGGAGGCCGCGTACGCCCGCGACTTCACCATCCAGACGTCGGCCAACGGCACCTCGTGGACGACGATCAACACCACCGTCAACGGCACCGGCGGCGTGCAGACGCTGAACGTGTCCGGCTCCGGCCGGTACGTGAAGCTGAACACGACCCGGCGGGCCACGCAGTACGGCGTGTCGCTGTGGGAGTTCCAGGTGTTCGGGACCGGCGGCAGCACGCCGACGAACAACCCGACCACCATCCCGCCGGGCGCGGTCCGGGTCGCGGAGTTCCTCGCCGACTGCCCGTTCAGCCACCGGCTGCCGGACGACCCGATCGTCTTCCCCGGCCTGCCCGGCGCGTCGCACATGCACAGCTTCTTCGGCAGCACCGTCACCAACGGCAACTCGACGGTCAACGACCTCGCCAACGGCCCGAGCAACTGCAACCCGGCCGTCGACAAGTCCTCGTACTGGGTGCCCACCCTGTACCAGGACGGGGTCGCGAAGGAGCCGGTGATCACCACCTTCTACTACCTCGGTGAAGGCGTCAGCGACGCCGTGCGGGAGCAGACCCAGCCGCTGCCCTTCGGGCTGCGGATCGTCGCCGGCAACGCGAAGGCGACGGCACCCGACGCGACCACCATCTCCCGCTGGTCCTGCCTGCACCACAACGAGTCCGGCGCGGGGAAGGACTTCATCAACTGCCCGGCCGACTCGATGCTGGAGTCGTACCTCGACTTCCCGCAGTGCTGGAACGGCCGCGACCTCGACTCCGCCGACCACAAGAGCCACATGGCCTACCCCGTCAACGGCGCCTGCCCGTCCACCCACCCGGTGCCGGTGCCCAAGCTGCGGCAGGTCCTGCGGTACCCGGTGAACGGTGACCCGTCGAGGATCCGGCTCAGCTCGGGTGCCGGGTTCACGATGCACGGCGACTTCTTCAACGCCTGGCCGCAGGCCGAGATGGAGCGCCGGGTCGCGTACTGCATCCGCCTGAAAGTCAAGTGCGGCGCCAACGGCACCGCGTAAGTTTCTGAATCTGGCCGTGGATGGACGAGACGCAAGCGCCGTCCATCCACGGCTCCCTTTTCTCACCGCGCGGGGGCACGATCTACCGTGAGAACCATGACGGGCAGCGACACGCGACCACCGACGCTGGAACAGGTCGCCAACTACGCCGGGGTCTCCCGCGCCACGGTCTCCCGCGTGATCAACGGGGTGCAGACCGTCGACCCTGAGCTGCGGCGCACCGTCGAGCGGGCGATCGCCGCGACGGGCTACGTGCCCAACCTCGCCGCCCGCTCGCTCGTCACCCGCCGCACCGACTCGATCGCGCTCGTGGTGTCGGAGCCGGAGAACCGCGGCTACGAGACGCCGTTCCTCACCCGTACGTTCACCGACCCCTACCTGGGCCGGGTCACCGCGGGGGCGCAGGAGGTGCTCCGCCCGCTCGGCATCCACCTGGTCATCTTCCTGGCCGACCCGCCGGCTCGCGAGCACGTCATGCGGTATCTGCGGCAGGGCCACGTCGACGGCGCCCTGCTCATCTCCAGCCACGTCGACGACCCGCTCCCGAGTCAGCTCGTCGACCTCGGCGTGCCCTGTGTCCTGTCGTGCCGGCCCGGCCGGCCCGTCCACACCAGCTTCGTCGACGTCGACCAGCGTGCCGGCGTCCGGCTCGCCGTGGACCGCCTGGCCGCCCTGGGCCGCCGCTGCATCGCCACCATCACCGGCCCCCTCGACATGCCCGCCGCCCAGGACCGCCTCGCCGGCTTCCACGCCGCCGTCGCCGCCCACGGCCAGGCCGACGCCCCCCACGTCGAGGGCGACTTCACCCGCGGCGGCGGCGAGCGCGCCGCCCGTGCGCTGCTGGCCTCCCACCCCGACGTCGACGGCATCTTCGTCGCCAACGACCTGATGGCCGACGGTGCGCTCCGCGTCATCCAGGAGTCCGGTCGCACCGTCCCGGACGACGTCGCGGTCATCGGCTTCGACGACAGCACCGCCGCCCTCGAGTGCCACCCCCAGCTGAGCACCGTCCGCCAGCCCGTCGAGGAGATGGCCGGCGAGATGGCCCAGCTCCTGCTCACCCGGATCCGCGAACCCGGCCGCTCCCCGCGCTCGGTCATCTTCAACCCGGAGCTGATCCTCCGCGCCTCCGCCTGACCCGCGCGGGCCGTCAGGTCAGGTCGGACAGGGCGGCGGCGAGGATGGTGACGCCCTCCTCGATGGCGGGCTCGGAGAGGTGGCCGTAGCCGAACAGCAGGCCCGGCGGGCCGGGGGCCAGGCGGAAGCGGCCGACGCCGTACACGGTGAGCCCTCGCGCCAGCGCGGCGGCCTCCACCGCTTCCTCCGGCAGGCCGGGCGGAAGCCACGCGACGAGGTGCTGGCCGGCCGCGATCCCGACGGGGCGGAGCCGGGGCAGGTGCCTGGCGAGGGCGGTCAGCAGGGTGTCGCGGCGGCGCCGGTACAGGGGGCGCATCCGCCGCAGGTGCCGGTCGAACTCGCCGCCGGCGAGGAAGTCCGCGAAGGTCAGCTGGTCGATCGCCGGGGAGCCGCGGTCGGCGAGCACCTTCGCCTCGACGACCGGGGCGACGAGGTGCGGCGGCAGGACCATCCAGCCGAGCCGCAGGCCGGGCGCGAGGGTCTTGCTGGCGGAGCCGACGTACGCGACGCGGTCCGGGGCGAGGCCCTGCATGGCGCCGACGGCGGCCCGGTCGTAGCGGTACTCGGCGTCGTAGTCGTCCTCGATGACCAGCGCGCCGGTGGCGGCCCACCGGATGACGGCGGCGCGGGCGGCGGCGGGCAGGACGCCGCCGGTCGGCCACTGGTGCGACGGGGTCAGCACGAGCGCGTCGGCGGCCACCCCCGCGAGGGCCGTGACGTCGACACCGTCGGGGCCGACGGGGACGCCGGTCACGGTCATGCCGGACGCCAGCGCCAGGGCGCGGGCGTCGTCGTCGGAGGACGGGTCCTCGACGGCGAGGCGGGTGGCGCCGGCCGCGCGGAGCACCTGGATCAGCAGGTTCGCCGCCTGCGCGTAGCCGCCGCAGATCACGATCGTCTCTGGGCGGGCGTCGGTGCCACGGACCCGGTTGAGGTAGTCGGCGAGGGCGGCCCGCAGCTCGGGGGTGCCCTGGCCGCTGGTGTAGCCGAGCCGGTCGGTGGGCGCGGTCGTCAGCACCCGCCGGACGGAGCGCAGCCACGCGGCGCGGGGGAAGCGCGACACGTCGGTGCGCCCGTAGCCGAAGCTGATCCGGGCCGGCGGCTCGACCTGGCGTGGCGGCGCGGCCGTGGGAGCCGGTCCGGTGGCGATCGTGGTGTACCCGCCGGACCGGCTGGTCAGGTACCCCTCGGCGGTCAGCTGCTCGTACGCCGTGACGACGACCCCACGGGAGACACCGAGCGACGCGGCGAGCGCCCGGCTGGACGGCAGCGCGCTGCCCACGGCGAGCCGGCCGCCGCGGATGCCCGTCCTGATCGCCGTCTCCAGCTGGCGGTGCAGCGGCCCGCCGGCGGGGTCGAGCGCGACGAGCAGCTCCGGATTGGTCCTCTCACGAGCCACAAGAACGGACCTTACCGCGGGGTCCAATCGGCGGGAAGCTCGACGCATGACGACAGGGACAGCAGAGGTGCTCCGGCCCGGCGACCGCGGTTACGACGACGCCCGGCAGGTGTGGAACGCGATGTTCGACCGCCGGCCCGCGATGATCGTGCGGTGCCGGACGGTCCAGGACGTGGCCGGCGCGGTCCGGGTCGCCCGCGAGCGGGACCTGGAGATCTCGGTGCGGTGCGGCGGGCACAGCGCGGCCGGGTTCGGCGTCACCGACGGCGGCCTGATGATCGACCTGACGCCGATGAGGCGGGCGAGCGTCGACCCGGCCCGGCGCCGCGCGTACGTGCAGGGCGGTGCGCTGCTGGGCGCCCTCGACGACGCGGCGCAGCGCTACGGCCTGGCCACCACGGCGGGCAACGTGTCGCACACCGGCGTCGGCGGCCTCACACTCGGCGGCGGCATGGGCTGGCTCGCCCGGCAGCACGGTCTCGCCTGCGACAACGTCGTCTCCTACGAGCTCGTCACGGCGGACGGATCCGTCGAGCGGGTCACCGACGGGGAGCTGTTCTGGGGGCTGAAGGGCGGCGGCGGCAACTTCGGGATCGTCACCGGGTTCGAGTTCGCGCTGCACGACACGGGCACCGAGGCGCTCGTCGTGGAGGCGACGTTCACCGGCGCCGCCCGGCACGCGGCGATGCGCCGGTGGCGCGACGAGCATCTCACCGCGCCGCGGCAGGCGACGTTCACCGCGTGGAGCGCCCCCGGCACCCTGACCCTCGGCTATGTCTGGGTGGGTCCGGGTTCCTTCTCCCCGGCGTTCCTCCAGGGCGGCGCCGTGACGCGGCAGCCCATGTCGTACCTGCAACTGCAGCGCCGCGAGGACAGCTCGGGCCGGCACGCGCTGCGCCGGTACGGGCGCTCGCACTACCTCAAGTCGATGCCCGACGCGGCGGTCGACGCCTTCATCGCCGCCGGCGAGCACTGCGGCGCGGGCCTGCAGGGGTACGGCGGCGCCATCGCCGACGTCGCCGAGGACGCCACCGCGTTCGGCCACCGCGACACCATGTTCGAGTTCGGCGCCGGCTCCTCGTGGACCGACCCCGCTCAGGACGGCGCCCGCCGGGCCGCGGCACGGGCCGCGGCGGCGCTGCTCGAGCCCTTCGCCGGCGGCGTCTACGTCAACTCGCTGGGGGACGAGGGCGCGGCGGGGGTGCGCCGCGCGTACCCGCCGGCGAAGCTGGCCCGGCTGACCGCGCTCAAGGACCGCTACGACCCGGACAACGTCTTCCACCTGAACCAGAACATCCCGCCGTCTGCCGCCCGTTTTTGTCGTACCCCGCCGGCATGATGACCGGCATGACACCCGACGTGCGGCAATCGATGACCGCGCTGCTCGCCCTTCCCTCCCCGACGCCCGACGACGTCGACTGGGCCGGGTTCGAGCACTTCTATGGCAGGGCCGATGACGTGCCGGCGCTGCTGCGGGGCCTGCTGGACCCCGATCCGGAGACGGCTGAGCGCAGCCTCGCCACGCTGGGGAACAGGGTGTGTCATCAGGGTGGCAGCAGCGCGCCGGCGGCGCTGGCGGTGCCGTTCCTGATCCGTGCGGCGGCCGGTCCGGGCGTCCACGGCCGGGAGGGTCTGCTGCTGCTGGCGGCTCAGGCCGTCCGCTCCGACCGGTCGGGGCGGGCCTTGCGTTCCGACCTGCTCCGGGCCGCCGACGACGGCGACAGTTTCGGCGACCCGTCACCCGAGGCGGCCCGCGCCGCCGTGCTCGCCGGCGTGCCGTCGCTGCTGCCGTTGCTCGACGACGCCGGTCCCGGCAACCGGTCGACGGCGGCGTTTGCGCTGGCCACGGTGTCACCGGCCGGCTCGCCCGAGGTGGCGGCGGCACTGCGCGGGCGGCTGGCGGTGGAGGCCGACCCGGTGGTGCGGATCTGCCTGGTGCTGGCCGTCGCGCAGCTGGCCCTCGACCACGGCGACGCTGCGGAGGTCGTCGCCTGGGCCGGGGACCTGTGGGGCGGCGAGGTCCATCCGCTCGACGTGCGGTTCGCGGCCGGGCTCGCCTGGCTGTGCGCGACCCCGGCGGCGCCGCCGGAGCCGCTGCTGCGGCTGCTGCTGGCCGGGGCCGGCGCCGCGGAGGCCTGGATGCGGCGGGTGCCATGGGTGAGCCAGCAGCTGGACCACGGCATGGGCGCGTGGCTCGTGGCGTTGCTCGGTGACACGCACGAGTTCCCGCTGCGGCCGGATCCGGTGGGCCGGCCGGCGGCGGAGGGGCGCGAGGCGGCCGGCCGGTTCACGGCGGCGCTGACGACGCACGAGGATCCGGCGGTCGTGGTGTCGGCGTGCGAGGCGGCGGCACGGCAGGTCAGGATGTGGCGGGACGGGACGGGGGCGATGCTCGAGCTGCTCGCGGAGTGTCTCCACCACCCGAGCCGCGCGGTGCGGTCGGCGGCCGGCTCGCGCCTCGCGCGGTGCGGCGCCGTCCCGGACCGGGTCGCCGACCGGGTCGCGACCGTGCTCGACCACGACGACGATCCGGAGCTGCGGGGATGGGCCGCGCTCACCCTCGCCCACCGCGGCGACGCCCGCGCGGTCGCGCCGCTGATCGACCTGCTCACCGCCGGCACCTGCGCGCTGCCGGAAGGGTGGATCTGGATGGACAGGACGCCACAGCGGCTGCTGGACCTGATGCGGCCGCACGCGGCCGCGCTGCTGCCCGCGGTCGTGCACCGGCTCACCGCCGGCGACACCGACGGCTGGCGGCACGTCCGGCAGGACCTCGTCGCCGGGCTGTCCAGCTGGCGGGAGGACGCCGCGGACGCCGCCGAAGCGCTCGCCCGCCTGCTCGGCGACGCGGAGTTCGACCGGACGGCCGGCCATGCGTCCGGGCACAAGGCCGTGGCCACGGCGCTCGGCAGGATCGGGCCGGCGGCTGGCGTCGCGGTGCCCGCGTTGGATCGGCTTGCCGCTGGCGTCGCGGTGCCTGCACTGGATCGGCTTGCCGCCGGCGTCGTGGTGCTTGCGTTGGATCGGCTCGCCGACGGCACGGCGCCGGACTCCCTCGGCACCCTGCTCTGGGCGCGGTGGCGGATCACCGGTGAGGAGACCAGCGCGACCGCGGCGGCCCTCGCCCGGCTCGCCGTCGTCCCACTGGCCGACGTGACGGCGCTGTCGCTGCTCGCGGACATGGGTCCCGCCGCCGCGGGGCACGAGGCGGTGATCCGCGGCAGACTCACCGACTCCTTCGAGTGGGCCCGGGCCGAGGCCGCGAACGCCCTCTGGCGGTGCACCGCGGACGCGTCCGGCGCGCTGCCGGTCCTGACCGAGCTTGTTGACGGGGTTCCGTGGGCGCCGCTGTTCGGGGCCGGCCACGGGACGGTCGTCGGGTGTCTGGCCGACATCGGTCCGGCGGCGGCGCCGGCGGTCCCGGCGATGGTCGCGTTCCTTGACCGGGACCGCAGGCCGGGCACCGACGGGCCGCGGCACGACCCGGTCAGCTGGGACCAGCATGCGGTCGCCACCGTCAGGTCCGCCGTCCACCGCATCCATGGCGGGCCGGCGCCGCGCGAGGTGCTCACGGCCGCCGACGGCGGTTGACGTGGTGGACGGCAGCGGTCGGTAGCAGGGCGTGGCAGGCGCCGGACACGACGGGCCACCGGCCGTGCCGGTGGCCACGCGGCGGAGGTTGTGTAAGGGCAGGTCCCCGGAGCCCCGTCCAGGTTGTGGACGGCCTCGGTCTCTTGGCGACGGTCTGCGTTGATGGGCGGGGTCAGGCCTGCCTGGCGAGGTCGGCGAGCGGCGCGCCGGTGAGCCGGTAGATGGCGATGTCCTCGCCGAGCACGGAGGGGATCTCGGCGCCGATCGAGCGGTAGTAGGCGTCGACCGGGTCGTTGGTGGGCCGGCCCCACCACTGCATGTGGCGGTAGCCGCGTTCGGCGCAGACCGCGGCCACGGTGCTCAGCAGGGCGGTGTCGACGCCGGTGCCGACGGCGTCCTCGCGGATGTAGATGTCGTCGACGTGGATCGCGGTGCCGCGCCAGGTGCTGTAGACCAGCGCCCACAGGGTGTACCCGACGACGTCGCCGGTCTTGTCGTCGATCGCGAGGTGGGCCCAGGCGACGGGTGCGGGGCCGAACAGGGCGCGGCCGAGCTCGGCCTCGTCGGTGCTGATCTGGTCGGTCGCCTCCTCGCTGGCGGCCATGTCCAGCACCAGCGAGTGGAGCAGGCCGAGGTCGTCGGCGGTGACTTCACGAATCATGGCGGTCACGGTCGCACGTGTCCGGCCGGGGGGCACTGGGGCTTCCCCTAAACATCGGCCGCAATCCCTACCTTCGCGGGGGGTTCGGTGCCGACCATGGGTCATCGGCGGCGACTTCGGGGGCGTGGCCACCGCAACTCAGTGTCCACTGTGTCCACTGTGCGGAGAGGCGGCCTCGATGGAGGCGGTACGTTTCGATCTCAGCCCCTCGGAGATACCCGAGACCTGGTACAACATGGCCGCCGACCTCGACTACGTGGCGCCGGCGCTGAGCCCGGCGACGGGCGAGCCGGTGACCCGTGACGACATGCTGCGGACGATGCCGGAGGCGCTGGTCGACCAGGAGCTCAGCCGGGAGCCGGAGTTCGAGATCCCGGGTGAGGTGCGGCAGTTCTACGCGCAGTGGCGGCCCACGCCGCTGATCCGGGCCCGCAATCTGGAGAAGGCGCTGGACACGCCGGCGCGGATCTACTTCAAGTACGAGGGCGTGGGCCCGACCGGCAGTTTCAAGCCGAACTCGGCGATCCCGCAGGCGTACTACAACAAGCGGGCCGGCAAGTCGGGTCTGATCGCCGAGACCGGGGCCGGGCAGTGGGGCAGCGCGATCTCGTTCGCGGCGTCGCTGTTCGGCATGGCGGCCAAGGTCTTCATGGTGCGGGTGAGCTTCCAGCAGAAGCCGCACCATCGCTCGCTGATGCAGATGTTCGGGGCGAGCTGCACGCCGAGCCCGAGCACGGAGACCGAGGCCGGGCGCGCGGTGCTCGACGAGAACCCCGACTTCCCGGGCAGCCTGAGCGTCGCGAAGTCGGAGGCGTTGCAGGTCGCGTTCGCCGACCCGCGGTGGGGCTACACGCGCGGCAGCGCGCTGAACCACGTGTGCGCGCATCAGACCGTCATCGGCCAGGAAGCCATCGTGCAGATGGAGCGGGCCGGCGACTACCCGGACATCGTGGTGGCGTGCGCGGGCGGCGGCAGCAACCTCGCCGGCCTGGCGTTCCCGTTCCTGCGCGCGCGGCTGCACGGCGGGCCGGACGTACGGCTGATCGCGGCGGAGCCGGCGGCGTGCCCGTCGCTGACGCAGGGCCGGATCGCCTACGACTACTCCGACACCGCCGGGCTCACCTCGCTGACCCGCACGCACACGCTGGGTCACAGGTTCGTGCCGCCGCCCGTGCACGCGGGTGGCCTGCGGGCGCACAACATCGCGCCGCTGGTCAGCCGGGTCGTGGAGGAGGGCCTGATGGAGGCGGTCGCGTTGCGCCAGCGGGACTGCTTCGAGGCGGGGGTGCTGTTCACCCGGACCGAGGGCATCGTGCCGGCCCCCGAGTCGACGCACGCGATCCGCGCCGCGGTCGACGAGGCACTGCGCGCCCGCGAGGAGGGCGTGACCAGGACGATCCTGTTCGGGCTCTCGGGGCACGGCAACTTCGACCTCAGCGCGTACGAGCGATACCTCGGCGGCACGCTCGCCGACGACAGCATCGACCCGCAGGCCCTGGAGATCGGGCGCAACAGCATCCCGGTGCTGGCCGGAGCGGCGTCGTGAAGGGGCTCAGCGCGCTGCAGTTCGTCGCCCTGGGGATCATCTGGGGCTCCAGCTACCCGCTGATCAAGCTTGCCGGCGAGGAGCTGAGCCCGGGCCAGCAGGTGCTGGGCCGCCTGGTCCTCGGATCGGCGGTCCTGGTGCTCATCGCCGCGGTCACCCGGTCCCGGCTGCCACGGTTCGGGTTCGTGTGGGTGCACATCACCGTGACCACCGTGCTCGGCATGGTCGCCCCGTTCCTGCTGCTGGCCTGGGGCGAGCAGCGCACCAGCGCCTCGATGGCCGGCGTGCTCACCGCGGCCACCCCGCTGCTGACCCTCGCACTGGCCACCGTGCAGCTGCGCAGCGAGCGGGCGACGGTGCGGCGCACGGCCGGGGTGATCCTCGGGTTCGCCGGGATCGTGCTGGTGATGGCGCCGTGGTCCGAGCTGGGCGGCACGATCGGCGGCCAGCTGGCCTGCCTGGCCGTCGCCGGGATCTACGCCGCGCACGCCGTGTTCGTCCGCAAGTTCCTGTCCGACCGGGGCATCCCGCCGATCTCGTCGGCGACGGCCCAGACCCTCGTCGCGACGGTGCTGCTCGCCGTGCTGCAGCCGTTCCTCGGCTGGCACACCCCGTCGTCGGTCGGCTGGCACGTGGTGCTGAGCATCGTGTCGCTCGGCGTGTTCGGCACCGGCCTGGCGTACGTCCTCTACAACCGGCTGATCGCCGACATCGGCGCGACCGGCGCCTCCGCGGTGAACTACCTGGTCCCGTTCATCAGCCTGATCCTCAGCGCGGTGTTCCTCGGCGAGGCGATCACCTGGAACGTGCTGGTCGGCGGCGTGGTGATCGTGGCGAGCATCCTGCTCGGTGAGGACCAGCTGCGGCCCGGCGCCTGGCGGACCCAGTCCGGTCACGTGGAGGTCGCCGGTGATGCGAAGCCCTCCGGTGGCGGGGAGCCCTCCCGCGGCGGGGAGCCGGTCGCGGAAGCCGCACCCGCCGGCCGGGAGGCCTCATGACCGGGCGTGCGCTGGCCGACGCCGTGTACGCCGCGGCCCGGCTCGCTCCGGAGCGCACCGCCGTGTCGTACCGCGGCGGCGGGACCACCTTCGCCGAGCTCATCGCCGCGAGTGAGACCGCCGTGGTGGCGCTGGACAAGCTGGACCTGCCGGCGGGGCAGCCGATCGCGGTCCACGCGGCGAAGTCGCCGCAGACCATCGCCCTGATCCTGGCCTGCTTCGCTGCCGACCGGCCGGTGCTGCTGCTCTCCGTCGACCTCGGCGCGCAGGTGGCCGGCAGCCTGGTCCAGCGGGCCGGGTGCGCGGGCGTCGCCGAAGCGACCGGCGACGGCGCCTTCGACTGGTCCCCAGCGCCGGTCCCGGGCGATGCGCCGGCCCTGCCGCCGGACACCTGCCTGATGCTGACCACGTCCGGCTCGACCGGCGTACCGAAGATCGTCCCGCTGGGCGGGCCGGCGCTGGGCCGCTTCACCGGCTGGGCCGCCGACACGTTCGAGCTGGGCGCCGGCACCCGGGTCCTCAGCTACGCACCGCTGAACTTCGACCTGAGCCTGCTCGACGTGTGGGCCACCCTCGGGCACGGCGGCACCGTCGTGCTCGTCGACCCCGACCGGGCGGCCAACCCCGCGTACCTGCTGGACCTCGTCACCACCGCCCGGCCGCACGTGGTGCAGGCGGTGCCGATGTTCTACCGGCTGCTCCTGGACGCCGCAGCAGCAGCAGCCGCAGCCGCCGCCGCGGACGGCGGGGTCGCGGTGCCGGACGTGCGGCACGTCGTGCTGACCGGCGACCACACGCCGCCCGCGCTGCGCGCCGCCCTGCCGGACCTGTTCCCCGCGGCGGTCCTGCACAACGTGTACGGCTGCACCGAGACCAACGACAGCTTCATCCACACGTTCGGCGCGGACGAGGCCCGGGACGGCGAGCCGCTGCCGCTCGGGGCGCCGCTCCCCGGCGTGCACGCTCACCTGACCGGCGACGACGGGGAGCCCTTCGACGGGCCCGGCATGGGCGAGCTGGTGGTGTCGACGCCGTTCCAGGCCGTCGGGTACCTGGCCGGCGACCGTTTTCCGGTCCGGGACGGCCACGCCTGGTACCGCACCGGCGACCTGGTCACCCGCGACGACCGCGGCCGGCTCGTGCTGGTCGGGCGCACCGACTTCCAGGTCAAGGTCCGCGGCGTGCGGATCAGCCTGGAGGAGGTCGAGCAGGTCCTGCTCGCCCACCCCGACGTCGCCGAGGCGGCCGTGGTCGCGCTGCCCGACGCCGCGGCCGGGGCCAGGATCACCGCCGTCGTGCGCCCCCGCTCCTCCGGGCTGACCGGCCTGCAGGTGCGCACCTGGTGCGCGCAACGCCTCACCCGCGCCGCCATCCCCGCGGTCTTCGACCTGCGCAGCGTCGCGCTGCCGGTCGGCGTCACCGGCAAGGTCGACCGCGCCCGCCTGAAGAAGGAACTGACCGTATGAGCAGCCATCAGCGCGAGATCAGCGAGTACCTCGTGACGCGGTACCTGCCCGGGACCCCGGCCACGGAGCTGCCGGGCGACTACGACCTGCTCGACAACGGAGTCGTCGACAGCCTCAGCCTGCTGGAGCTGGTCGGCTGGGTCAGCGAGCGGTACGCCGTCGCCCTCGACCAGATCGACCTGAACCCCGACGACTTCCGTTCGGTGGCGGCGGTCGACCGCTTCATCGCCCGCAACACCCGGGTCCGCGACGCCGCCTTAGCGGCAGAGAAGGAGTGACTCCATGATCGTCCGGGACCAGAGCCAGGCCAAGACGGTCGACTGGGGCAACGGCCTGAGCCGCCGGTACCTGCTGGAGGCCGACAAGATGGGCTTCACCGTCTGCCACACGACGGTGCGCCCGGGCACCAAGTCGCGGCTGCAGTACCGCCGGCACCTTGAGGCGTGCCTGTGCATCCGCGGCACGGGGCGGGTGGTCACCGCGGACGGCCAGGAGTTCGAGATCACCCCCGGCGTCATCTACGCCCTCGACGCGCACGACGCGCACTTCCTGATCGCCGACCCCGACAGCGAGCTCGAACTGATCAGCGTCTTCAACCCGCCGCTGATCGGCGACGAGGTCCACTCGCTGGACTCCGACGAGTACTCCCAGTACTGAGATGGCCTGGTCCCGGGAACAACAGGAGCTGCACGACGCCGTGCTCGCGGTCGCCGCGACGCTGGGCACCGACCACGTCGAACGCGACGCGGCGGGCACCTTCGACACCGAAGGCTGGAAGAAGCTCGCCGAGCTGGGACTGTTCGGACTGCCGTTCGCCGAACAGTACGGGGGACTGGCCCAGGACCTGCCGACCACGATGTACGCGCTGGAGGCCCTCGGCACGGCGTGCCGCGACGGGGGCCTGAGCTTCTCGGCGGTGACCCACCTGGTCAGCACCGGGGTGGCCCTGCACCGGTTCGGCTCGGCCGAGCTCAAGCGGCGGTACCTGCCGGACGTCTGCGCCGGCAGCGTCATCGGGGCGCACGCCGTCACCGAACCGGCGGGCGGCTCGGACATCACCCCGATGCGCACCACGGCGGTGCCCGACGGCGACGGCTTCGTCCTCAACGGCAGCAAGGCGTTCGTCAGCAACGGCCCGATCGCCGACGTCATCCTCGTCTACGCCCGCACCGGCAAGCTCGGCAACCCGGCCGCGATCAGCACGTTCCTGGTGCCGCGCGGCACCCCCGGGCTCAGCGTCGGCCGGTCGGTGGACAAGATGGGGCTGCGCACCTCGCCGCTGGCCGAGCTGTTCCTCGACGACGTCCGGGTGCCCCGCGCGAACCTGGTCGGCTCGCCGGGCGCCGGTCTGCTGATCCTCGACGCGGTGATGAAGTGGGAGATCCTCTGCGGCTTCGTCGTCAACCTCGGCGAGATGCGGCACCGGCTCGACCGCTGCGTGCAGTACGCCCGCACCCGGCGGCAGTTCGGCCAGCACATCGGCCACTACCAGTCGATCTCGCACCGGATCGTCGACATGGGCACCGACGTGGAGACCGCTCGCATGTGGCTCTACGGGACCGCCCGCAAGCTGGCCGCGGGCGGCAACGTGACCACCGACATCGCCCGCACCAAGCTGATCGTCAGCGAGAGCAACGTGCGCTCCGCCCTCGCGGCCGTGCAGATCTTCGGCGGCTACGGGTACACGACGGAGTACGGGCTGGAGAAGGAGCTGCGCAACTCGGTGTCCGGCACCATCTACTCCGGCACGTCGGAGATCCAGCGGGAGCGGCTCGCCGCCCTGATGGGCCTGCACCGCCCCTTGGAGGTGTCATGACGGCGAACCTGACCGGGCTCACCCGGCCCACGTACTTCCTGGACCACGACCACCCCGTCGTGGCCGGCTTCGCCGCCAAGGCCCTGGCCGGCCTGGACGAGGGCGCCACCGACGTCGACAAGGCGGTCCGGCTCTACTACGCCGTGCGCGACGGCATCCTGTACGACGTCTACCACGCCGACCTGAGCCGCGCCGGCCTGACCGCCGGCGCCGTCATCGGCCGCGGCCGCGGCTTCTGCCTGCACAAGTCCATCGTGTACGCGGCCGTGGTGCGCGCGGCCGGCATCCCCAGCCGCATCACCTACGGCGACGTGCGCAACCACCTCGCCTCGCCGCGGCTGCGCGACCTCGTCGGCGGTGACGTGTTCTTCCACAGCCTGACCACGGTGCACCTGGACGGGCGGTGGGTCAGGGCCACGCCGGTGTTCAACAAGCTGCTGTGCAAGCTCTACGGGATGGCGCCGCTGGAGTTCGACGGCCGTGCCGACAGCCTCTACCACCCGTTCGACGGCGACGGCAACCGGCACATGGAGTTCCTCAAGTTCTACGGCGACTTCGACGACGTGCCGTTCGACCTGGTCATCTCGACCATGCGCAGCAAGCACCCCAAGTTCCTGTCGAGCGCGTCCACGACCCCGTCCGGTTCGCTGATCGCCGAGGCGCCGTAGGGACCACGGCCGGCACCAGGGGGAAACAGCGACGGGCGCCACAGTCCGCCGGCGGAAAACGGGTTAATCCGGATCGCGAAGAAATACTAGGCTCCGGCGATGGCACTTGTGGAGGCTCGAGAACTGACCAAGGTCTTCCGCAGGCCGGACAAGGATCCGGGGCTGCGGGGGGCCGTCAAACATCTCTTCGTGCGGCGGTTCGTGGACAAGACCGCCGTCGATCACGTCGACCTGACGATCGAGGCCGGTGAGGCCGTCGCGTACGTGGGGCCGAACGGCGCCGGGAAGTCGACGACCGTGAAGCTGCTCAGCGGGATCCTGATGCCGACCTCGGGCGAGGTCCGCATCGACGGGTTGTCGCCGCAGAAGGACCGGATCGCGATGTCGCACCGGATCGGGGTGCTGTTCGGGCAGCGGACGCAGCTCTGGTGGGACCTGCCGGTGTCGGAGTCCCTGGCGGTGCTGCGCGACGTGTACGGCATCGACCACGGCACGTTCCGCAAGCGCATGGCCAGGTTCGAGGACGTCCTGGAGCTCGGCGAGGTGCTGCCGGTCCTGGGCCGGAAGCTGTCGCTCGGGCAGCGGATGCGGGCCGACCTCGCCGCGGCGCTGCTGCACGACCCGCCGGTCGTGTACCTGGACGAGCCGACGATCGGGCTGGACCTCGCCGTGAAGGACCGGGTCCGGGAGTTCTTCCGGACGGTCCGCGACGAGGGCACCACGGTCATGCTGACCAGCCACGACCTCGGCGACATCGAAGGGTTCTGCCGGCGGCTCGTCATCATCGACGAGGGCAGGATCATCTTCGACGGGGACCTGGAGGCGGTGAAGGACGCGTTCGCCCGCGAGCGGATCCTCAACGTGCAGACGGAGACGGCGGTGCCGCTGGACGACGTCCGCGCCGCGCTGCCGGGCGCGACGATCGAGCCGGGCGAGACGCCATCGCAGTTCGCGGTGCGGTTCGACCGGTTCGCGATGACCGCGGGACAGGTCGTCACGGCGCTCGCGCCGCTGGCGAACCTCGTCGACTTCGGTGTCGACGAGCCGTCCATCGAGGATGTCATCCGGCGGGTGTACAGCGGGGAACTGGTGCTCCATTCATGAAGCCGTATCTCGCCCACGCCCGGGCGACGGCGTTGAGCGCGCTGGCGTACCGCGCCAACTTCCTGCTGTCGCTCGGTGGCGTCGCGTTCCAGCTCATCGCGCTGCTCGCCGTCTGGCGGGTGCTGCTCGCCGACGGCCCGGTCGGCGGGTTCGCGTGGCCGCAGATGCGCGCGTACCTGGTGGTCGCGTTCGCCTCCGGCGCCCTCGTCGGCGCGTTCGTCGACTTCCGCATGTCGCACCGGATCCGGTCCGGGCTCGTCGCGCTGGACCTGGTGAAGCCGGTGGACTACCAGCGGGCCAGGTTCGCCGAGACGGTCGGCGGCGTGTGGATCGAGGTCGTGGCGGTGGTGGTGGTCGTCGTGGTGACCGTCGCGGTCGGCGGGGCGCTCGACACGCCGCCGGGGCCGATGCTGGCGCTGTTCGCGGCCAGCATGGTGCTGATCGTGCCGCTGAAGTTCGCCGTGTCGTACCTGAGCACGCTCGCCTGCTTCTGGACGGAGAACTTCGTCGGCGTGATGTGGGCCAGGCAGGCGCTGACCGGGCTGCTGTCCGGTGCGCTGGTGCCGCTGGTGTACTTCCCGGGCTGGCTGGCCACGGCGGCGCAGTGGTCGCCGTTCGCCGGACTCACCTCCACGCCGGCGCTGATCTTCATCGGGAAGGCGTCCGGGTCGCACGCGGTCCTGCTGGTCGCCACCCAGCTCGGCTGGGTCCTCGCGATGTGGTTCGGCGCACGGCTGCTGTTCCGGCGGGGGCTGCGCCGGCTGACCGTGAACGGGGGTTGAGATGCGCACGGTCCGGCTCTACGTAAGGCTGCTCGGCGCGCACCTGCGCTCGCTGCTGGAGTACGAGAGCGACTTCTGGATCATGATGGCCGGCACGGTCGTCATGCAGGTCGTCAACGTCGCGTTCCTGGCGGCGATCTTCGCCAAGGTGCCGCACATCAACGGCTGGTCGTTCTGGGCGGTCGTGGCGATGTTCGCGATGGTGGCGATCGCCGAGGGCGTCGGCTCGCTGTTCTTCGAGGGCATGTGGAACCTCGCCTGGCAGATCAACCAGGGCGACCTCGACTACATGATGGTCCGCCCGTACCCGATCGTCCTGCAGGTCAGCAGCATGCAGATCGGGATCAACGGGCTGTCCAACATCGTCACCGGCGGGCTGATGCTCGGCGGGGCGCTGACCCACCTGGACATCGACTGGACCGCCGGCCGGGTCGCGGTCGCCGTCGTGGTGCTGGTGTCCGCCATCGCCATCAAGGTCGCCATCAACCTCGCGACCAACGCGGTGTCGTTCTGGATGCAGAGCCCCAGCCCGCTGTTCGCGTTCGCCGTGCACCAGGTCGGCGACCTCGCCCGCTTCCCCCTGTCCATCTATCCGCTGGCGCTGAAGGCGGCGCTGGGCTTCGCCCTGCCGTTCGCGTTCGTCAGCTTCTTCCCGGTCAGCCTCCTGCTCGGCGGTAGCTCCGCGTGGGTGGGCCTGCTGACGCCGCTCGTCGCCGCCTACTGCCTGACGGTGGCGTGGTTCGTCTTCTCGCGCGGCCTGCGCCGCTACGAGAGCGCCGGCAACTGACCCTTCCGCAGCAGCGGAGGGTGGAGCACCGGGGCCGTCCCGCGCGTGAACAGCTGCGCGGGGCGGCCCCGCTCACCGGCCGTGCTGCGACCCGTCGCCTCGACGAACCCCTCGGTCGACGTGACCTTGCGGTGGAAGTTGCGCGGGTCCAGCCTGGTGGCCCACACCGCCTCGTACACCTGCCGCAGCTCGGCGATGGTGAACTCGGGCGGGCAGAAGGCGGCCGCGAGGGGCGTGTACTCGAGCTTGGCCCTGGCCCGCTCGACCCCGTCGGCCAGGATGCGGTCGTGGTCGAAGGCCAGGCCCGCCAGCCCTTCGAGGGGCACCCAGTCCGCGGCGGCGGCGTCGCTGCCGGCCCGCGGCGCTGGCGCGTCGGGCAGCAGCGCCAGGTAGGCGACGGTGACGACCCGCCCGCGCGGGTCCCGGCCGGGCGCGCCGTAGCTGCCGAGCTGCTCGAGGTGCCCCGCACCGCGCAGGCCCGTCTCCTCGACCAGCTCCCGCTCGGCGGCCTCGCCGAGGTCCTCGTCCGGCAGCACGAAGCCGCCGGGCAGCGCGTACCCGCCCTGGAACGGGGGGATCGCCCGGCGGATGAGCAGCACGCTGAGCGCGCCGTCGCGGATCGTCAGCATCACCAGATCGACGGTCACGGCGAACGTCATGTATTAATCACCACATTGACGAGAAAGGGCGACGACGGTTATCGTCAAGACGACGATAACTCATCCTGGGAGTGCCGACATGGCCGACGTGACCACCCGCTTCTTCCTGCGCCACCTGCGTGGCGCGCCGACCTCGTGGGTCCGCCACCACGTCAAGGGCAAGGTGCGGCACGAGGGCATCGGCCAGTCGTTCTACTACCGGCCGCTGACCGCCGTGCTGTCCGAGGTCCCCGTCGACGACCGCGAGCTGCCGCTGCTGTTCCACGCCCGCACCGCCGACTTCGCCGACGTCACGGTGCAGGCGACGGTCACCTACCGGATCAGCGCCCCCGACGTCGCCGCCGCCCGCCTCGACTTCTCCGTCGACCCGCGGTCCGGCGCGTGGCGCGGGCAGCCGCTCGACCAGGTGGCCACGCTGCTGGCCGAGCTCGCCCAGCAGCCGGCCCTGGACCTGCTGGCCCGGCTGCCGCTCACCGACGCCCTGACCGCCGGGATCGCGCCCGTCCGCGAGGCCGTCAGCCAGGCACTCGGCGGCGACCCGCGCCTCACCGACACCGGCGTCAGCGTCGTCAGCGCCCGCGTCGTGGCGATCCGCCCCGAGCCCGACCTGGAGCGGGCCCTGCAGACGCCGACCCGCGAGGCCGTGCAGCAGGAGGCGGACCGCGCCACGTACGCCCGCCGCGCCCGCGCCGTCGAGCAGGAGCGCGCGATCGCCGAGAACGAGCTGCAGAACAAGATCGAGCTGGCCCGCCGCGAGCAGGCGCTCGTCGAGCAGCACGGCGCCAACGCCCGCCGCAAGGCCGAGGTCGACGCCGCCGCGGCGCTCGTCGCGGCCCAGGCCGTCGCCGAGCGCGAGCAGGTCGCGGCCACCGCGGCGGCCGAGCGCTCGAAGATCACGGCCCTCGCCGACGCCGAGCGCCTGAAGGTCACGGCGGCCGCGGACGCGGACGCCGACCGGGCTCGCACCGAGGCCCGGGCCGAGGGCGTCCGCGCCGTCGGGCTCGCCGAGGCCGAGGCGGAGGCCGCGCGCCTGGCCGCCTACCGGGACCTCGCACCCGGCGTCCTGCAGGCCCTGGCGCTGCGCGAGCTCGCCGGCAACCTGCCCGAGATCGGCCAGCTCACCGTCACCCCCGACGTGCTGACCGGCCTCGTCGACCGCCTCGGCGGCGGCCGCTCCCTCGGCGGCCCGGCGTGACCGCCGTGTCGAGCCGGACGGTGATGGCCCGCCGCTGGTCCGCGTCGCACCGGATCCTGCGGCCCCGCCACCGCCGCCTCGTCCGCCGCCGCATCGTCGCATCGAGCACCGGCTGAGCCGCCGGCCCCGCACCGCTTGCCAGCATTGGAGAGGGGCTCGTCATGAGCGCATGGGCAGGGCCGTCGTGAGCACACTCGCGCCACGGGTGGTGCTGGTGTCGCGGCGCAGCGAGCTCGACGAGCTGCTCGCCCGGCACGGCACCCGCGCCGCCGCCGCGTACTTCCTGCGGCAGCGGGGCAGGGACCTCGACGAGGTCGCGGCCCGGCACGCGGCGCAGCAGGCGGCGCTCACCGTCGCCGGTGCGGCCGTCCCCGCGGACTGGCGGAGGGGGCACCTCGACCGGGGCGACCTGTCGCGGTTCCTGTTCTCGCCCGAGGACGTCGTCGTCGCCGTCGGGCAGGACGGTCTCGTCGCCAACGTCGCGAAGTACCTCGACGGGCAGCCCGTCATCGGGGTCGACCCGGCGCCGGACAGGAACCCTGGCGTGCTCGTGCGCCACCAGCCGCAGGCACTGAAGCGGCTGCTGCGGGACCTGCCCGGCCTGCCGGCGCAGGAGCGCACGATGGTGTCCGCGGCGCTCGACGACGGCCAGGAGCTCCTCGGCCTCAACGAGGTCTACTTCGGGCACGTCACCCACCAGTCGGCGCGCTACACACTGTCCACATCGGACGGAGCGCGGGAGCGGCACTCGTCGTCCGGCGTCGTCGTCGGAACGGGTACCGGCGCCACCGGATGGTGCTCCTCGATCGCCCGGCAGCGGGCGGACGCGCCGGCGAGCCCGGCCCCCGGCGAGGCGGCCCTGACCTGGTTCGTGCGCGAGGCGTGGCCGTCGCCGGCGACCGGTGTCACCTTGACCAGTGGCCGCCTCGACGGTGCCGAGACCCTGGAGCTGGCGAGCGAGGGCGAGGGACTCGTGGTGTTCGCCGACGGCCTGGAGGCCGACCGCCTGGAGCTGTCGTGGGGGCAGCGGGTCACGATCGGCGTCGCCGCCAGAAAACTGCGTCTCGTCATGTGACCTGTGGTGTGACACCATCTGCGGGCATGATCCGTGAACGGCTCCACGACCACGCGGTCCTGTTGCACCGCCAGGGCAAGGACGACCCGCTGCCCGCAGGCGGCGAGCCGTTCCCCGACGACCAGCGCCCCCGCACCGGCATCGGCCGCGACGCGCGGCGGGTCGGTGCGGACGTCGCCGCGATCCTCGACGCGCACTTCGCCTCGCCGGCCGCGGCGCCCAGGGCGCTCGTCGGGGCGTTCGACGAGGTGTACGTCCCGACCGCCGACAACGAACACGTCGCCGCCGCGGCGCTGCGGGCCGGGCGCAAGCGCGTCCGCCGGACCGGCCGGTGGCTGGTGCGCTTCGGCGTCGACCGGCGCGAGGTGGCCGTCGGCCTGGCGCTGCTCGGCACCGAGGCGACCACCTCGGACAAGGACATCGAGCTGATCCGCACGATCGGGCTGCTGTCCGCGGAGTTCGGCGAGCTCGCCGCCGAGTCGCTGCGCCACCGCGGCCCCGCCGGCATCGAGGCGCTGCTGTGGCTGGCCGCCCGCACCTCGGGCTGGGGCCGGGTCCACGCCGTCGAGGCCCTGTGCACCGTCGCCGTCCTGCCCGAGGTGCGCGACTGGCTGCTGCGCCACGCGTGCGCCGGCGACGACCTCGACGCGGTGACGGCCGGCGCCGTCGCGACCGCCGCGCACCTGCACGCCGCGATCATCGCCGACGAGGTGGACGACGCCCTGCTCGACCACGCCGGCGCGCTGCTGCGGGCGATGGCCGACGGGTCCGGCCAGGGCATGACGCTCGCCGACTACCCGCCGGCGCGGTTCGTGCTGGCCGCCTACGCCCGCCACCTCGCCCGGCGCAAGCCCACCTGGGCCCGCTACGCCACCGCCGCCGTCATCGCCGACCGGATCGCCCACCTCGAGCCGGAGGACCTCGGCTGCACGAAGAAGGAGCGCGAGCGGCTCGTCGAGCGGTTCGAGAAGATCCTCCGCCAGCGCCGCTGGCAGGCCACCGTCCCGCGGCGCAAGGCGAAGAAGGCCAAACCGGCCGCCGCCGCCCGGCGCCGGACCGCCCGGCGCCGGGGCAAGGCCAAGGGCTAGCACCGCCGCCCGGCGACCGCGCGGCCCTGGCCGGGGCTTTCAGTGACCGCGCGGCCCTGTTCCTGGCCTTGGCCTTCGCCCGGGGCCGGGGTCAGCGCCGCGGGTCGTCGGTGACCGCGCGGCCCTGACCTTGGCCTTCGCCCGGGGCCGGGGTCAGCGCCGCAGGTCGTCGGTGACCGCGCGGCCCTGGCCCGACAGCAGCGCGTCGAACGAGGTGGTCAGGGCGAACGGGTCGGCGACCACCGGCGACTCGCGCCGGCCGGCGAGCTCGGCCAGCTCGCGGCCGGCCCGGTCGATGCGCCGGTGCAGCGTCGCGTCGCCGCCGCCGGCCCAGTCCTCGGTCGCGGCGAAGACCGAGGTCGGCGCCACGACCGCGTGCAGGTAGGTGAACATGGGGCGCAGCGCGTGCTCCAGGGCGAGCGAGTGCCGGGCGGTGCCGCCGGTCGCGCCGAGCAGGACCGGCTTGTCGGCGAGCACGTCGTCACCGAGCACGTCGAAGAACGACTTGAACAGGCCGCTGTACGAGGCGTTGAAGATCGGCGACACGGCGATCACGCCGTCGGCGGCCGCGACCGCGTCGAGGACGTCCTTGAGCGCGGGCGCAGGGAAGCCGGTCAGCAGGTGGTCGGTGATCGCGTGCGCGTGGTCGCGCAGCTCCACCACCCGCACGTCGGTGTCCACCCCCAGCTCGCGGACGGTCGCGGCGGCGAGCCGGTCCGCGAGCAGGCGGGTCGACGACGGCTGGCTCAGCCCGGCGGAGATCACCACGAGGCGCTTCACGCTTCCACCTTC
Source organism: Dactylosporangium sp. NPDC006015 (assembly GCF_040614215.1). Taxonomy (NCBI): domain Bacteria; kingdom Bacillati; phylum Actinomycetota; class Actinomycetes; order Micromonosporales; family Micromonosporaceae; genus Dactylosporangium; species Dactylosporangium sp. NPDC006015. Next base: position 95,005 of record NZ_JBEXUD010000006.1, read on the forward strand.
TCGGTCTGCCGCGCCTTCAGGGCGGCGTGGGTCGGGGCGTCCGGCACGTGCGCGGGCCGGCCGACCGCGAACTCCTTGCGCAGCACCGGCACGACCTCCTCGCCGAGGATGTCGAGCTGCTCCAGGACGGTCTTCAGCGGCAGGCCCGCGTGGTCCAGGAGGAACAGCTGGCGCTGGTAGTCGCCCACGTACTCGCGGAACGACAGCGTCCGGTCGATGACCTCCTGCGGGCTGCCCACGGTCAGCGGGGTCTGCGCGGTGAAGTCCTCCATCGACGGCCCGTGCCCGTAGACGGGGGCGTTGTCGAAGTACGGCCGGAACTCCCGCTTGGCGTCCTGCGAGTTCTTCCGCATGAACACCTGCCCGCCGAGGCCGACGATGGCCTGGTCGGCGGAGCCGTGCCCGTAGTGCTCGAAGCGCTGCCGGTACAACCCCACCATGCGAGCGGTGTGCTCCTTGGGCCAGAAGATGTGGTTGGCGAAGAAGCCGTCGCCGTAGTACGCGGCCTGCTCGGCGATCTCGGGGCTGCGGATCGACCCGTGCCACACGAAGGGCGGCACGCCGTCGAGCGGGCGCGGGGTCGCCGTGAAGCCCTGCAGCGGGGTGCGGAACTTGCCCTCCCAGTCCACCACGTCCTCACGCCACAGCCGGCGCAGCAGCGCGTAGTTCTCCACCGCGAGGGCGATCCCGTTGCGGATGTCCTGCCCGAACCACGGGTACACCGGCCCGGTGTTGCCGCGCCCCATCATGAGGTCCACCCGGCCGTCCGCCAGGTGCTGCAGCATCGCGTAGTCCTCGGCGATCTTGACCGGGTCGTTGGTCGTGATCAGCGTGGTCGCGGTCGACAGCTGCAGCGTGCTGGTCTTCGCCGCGATCCACCCCAGCATCGTGGTCGGCGACGACGGCACGAACGGCGGGTTGTGGTGCTCGCCGAGCGCGAACACGTCCAGCCCGACCTCCTCCGCCTTGAGCGCGATCGTCACCATCGCCTTGACCCGCTCCGCGTCCGTCGGCACCCGGCCGGTCGTCGGGTCCTGGGTGACGTCACCGACGGTGAACACTCCGAACTGCATCTCGCACGCTCCAAGCTCCTGGGTCTGACGCGCAGTAGAACATAGCTGCCGAGTCAAACATTCCGCCGGTGAACTATCGCACGCCCCACCGCCCCGCGATGTAACGCACGCCTCACCGTCCCGTACGCCACCGCAGCAGCACCCCGTCGGCGATCCCCGCCAGCTCCCCGGTGCCCCGGTGCAGGCAGGTCGGCGCGAACCCGGCGATCGTGGCCGTGCGGTGGCCGGTGACCGGGTCCCACACGTGCGTCGCGCTGCCCTGCACCGAGTACAGCCGCCGCCCGTCGGACAGCAACGTCCCGGCCGGCCCGGCGAACGCGGTCAGCTGCGTCCCGGACGCGACGCTGAACATCCGCACGCCGGCCAGCATCGCCTCGTCGACGTTTCCGATCCCGCTGACCGCCACCGTGGTGTCACCGACGAAGCACATCCCGGCGTCCCAGTGGTACCAGCGCTGACACAGCGCGTGCTTCGACGGCCCGTCCTCGGACTCCCACACGTTGCCGTCCAGCCACGCCCGCAGGCTCCACACCTGCGGTACCCCGGCCGCTCCCCAGACCCAGCCGTCGTCGGCGATCGCCGCGCTGCCGGCAGAGACGTGCAGCCGGCCGTGGAAGTAGTCCAGGTGGTGCGCCGGCCGGCCGTCAGGGCCCGCCACCGCCTCGAACTCGCGGCGGGTCAGCAGGTCCCCGGTCCGTGGGTCGCTGACGTCCAGCCGGTTCCACGCGGTGCGGTGCACCAGGACCGGGCGGCCGGCCACCACCGCGAACGCCGCCGAGAACGGCACCGCGTCGGGCCGGTACGCCCCGCCGTCCAGTGTCATCGTCCGGGCGCCGCGGGCGAGGTCCACGACCCGCCCGTTCCGTCCGTAGTCGTGGACCACCGCGGCGAAGCGGCCACAGGCGGAGACGTGTAACCGCGGACGCAGCGCATGCCCCATCCACGGCCTGTGGCCCGGCTCGCGGGCGACCTTGACGGTGGCCCGCACCGTCACCCGGCCGGCGTCGGGCTCCAGCTCGACGATCCGGCCGCGGGCGGTCAGCGCCAGCCACGTCGAGGTGGCCGCGTCGTGCACCGGAGCCAGGTCGATCACCTCGCCCAGCCGCCGCGGCACCGGCCACCGCAGCACGGTCGCGTCCACCGGCTCCGGCCGCTCCAGGATGCCGGGCTGGCCGCGCCACGCGGTGATGTCGTCCTCCAGCAGCCGGTCGACGCAGCCCTCACAGACCTCGGCCACCGCGACGGGCCCGTCGGCGCCGCCGCAAGCCTCGCACGCCAGGTCGTAGGCGAGCGCCTCGCCGGTCAGCAGCCCGACCAGGCTCGGCACGTCGTCCTCCGCCACGCGCACCAGGTGCGGGCACACGCGCACCGGCGAAGCCCTCGCGACATGACCACACGCCCGTGTCAGCACGCCAGCACCGTACCGGCGACCCCCTGGGCTGGCGGGGCCTAGGGCAGGAGGTGGGCGGCGTCCTGGTGGGCGGCGATGCGGATGAAGACGAGGTCCTTGCGTTCGGTGGCGGCTCGGGTGTATCGGTCGCGGTAGACGTGGTGGCGGGTCCAGCACCAGCGCAGGAGGGACTTCTGGGGGTCGAGGCGGAAGAGGTTGCCGAGGGGCTCGCGGTTGCCGTTCCACAGCACCTGGCGGGTGACGGCGCGGCGGAGGGTGCGCCACAGGACCTGGCGCATCACGGTGCGGCGGGGGAGGTCGAACCAGATGACGGTGTCGGCGCGGGCCCAGACGAGGTCGCGGACGGCGCTGTAGTTGCCGTCGATGACCCAGCCGTCGCCGTCGGCGAGCTCGCCGACCTGCTTGCGGAACGCGGTGACGTCGATCGGCTGCCAGCCGGGGAGGTGATGGATCGCGTCGAGCTCGACGAACGGCACCCCGAGGCGCGTCGCGAGCGCCTTGCCGAGCGTCGACTTGCCCGATCCGGAGTTGCCCACCACCGACACCCGCCGCACCCGCTGCCCCCGATTCGCTCCCGGCTCAACACGTGCTGTGGAACAACCCGCCGACCGCCGCCGACCCCACCAGACTGTTATACACGTCGATGGCTTCCCGGGTCTCCTCCACATGTACCTCGATGCCGCGCGCCTCGAGGGCGTCGACCGTCGCGTCGGGGACGCCGAGCTGCTCGTCCATGCCGAGCGACAGCACGACCACCGTCGCGCCGTGCTCCAGGAGCTCCTCGACGTCGGCGACTTGGACGCCGGGGGAGTGCCGGGTGCCCGTCTCGCCCCAGTCCCAGGCCCGGCCGCCACCCGGCCAGACCTTGAGGTCCTTCACCACGCCGACCTCCTCCACCTCGATCCTGCCCCAGCTCACATCCACGATCCGCGGAGAACGTGCCTGCATGACGGAAACCTCCCCGATCCAGTGCCGCAACGACCAGCCTCGAAAGTACGCCAGACGGCTGAGGATGTGTCCGGGCGGAGCGCGGTACGTTGATCGCTCGGCACGGGTGCGGGCAGGGGAGGGTCGGTGCAGGTCACGCCGCTGTCCGGCAGGCTGTGGGTCAGTGTGCTCGGAGACATGACCGCGACGGTCGACGGGGAGGTCGTGGACCTCGGGGGGCGGCGGCAGCGGGCGGTGCTCGCGGTGCTGGTGGTCAACCGGGGCGACATCGTGCCCACCGACCGGCTCATCGACTGTGTCTGGAGCGGGCAGCCGCCGGCGAACGCGGCCGGGGCGCTGCAGGCTTACGTGTCGCACCTGCGCCGTCGGCTGGAGCCCGGTGCGACGGCCCGGGCGCGCGGGAACGTGATCGTGTCGCGGCCGCCCGGCTATGCGCTGACCCTGGACGCCGGGGCGGTCGACGCGTGGCGCTTCGACCGGGGTGTCACCGAGGCGCTCGGCACCGCGGACCCGGCCGCGCAGCGGGACCTGCTCGAGGCGGCGCTGCGGCTGTGGCACGGGCCGGCCTACGCGGAGTACGCGGACGAGACCTGGGCGCAGGCGGAAGCGGCGCGGCTGCGCCAGCTGCGCGAGGTGGCGCGGGAGCAGCTGCTCGCGGCGCGGCTGGCGCTGGGCGACAGCGCGCTGCTGGTGCCCGAGCTGGAGGCGCTCGTCGCGGAGGAGCCGCTGCGGGAGCAGCGCTGGCGGTTGCTGGTCCTCGCGCTGTACCGCGCGCACCGGCAGGGCGATGCGCTCGCCGCGCTCCGCAGGGCCAGGCAGACCCTGTCGGAGCAGCTCGGCGTCGACCCCGGGCCGGCGCTGCGCGCGCTGGAGGCCGAGGTGCTCGCCCAGTCGGAGTCCCTCGACGCCCCGGCCGCGCCGACCACGCCGGCAAGCCGGAGCACGCCGGCAAGCCAGGGCACGCCGGTGGAACGAGGCGCACCGGCAGGGGCGGGCGCCACGAGCGATCCGGTGGCAGGGGAAACGGCGGGCGAGGGCGCGCCGGCGCACCGGTCCGATGTGCACGCGGCGGCCACCGGTCCGGCCGGCGCGGCGCCGAGGGTCGACCCGGTGGCGGTACAGACACGGAAAACGCCGGACGAGCACCTTGTCGACCGGGACGCGGAGGTGGCCGAGCTGCGGATGGCGGCGGCCGACGCTTTCGGTGGGGTGCCGCGGCTGGCGATGATCGAGGGCCCGGCCGGGATCGGCAAGAGCCGGCTGCTCACGGAGGCGCGCAGGATCGCCGACGGGCACGGGGCGCTCACGCTGACGGCGCGCGGCAGCCAGCTGGAGAAGGAGTTCGGCTTCGGCGTCGTGCGGCAGCTGTTCGAGGCGCTGCTCACCGACCCGGCCGAGCGGGAACGGCTCCTGGCGGGCGCCGCCGCGAGCGCCGCGTCCGTCTTCGACCTCGCGATGGACGGCGAGCGCGGCGACCACACGTTCGCGGCGCTGCACGGGCTCTACTGGCTGACCGCGAACGTCGCCGCGACCAGGCCCGTCACCATCGTCGTCGACGACCTGCAGTGGTGCGACACCGGTTCGCTGCGGTTCCTCGCGTACCTGGTGCGCCGCCTCGACGGGCTGCCCGTGCTGCTCGTCGCGACGCTGCGGACCGGGGAACAGTACGACGACGAGGCGCTGCTCGCCGAGCTGCAGCTGGACCCGGCGGCCGCGCCGGTGCGGCCCGGCCCGCTGAGCGCCGCCGGCGTCGCGGACCTCGTGCGGCAGCGGCTGGGCGACGGCGCCGAGCCGCGGTTCGTCGACGCGTGCCACCGCACCACGTCCGGCAACCCGCTGCTGCTGCGCCAGCTGCTGCGGGCTCTGGAGGCCAACGGCGTGCGCCCCACCGACGCGCACGCCGGCACGGTGACGGCGATCGGCTCGCGGGCCGTGTCCAGCATGGTGCTCATCCGGCTGCGGCGGATGCCGGCGGCGAGCACCGCCGTCGCCCGGGCCATCGCGGTCCTCGGCGACGGGGCGGGCCTGCCCACGATCGCCGCGCTCGCCGGCGTCGACGAGCCCACCGCCGCGGCCGCCGTCGCGGCGCTCGCGCGGGCCGAGGTGGTGCGGCACGAGTACCCGGTCGGGTTCGTGCACCCGCTCGTCCGCGACGCCGTCTACCAGGACCTGCCGCCCGGTGAGCGGCAGCTGCACCACGAGCGGGCCGCCCGCGTGCTCAGCGGGCTGTCCGCGGCACCGGAGCAGGTCGCCGCGCACCTGCTGCAGATCCCGGAGCGCGCCGACCAGTGGGTCGTCGACGTGCTGCGGGGCGCGGCCGACACGGCGCTGCACCGGGGCGCGCCGGAGGGCGCCGCGACCTACCTGCGGCGGGCCCTGGCCGAGCCGCCCGCGCCGCCGCAGCGCCCGGCGGTGCTGCTCGCCCTCGGGCAGGTGGAGACCCTCAACGACGGTCCGGCGGCGATCGCGCACCTGCGGGCCGCGTACGACGACCCGATCACCGACCCGGTCACGTTCGCCGCGGTGGCACGGATGCTCATCCACACGCTGATCTTCGCTGGGCCCGAGGGGAACGCGCCGGAGTTCGCGCGGCGGGCGTCGGCGCGCCTCGCGGCCGGGTTCGTCGACGAGCGGCAGGGGATGCAGGCCCTGGAACGCATCGCCGCATACATGTACAGCGGGGCCCCGGACTCGTTCCCCGCCGAGGTGCCGGTGATCTCCGGCGACGGGCTCGGGGCGCGGATGCTCGCCGCGTGCCGCGCCTGGGAGCTGATGGCCCGCGGGGTGGACCTGGACGAGGCGGTGCGGCTGGCCCGGTTCGCGCTCGCCGACGGCATCCTCATGCGCGGCGACCCGGGGCTCTTCTGGGTCATCGCGGGTGTCGTGCTGGAAGGCGCCGACCAGGATCCCGGCACCCTCTGGGACGACGCGCTGACGCTCGGGCACACCCGCGGGTCGCTGTTCACCGTGCTCGCCGCGCACCTGTGGCGCGGGTGGCGGGAGTGGCTGCGCGGCGACCTGCCCGAGGCCTGCACCTCGCTGATCGCGGCCAACGAGCAGAGCCTGCGCTGGGGCGGCGCGCCCGCGCTCGGCATCTCCTACGGCGAGGCGTGCCTGGTCCGGGCCCTCGTCGACCGGGGTGAGCTGGCCGAGGCCCGCGCGTTCGTCGACGAGCACCGCGGCCGGCCGCGGGTCGGCGACGGGATCCGGCTGTTCCGGCAGGCCGAGGCGGCCCTGCTGATCGCCGAGGGGGCGTTCGAGCCGGCGCTCGCGCTGCTCGACGTGGGGGCGGCCGGCAACCCGCTGTGGTACGAGGAGCGGTCGCTGCGGGCCACCGCGCTGGCCGCGCTCGGGCGCTCGTCCGAGGCGCTTTCGCTGGTGTCGGCGGATCTGGCGGGCATGCGGCGGTGGGGGGCGCCGCAGGGCGTCGGGCGGTCGCTGCGGGCCGTCGGGGCACTGCGGGGCGACCGGGCGGAGCTCGTGGCCGCCGTCGAGCTGCTCGCCGGCACGCACGCGCGCCTCGAGCACGCGCGGGCGCTGTTCGCGCTCGGCGAGCTCGACCGCGACCCGGCGACGCTGCGCGCGGCGCTCGGCCTCGCCGAGGAGTGCGGCGCCGCCCCGCTGCGCGCCGTCGTCGCCGCCGCGCTCACCGGCCTCGGCGAGACCGTGCCCGCGGAGCCGTCCGTGACGCTGACCACCGGCGAGCGGCGCATCGCGTCCCTCGCCGTCGGCGGCGCCGACGACCGTGACATCGCGCAGGCGCTGTTCCTGACCCCGCACACCGTCAGCGACACGCTCGCCGCGATCCGCCGCAAGCTGGGCGTCACGACCCTCGCGGAGCTGCGCGCGCACGTCTGACGCAGGTCTCAGGTCTGCCGCAAGTTCGCTCCAAGGGCGCGGCCGCAGGGTGTACGCCATGACCACTGTTGCGAACTCACTGCGCGGCCTGTGCGGCGGCGCGGTGCACCTCCCGGGCGACCCGGGGTACGACACGGCGCGGACCCCGTGGAACGTCACGGTCGACCAGCGGCCCGCCGCCGTCGCGTTCCCGGCCGACGCCGACGAGGTCGCCTCGGTGGTCCGCGCCTCGGCCGCCGCCGGGCTGCGGGTCGCGGTGCAGAGCACCGGCCACAGCGCGGCGGCCCTCGGCCCGCTCGACGACGTGGTCCTGCTGCGCACGTCCGCGATGACGGGCGTCACCATCACCGGCCGCACCGCCCGGGCCGAGGCCGGCGCGCTGTGGATCGACGTGGTCGAGCAGGCCGCGCCGCACGGGCTCGCCGCGCTGCACGGCTCGTCGCCCGACGTGGGTGTCGCCGGCTACACCCTCGGCGGCGGCCTCGGCTGGTACGCCCGCGCGCTCGGCCTGCAGTCGAACGCGGTCACCGCCGCCGAGCTGGTCACGGCCGACGGCACCCTGGTGCGGGCCGACGCCACCACCGAGGCGGACCTGTTCTGGGCGCTGCGCGGCGGCGGCGGCAACTTCGGCGCGGTCACCGCCGTCGAGTTCGACCTGTTCCCGGTCCGGACCGCGTACGCGGGGCTGCTCGCCTGGGACTGGCGCGAGGCCGCGCGGGTGCTGCCGGCGTGGCTCGACTGGGCCGCGACCGCGCCCGACGAGGCGACGACGGCGCTGCGGCTGCTGCGGGTCCCGCCGATGCCGCAGCTCCCGCCGGCCCTGCGTGGCCGCCGGCTGATCGTGATCGACGGGGCCGTGCTCGGCGCCGCCGGCCCTTCCACGGTCGCCCCGTTGCGGGCGTTGCGGCCGTTCCTGGACACGTTCGACGACGCGCCGGCCGCGTCGCTGATCCGGCTGCACCTGGACCCGGAGGGCCCGACACCGACGGTGTCGAGGTCGGCGCTGCTCGGCGACCTGCCGCCCGCCGCCGCCGACGCGCTGCTGGCGGTCGCCGGCCCGGACTCCGGCACGTCCCTGCTCGTCGCCGCCGAGCTGCGCCACCTCGGCGGCGCGCTGGGGCGGCCCGCCCCGGGCGCCGGCGCGCTGCCGTCGCTGGACGGGTCGTTCGCGCTGTACACGGCCGGGATCGCGGCCACGCCGGCGATCGGCGCGGCGGCGGTGCGGGACGCCGCACGGGTCGTGTCGGCGATGGCGCCGTGGTCGACCGGCGCGCAGCTGCTGAACTTCGTCGAGGGGCCGACCTCGGTCGCATCCGCCTACCCACCGGCCACGTGGGACCGACTGCGGTCGATCAGGGCGGCCGTGGACCCGTCCGGGCTGTTCGTCGCCAACCACGCCATCTGACCGTCGCCGACCGGCATTCTGGCGGTCGTCGATTGGCATCCTTCGCGCGGCGTGCCCGTCACCGTGGCCGCCTAGCGTGGCGGGCGTGGCACTTCCGATGCTGGCCGCAAGGCGCCCGCTGCCCGCGCAGGTGGCGGTGTACGCGTTCGTGACGGTGCCGTTCCTGGCGCTCGTCGCCGCCGTCCCGTTCGCCTGGGGCTGGGGGCTCACCTGGCTCGACGTCGCGCTCGCGGTGACCTTCTACACCGTGACGTGCCTCGGGGCGACGGTCGGGTTCCACCGGTACTTCACCCACGGCGCGTTCAAGGCCCGCCGGTGGCTGCGGATCACCCTGGCCGTCACCGGCAGCATGGCGGTGCAGGGGCCGATCCTGCACTGGGTCGCCGACCACCGCCGGCACCACGCGTTCGCGGACAAGGAAGGCGACCCGCACTCGCCGTGGCTCTTCGGCACCGGCCCGGCGGCGCTCGTGCGCGGCTTCTGGCACGCGCACCTCGGCTGGGTCCTCGACCGCGGCCTCACCAACCAGCAGCGCTTCGCGCCCGACCTGCTCGCCGACCGCGACATCCGGCTCGTGCACCGGCTCTTCGGCCCGCTGACGATCCTCACGCTGACCCTGCCGGCGGTCATCGGCGGCCTGGCCACCTGGACCTGGTGGGGCGCGGCGACCGCGTTCTTCTGGGCGGGCCTGGTGCGCGTCACGGCGCTGCACCACGTCACCTGGTCGGTGAACTCGGTCTGCCACATGATCGGCGAGCGGCCGTTCGCGGCGCGGGACCGGTCGGCGAACTTCTGGCCGCTCGCGATCCTCAGCATGGGTGAGTCGTGGCACAACCTGCACCACGCCGACCCGACCAGCGCGCAGCACGGCGTGCTGCCCGGTCAGATCGACGTGTCGGCGGCGCTGATCCGGCTCTTCGAGCGGGCCGGATGGGCGTGGGACGTGCGGTGGCCCTCCGCGGAGCGCCTGGCCCGCCTCGCCGTCGCCAGGTAGCCGCCGTACGGATAGCCGTCTGTATAGGTGGACGTCTTACAGGTAGACGTCGACCCGGCCGTTGAACATGCCGTTGGTCTGGGTCGTCAGGCGCTGCGAGGCGTCGTTGGTCCGCTCGAACTGCAGCCGGGCGTCCTCCGCCCGCTGCCGCAGCTGGTCCTCCAGCCGCAGCTGGTCCTGGATCCGCTGCTGGTCCTCGAGCCGGCGGTCGTCCTGCAGCCGCTGCTGCTCGATCCGGTACTGGTCGTCGCGGGCCTGCTGGAGGTCGTCGGCGCGGCGCTGGTCCTGGCGCACCAGATCCTGGCGCACCGCCTGCTGGTCGTCGATCCTGCGCTGGTCCTCCAGGCGCTGGTCCTGCAGCCGCTGCTCCTGCGCCCGGTCCTGGGTCCGCTGGTCGTCCAGGCGCTGTTGGTCGACCAGATCGATCTGGCGGTTCTGTTGCACCTGGGTCGCGGTGAGACCGGTGGTGGTGGCTGCTACCGGTGTGATCGACATCGCGCATCCCCGTCCTGCGACACGATTACTCTCCGAATGCTCTTGACTACTTAAAGGTACCCGCCGGAGCGGCCCGTAACCAGCCGACCGCCTGGGTGGTGCCCAGTGTTGTTCCTGTGTTCGATGAGGGTCCTGCGTCCCGGTGGATGGGACGCTCGGCGGCGATCGAGGGTCATGCAAACGCTTGTAGGGCCGTAGGGTGGGATTCGCGAGACGCCGGTCACGTTCTGGAATCGTTGCTGTGCGCGGCGGTTGACTCGTAGTGTCACGGCGGCAGTCCGAGGAGAGGCGCGCATCCATGCTGAGCGACAGTGAGCACGTCACCATCCCGCAGGAGTCCGACGACCGGCACGCCCCACCGGCGACCGTCGTCATCTTCGGCGCCTCGGGTGACCTCACCCGGCGCAAGCTGATCCCCGCGATCGAGAGCCTCGCCAGGCACAACCGGCTCACCGAGCAGTTCGCCGTGGTCGGCGTCGCCCGGACGCCGATGGACGACGACCAGTTCATCCACGCCGTCCTCGGCGACCGCGGCCTGTCCGGCATGCCGCAGCTCAACGGCGCCGTGCGGTACATCGCCGGCGGCTACGACGACCCGGAGACCTACAAGCGGCTCGCCACCGTGCTCGACGACCTCGACCGCGACCGGGGCACCGCCGGCAACCGGATCTTCTACCTGTCGACGCCTGCCGAGGCGTTCCCGCTCGTCATCAACGGCCTCGCCGGCGCCGGCCTGCACCGCGCCCGCGAAGGGTCGTTCGCCCGGCTGGTCATCGAGAAGCCGTACGGGCACAACGAGGCCAGCGCGAAGCAGCTCGACACCACGGTGCACGCCGCGTTCGACGAGTCGCAGGTCTTCCGCATCGACCACTACCTGGGCAAGGACACCGTCCAGAACGTGCTCGCGCTGCGCTTCGCCAACGCCATCTTCCAGCCGATCTGGGACCGCACCTGGGTCGACCACGTGCAGATCACCGTCGCGGAGACGCTCGGCGTCGGCACCCGCGGCAGCTTCTACGAGCACGCCGGCGCGATGCGCGACATCGTGCAGAACCACGTGCTGCAGGTCCTCGCGCTCGCGCTGATGGAGCCGCCCGCGTCGTTCAGCGCCGAGGCGGTCCGCAACGAGAAGGTGAAGCTCCTGCAGGCCATCCGCCTGCCCAGCGGGCGGGCCATCGACGACATCGCGGTCCGCGGCCAGTACACGCGCGGCGGCTCCCGCGAGGAGCTGATGGCAGGCTACCGGGAGGAGCCCGGCGTCGACCCGCTGTCACGCACCGAGACCTTCGCCGCGCTGCGCCTCGACGTCGACAACTGGCGCTGGGCCGGCGTGCCGTTCTACGTCCGCACCGGCAAGCGCCTGCCGAGCCGGGTCACCGAGGTCGCCCTGCAGTTCCAGCGCCCGCCGCACCTGCCGATCCCCAACCGGCAGCTGACCGAGCTCCAGCCCGACGCCCTCATCCTGCGCATCCAGCCCGACGAGGGCATCGCCCTGCGCTTCGGCGCGAAGGTCCCGGGCCACTCGTTCCGCGTCCGCTCGGCGAGCATGGACTTCTCCTACGACAAGACCTTCCGCGAGGAGTCCCCGGAGGCCTACGAGCGGCTCCTGCTCGACGCCCTCATCGGCGACACGACCCTCTTCATCCGCTCCGACGAGGTCGAGCAGTGCTGGCGCATCGTCGACCCGATCCTGGAGCGCTGGGCCGAGGACACCGGCCCGATCCCGACGTACGAGGCCGCCTCCTGGGGCCCCACCGAGGCCAACCGCCTCATCGAACGCAGCGGGCGCGCCTGGCGCAACACTGTTTCCCGCCCGTAGCCTTCGGCTATAGCTCGCCTCCCCACCGCTGCCGCGGCGGGGCCCGCCGGGGATTCTCACCCGGACCCCAATGCTCGCTGCGCTCGCACAGCCAGCGCTTCGCGCGGCCGGATCGCGCATCCGCGCCCATCCGGTGGTTGCCCTCCGCGGTGGCTGGGGTGGGGGTTTCTCATGATCCGGAAGACTTTGTGTCGCTATGGCAGCAATAAGTCTTCCGGATCATGGAAACGGGGTCAGGGCCATTCGGTGGCGTTGGTGGCGTTGAGGGTGCCTGGGGGGTCGACGACGACGCAGAAGGTGATGCCGGCGGGGTCGCGCATGGTCCACCAGCGGTCGTGGCGGTCGAGGCGGGTCGCGCCCAGTGACTCCAGGCGGGCGACCTCGGCCTCCAGGTCGTCGGTGTGGAAGTCCAGGTGGACCCGCGGTGTGCCGTCGCCGAGGCGCTGGGTCAGCAGGACCAGGTCGTGGCCCGGGATGCGGGCGCCGTGGAAGTCCGGGTACTCGCCGACGCGCTCCAGCGGGGCGCCGAGCGCGCCCCGCCAGAACGTGACGGTCGTGTCCTCGTCGGCCGCGGGCACGTCCAGGACGATGGTGTACAGCCTGCTGTAGTGAGCCACAGCGGGAATCTACGCCGCCAGGAGGATCGAGGTACGAAGGGCCGGGGCGCCGTCGACCGGGGCCGGGTCCTCGTCGGTGGGGGCGACGCCGCCCGCGGCGATCCGGTCCAGGGTGTGCAGGCCGAGCGGGCGGACGCTGCCGAAGATCGTGTAGTTGGGGCGCAGCGCCGAGTCGGCGAACACGAGGAAGAACTGGCTGCCGTTGGTGTCGGGGCCGGCGTTGGCCATGGCGAGCACGCCGCGGGCGTACACCTTGCGGGCGCCGGTCGGGTCGGTCGGGGCCGGCGGCAGGTCGGTCGGCAGCTCGTCCTTGTACTTGTAGCCCGGGCCGCCCTCGCCGGTGCCGGACGGGTCGCCGCACTGCAGGACCTTCAGCGTCGGGTACGTCGTCAGCCGGTGGCAGATCGTGCGGTTGTAGAAGCCGTGCCGGGTCAGGTGCAGGAAGCTCTGCACGGTGCACGGCGCCTGCGCCCGGTCCAGGGTCAGCGGGATCAGACCCAGGTTGGTGAAGAGCGTGACGGTCACCGTGCCGCGCGACGGCGTGTGCCGCGGGTCGCGGGGCAGTGGCACCGGCCGGACCGCCGGGTCGTCGGGTGTCGGGGTGTACGCGCACGGCCCGGTCGTCGGTCCGCCGGGAGCGGCGGCCGAGGCGGGTGTGGGTGCGACGGCGAACGCCGCCACCGCGAGCATGACCACGACGGCACGGATCCGGACCACGTTGTCCTCCATCGAAGATTGGGAATCTTTTAGAGGTCTAACGGATGTCGATGTACCGCGTCAAGGCCGATGCCCGTTTGGGCACGGATCGGCGGCATAGCAGCGGCAGTGCCCCTTCCCGTTGTTCACCTCTTGCATGTCCGGCGTGCGCACACGGCCGCGCCTGTTGGACATGCGCTGTCCCGAGCGTGTGTCCCAGAGGGTGGGCGTGCCGGGTGGACGAAGGGGTAGCTGGTGCAACAATCGAGGTTCGTCTTCTTAGCGTTGGCCGCGGCGGCCGCCGATGACGGCACGGTAGCCGAGGCCACGACCTGGATGCTGGTCTCGCCGAACAACCGGCCGCTGGGCAGAGCGGCAAGGCTGTTCGAGACCTACGGAGCCTGCCGCGACGCGGTGCTGCACCTGCGGGCCGGGTTCGCGGGCGCGAGCAGCGCGGTCGCCGCGGTGGAGTCCAGCGGGCAGTGGGTCTGGCGGGTGGATCTGGACGGCAGCACCGTCGGAATGTCCAGTCGTTCCTATCTGCGCGCAAGGGAATGCCACTACAACCTCGAGCGCTTCCTGGAAGCCGTGCCGGCGGCGGTCGTGGTGGCCGGCACCCGCAGTGTCCGAGGCGGTCATCCCCTGGTGCTCGGCGCCGGCGGTGACACGGCGGTCCTCCCGCCGCGCCCGGCGCCGCGGGGCGCCCGGGGCCCGTACGCCGACCGCCCCCGTCTCGGGGAGCGCGACGTGCGGGCCCAGGGCGCCCGCCTGATGTACCGGGCGACCCCCGGCAACCCGCCGGCATGACGGTCGTCGAAGCGCCCTCCGAGGCCACCGGCGCCGGGGAGGCCGACGCGCCGCGCCCGCTGAAGTGGCGCCCGTCCCCGGCGGACCGCGTGTTCCGCGGCGTCGCTCGGGGTGCGGGCGCGATGGTGCTGCTGGTGGCGCTGCTCGTGGGGTCGTTCCTGGCGTACCGGGCGGTCACCGCGCTCAAGGTGGTGCGCTGGAGCTTCTTCACGACCAAGGGGTGGGAGCCCGACCCGCTGGAGGGGAGCTTCGGCATCGCCGCCGTCGTGCCGGGCACGGTCATCATCGCCGGGATCGCGATCGTCCTGGCGGTGCCGGTCGCGGTCGGCACGGCGCTGTACATCTGCGAGTACGCGCCGCGGCGGATGCGCCGGATGCTGGTGACGCTGGTCGACATGATGGCGGCCGTGCCGAGCGTCGTCTACGGCCTGTTCGGCGTGTTCCTGCTGCAGCCCAACATCATCCACCTGTCGCGGTGGATCGCCACGTACCTCGGCTGGATCCCGATCTTCGAGGTCGCCGACTACGACACGGCCAACCCGCTGTCGAGCATCACCGTGTTCACCGCGTCGAGCTTCGTCGCGGGGACGGTCGTGGCGATGATGGTCACCCCGATCATCTGCTCGATCTCGCGCGAGGTCTTCTCGCAGGCGCCGATCGGGGAGCGGGAGGGTGCCTACGCCCTCGGAGGCACCCGCTGGGGCATGATCCGCACCGTCGTCCTGCCGTACGGCCGGGGCGGCGTCATCGGCGGCTCGATGCTCGGCCTGGGCCGGGCGCTGGGCGAGACCATCGCCGTCTACATGATCATCTCGCCGGTGTTCGACATCCAGTGGCACGTGCTGCAGACCGGCGCGATCTCGGTGTCGTCCCTGATCGCGCTGCGCTACGGCGACTCGGCCGACTTCGCCGTCTCCGCGCTGATGGCCGCCGGCCTCGCGCTGTTCCTGATGACCCTGCTGGTCAACTTTGCCGCGTCGATCGTCATCGGCCGCACCCGCTCCGGAGCCGGCACATGACCTCCACCGACACCGCCCGGACGGCCGGACAGCCGGACACGACCCCGGAGGCCGGGCAGACGCACCGCCACGCCGTCGCGGCGGCTGATCAGGCGCAGGACCAGGGCCACGCCACCGCGACCGCCGGGCACGCGCAAGACCAGGAGCACGCTGCCGCGGCGATCGAGCGGACCCGCGTCGACCTGACGAAGCCCGACGGGACCCGGAGCGAGCCGGACACCGCGACCCGGGCAGCCGGTCCGGTGAAGGCGGCCGATGGGGGGCCGCGGCACGCGCGCCCCGACACGGCCCTCACGTTCGTGCGGCGCCCGCTGCCCGAGGCGGCCCCGGGGGAGGAGCGGCGCCGCGAGCTGCGCGCCGGCCGGCGCCTCGACCGGCTCAATGTGACCGGCGCGCTGCTGGCCGCGCTCGCGTTCACCGCCCTGCTGTTCGGCCAGATCGCCCCGTTCGACGGCGTGCTCGGCTTCATCGTCGTGACGTTCCTGGCGTTTCTGGCGTTCCTCGGGCTGCTGACGTCCCTCACCGAGGACGGGCCGGCGATCCGCGACCGGATCGCCGCGGCGGTCATGACCGGCGTCGGCATGTTGCTGTTGCTGCTGCTCGTGGTCGTCGTCGGCTTCACCTTCTGGCGGGCCTGGCCGGCGCTGGTGCACGTCAACTTCTGGATCGAGGACATGAGCGTCGTGCAGCCGACGAGCCCGCTGAACGTCGGCGGGGCGCTGCACGCGATCGTCGGCACGCTCGAGCAGATGGGCATCGCGCTGACGCTGTCGGTGCCGCTCGGCATCACCTGCGCGGTGTTCCTGGGCGAGATTCCGGGCCGCTTCAGCCGGTTCGTGCGCACGCTCGTCGAGGCGATGACGGCGCTGCCGTCGATCGTCGCCGGCCTGTTCGTCTACGCCGGCCTCATCCTGGCGCTCGACCAGCAGAAGTCGGGCCTGGCGGCCGGGATCGCGCTGTCGGTGATGACGCTGCCGATCATCATCCGCGCCTCCGACGTGGTGCTGCGGCTCGTGCCCGGGACGCTGAAGGAGGCGTCGTTCGCGCTGGGCGCCTCCCAGTGGCGCACCGTCTGGCACGTGGTCCTGCCGACGGCCCGGTCCGGCCTGACGACCGCCGTCATCCTCGGCACCGCGCGTGGCATCGGGGAGACCTCGCCGGTGCTCATCACCGCCGGGTTCACCCAGTTCATGGCCCTCAACCCGGCGGCCGGCCCGCAGGTGTCGCTGCCCCTGCTGGTGTTCAACAGCGTGCGCTTCCCGCAGGAAGAGATGATCATGCGCGGCTTCGGCGCAGGCGCGGTGCTCATGCTGCTCGTCCTGGTGCTCTTCGTGGCGGCCCGGATCATCGGCGGCCGCGGGCCCGGCGAGCTGTCCCCCGGGCAGCTCAGGCGCCGGGCCGTCGCATCCGCCCTCGACGTCAAGCGGTTCCAGCGCCGCGAGCAGGCCGACCTCGACGGTGCACCGTCCCAGAGCCGCCCGCAGGCGGATCCCGACAAGGAGATGTCCGATGTTCCGTAGCGTCGCCAAGACCGCCGCCGGGGTCGTCCTCGGGCTTTTGGCCATCGCGGCGCAGCCGAACCCCGCGTACGCCGCACCCATCAAGGTGCAGATCGCCGGCGCCGGCTCCACCTGGAGCCAGCCGGCCCTGCGCGCGTGGATCGGCAACGTCACCCAGTTCGGCCTGAAGGTGTCCTACGCCGACACCGGCTCGACCGACGGCCGCAAGCAGTTCGCCAACGGCAAGGTCGACTTCGGCATCTCCGAGATCCCGTACGGCATGCCCGACAGCGCCACCCGCGACATCGACTCGCCGCCGACCGGCCGGGGCTACGCCTACATGCCGATCGTCGCCGGCGGCACCTCGTTCATGTACAACCTGACCATCGGCGGCAAGCGGGTCACCAACCTGCGCCTGGCCGGCGACACGATCGCGAAGATCTTCACGAACAAGATCACGTTCTGGGACGACCCGCAGATCAAGCGGGACAACCCGAAGCTGCCCCTGCCCAACCGGAAGATCATCCCGGTGGTGCGCTCGGACGGCTCCGGCACCAGCGCCCAGTTCACGCTCTGGCTCAGCAAGCAGCACCAGGACGTCTGGGGCGAGTTCTGCCGGTCGGTCGGGCGCAACCAGAGCCCGTGCGGGCTGACCTCCTACTTCCCCGTGATCAGCGGCAAGAACATCGGGCAGAGCGGGTCCAACGGCGTCTCCGGCTACGTCGCGCAGCCGCGGTACGAGGGCGCGATCACCTACGTCGAGTACTCCTACGCCAAGACCGCCAAGTTCCCGGTGGTGAAGGTGCTCAACAAGAAGGGGTACTTCGTCGAGCCGACGGACACGGCGGTGGCGGTGGCGATGACCCACGCGACGATCAACGCCGACCTGACCCAGAACCTCGACAACGTCTACACCAACGAAGACAAGCGCACCTACCCGCTGTCGTCCTACTCGTACATGGTGCTGCCGACCGACCTGCGGATGCAGATGAACGAGAACAAGGGCTTCACCCTCGCGGAGTTCGCGCACTACTTCCTGTGCAAGGGGCAGGCCCAGGTGGACGACCTCGGGTACTCGCCGCTGCCGAGGAACCTCGTGGACGCCGCCGCGGCGCAGGTCGCGCGGATCCCGGGCAGCGCCGCGTCGCCGTGGGACGTGACGAAGTGCCAGAACCCGACGTTCGGCCCCAACGGCGAGAACGCGCTGGCGACGACGGCGCCGTACCCGCCGGAGTGCGACAACGTCCAGAGCGGCGACCAGTGCACCACGGGCACCGGCGGCGCCGGCCCCACGACCGTCGGCGGCGGTGGCGGCGGTGGCGGTGGCGGGACCGGCGGTACGGCGACCGCGGGCCCGTCGGCCTCGGCGTCGGCCTCGGCCGCCGTCGTCGACCCGGACACCGGCGAGACCCTCGACGCGGCGCGAGCCGCCGGCGGCAACGACGTGGCCGGCGTGCCGGTGTCGCTGGACCAGGCCGGCACCTGGGGGCTGCGCCGGGCGCTGATGATCGTCGCCGGCGCGCTGCTGATCGGACTGATCTTCGGCCCGCCGATGCTGTCCCGGTCCCTCGGCGGCCGGCGCGACCGTGACGGCGGCCGGCGATGAGCGCCACGGTCGCCACGGGAACCACCGGGCAACAGCCGGCACCGGACGACCTGCCGCCGCCACGCGGTGCGGCGCGGGCGGTGTGGAAGCGCCGGCTGGCCGGCGCCGGCGTCGTCGGCGTGCTGCTGCTCGCCACGCTCGTGCGGGGCGCCACCGCGACCGCCGGCGACACGTTCGTCCCGCCGCTCGGCGTCGACGTGCCGACGTCGTCGGCGAAGACGATCACGGTGAAGCCGGGCGAGGCCGGCGGCGACTTCGACGGCACCGAGATCACCGTGTCGCAGACCCGCGACCTCGGCAACCAGGGCATCACCATCTCCTGGAAGAACGCCCCGTCGACCCCCGACGCCACGATCGGCCAGAACGTGTTCGCGTTCATGCAGTGCTGGGGCGACCCCGACGCGCCGGACCCGTTCCACGAGGGGGCCGCGAAGGACCCGTTGTGGGGGCGGGAGACGTGCCAGTTCGGCGCGCTGCTGGACACGCCCGTGTGGGGCGGGGACAAGGCGCCCGGCGGCGGGACGATCCGCACCGTGGGCATCAACGGCCTGCCCGACCCGGCCGAGACGCTGCCCCCGGACGCGGTCATCGCGCCGTTCCGCTCGGTCAAGGGCACGCGGATCGGCCACGGCGGCAAGAGCGACCCCTACCCGGGGAACCTCGACCCGCAGACGACCGGCTCGGACGTCATCATGTCCGAGTACTTCGACAAGAACAAAACCAACGAGATCCCCTACGGCTACACCGCCGGCGACGGCACCGGCCGGGTCGTGTTCGAGGCGCAGACCGACATGGAGGCGCCGCACCTCGGCTGCGGACTGCCGGACTCCGGCGGCGTCATCCAGCCGTGCTGGCTGGTGATCGTGCCGCGCGGGCACCACGACCCGCTGACCGGCGGCGAGCTCGCCGGCAGCGACACCCCCGTCAACGGCTCGCCGCTGGCCGCCACCCACTGGAAGCACCGCATCGCGGTCCGGCTGGACTTCCGGTCGGTGCAGACGCCGTGCCCCATCGACCAGGCGGAGCGCGCGACGGTCGGTTCGGAGATGGCCGCGCCGGCGATGCAGGCGTGGCAGCCGGCGCTGTGCGGCAGGACCGGCAACGTGTACGGCTACACGCCGACGTCGGAGGACGAGACGTCCAGCGCGGTCCTCGGCAGCGGCGACAACTCGCCCGGGCTCGGGTTCACCTCGAGCCCGGTGGTCGGCGTGCCGGGCGGCCCGCCGCCGGTGCACGCGCCGGTGGCCCTGTCGTCGGTCGTCGTCGCGTTCACCATCGACAACCAGGTGAACCCCGGGTCGACGAACCCGGAGGAGGAGCTGCTGCGGGCCAGGCAGGTCAACGGGATGCGGCTCACCCCGAAGCTGGTGGCGAAGCTGCTGACCTCCTCCTACCAGCGCGACATCCCCGACGGGTCGAAGGCCGAGCACCTCAAGGACAACTACCGGACGATCCTCGCCGACCCCGAGTTCATCACGATCAACCCCGACTTCCGGTTCTCCCGGGCCAACCGCGACATCCAGCCGGTGATGGTGCCGCTGGGCGGCTCCGCGGCGAACCGGGCGGTGTGGGGCTGGATCCTCGCCGACAAGGCCGCCCGCGACTTCCTGTCCGGCGTCCCGGACCCGGAGCACAAGGACCCGGTCACCGGCGTCACGTACCACATGAAGGTCAACTCGTTCTACCAAGACTTCGGCCTCGACGGCGTGGTGCCGGACCGGTTCCCGAAGTCGGACCCCACCTGCAGCCAGCCGCGGCCGGACCTGGTGCCGGAGCTGAAGGTGTGCATCTTCAACAAGCAGCCCTACACGTCGTCGATGACCGACGGGGCGCAGCAGACGCTGAAGGCCGACACCCACTCCGAGGTCGAGTTCGACGAGGCGAAGTACCAGAGCAGCGACCACCAGATCGTCACGCTCAAGCGGGCGGCGCCGCAGACGAAGGGCAACCGGTGGGTCATGGCGATCACCGACTCGGCGTCGGCGGCACGCTTCGGCCTGTACTCGGCGAGCCTGCTCAACGGCAGCGACCCCACCGACCTGAACGCCTACGTCACGCCGACGAAGCAGAGCCTGCAGGCGGCGGTCGCGGCGATGGGACCGACGGCCAACCCCGACGTCCTGGCGCTGGACCCGGCGCTGAAGAAGCCGGGCGCGTACCCGCTGACGATGCTCACCTACGCCGCCGTCGACCCGAGCCGCGGGCAGGCGCTGCGGGAGGCGTACGCGAAGCTCATCGAGTTCGCCGCCGGTGACGGGCAGAACGAGGGCGTCTCCGTCGGGAACCTGCCGCCCGGGTACGTGCCGCTGCCGGACTCGCTGAAGGCCAAGGCCCGCAGCGCCGCCGAGATGGTCAGGCGCGGCTGGACGGCGCCGCCGGCACCCGCGGCGACCACGACCACCGCGGCGCCGGTCACGGGGGGCACCCTGCCCGCCCGCGGGTCCGTGCCGTCGGCCGCGCCGACCAGTGCCCGGCCGAGCCTGTCGGCCGCGCCGGTGCCGGCGGCCCGGGCCACGGATCCGGAGCCCGTCGAGTGGGCGCAGCGGTACCTGCTGTCGATGATCCTCGGCGCGGGGCTGCTCGCGGCCGCCGCGGGCCCCGTGCTGACCGGGCTGGCCCGCCGACGCGAACGCCGGTGAGCCTGTTCATCCGGCCTACATGTTGGCGACCGGCCCCGCACGAACCGCCTGCGAATGATGACCACGCTCGACCCTCGCAAACCCTGAAGCAGAAGGGGAAACGCATGAAGGTGCTGACCTTCGGACGGGCTGTCAGCCTCGGCCTCGCGGTCGCCGCTGTCACCCTCACGGTCACCGCGGCACCCGCCGCCGCCAACCCGCCGGCCGGCGAGTACCGCCAGCTGGCCGGCGTCGGCTCCGACACGACCCAGGACGTGCTGAACGGTCTCGGCGAGACCGTCACCAGCGGCGGCTCGAAGGTGATCGCGTCCTACGACGCCCGCCCGGCCGGCCTGATCAAGACCAAGACCACCGGCTGCGACTTCAACCGTCCCGACGGCTCCGGCGCCGGCCGGACCGCCCTCAAGGCGTCCGAGAACGACGGTGGCAACGTCTACCAGGGCGTCAACGTCACCGGCTGCATCGACTTCGCCCGCTCCTCCAGCTACGGCGGTGGCTCCTCGCCGCAGACCACGGGCAACTACACGTACATCCCGTTCGGGGTGGACGCGGTGTCGTTCGCGGTCAACACCGACAGCGACCTGCCGACCAGCCTGACCTTCGTGCAGCTGCAGCGCATCTACCGCTGCCTGACCACGGTCGTCAGCGGTGTGCCGGTCAAGCCGCTGCTGGTCCAGTCCGGCTCGGGCACCCGGTCCTTCTGGCTCAGCAAGATGGGCATCGCCGAGGCCGACATCGCCAACGGTGACTACCCGTGCATCGTGCAGACGGTGAACGGCGCGGCGATCCAGGAGCACGACGCCCGGGTCCTCGCCGGCCACAACGACTACATCATGCCGTTCTCGGTCGGCCAGTTCATCGCGCAGGGCAACGCCGCCACCATCGCGACCCAGACCGGCGTCGTGGTCGAGGACCGGCGCGGCACCTCCCGCATCGGCCGCGTCAACGGCCTCCAGCCGATCGTCAACGGCAAGCTCAACATCAACTTCCGTCCCCAGCTGATCCGTGACGTCTACAACGTGGTCCCGACCCGCCGCCTGGCGGAGCCGGTCATCGCGCAGACGTTCGTCGGCGCCACGTCCGCGGTCTGCGCCAACCAGTCGGTCATCGAGCTCTTCGGGTTCGGTTTCCGCACCACGGCCGGCGCCACCCTGTTCGAGGGTGTCTGCGGCTCGACCTCGCTGAAGGCCGCGTCCTGAGCACCGCGGCCCCCCTGTAAGGCCAACCGGCCGGGCGTCCACTGTGGACGCCCGGCCATCCCTGTCGAGACGAGGATCTCCCCATGCGCCTGCGCCGAACCGCCGCGGTGGCCGCCGCCGTCACCGTGACCGCCGTGACCCTGCCCGGGCCCCTGACGGCCCCGGCCCACGCCGCGCCGCTCGGCTCGATCACCGTGACGCCGGCGACCGGCAGCGTGGACACCGACCCGATGTTCGCCACGGCGACCGCGTCGGCGGCCTGCCCGGCGAACTACGGCACCAACGCCGGCCTGCGCATCGCGCGGGCGGGCACGTCGCAGTTCGCGAACCTGACCCGGGTCGGCGACGACGGCAACTACGACGCCGTGCCGCCCACGCTGCGGCCGAACCGGTCGATGCGCGCCGCCTTCGGCACGACGCCGATCACCGACGGCGACTACACGCTCGTCATCGTCTGCACCGGCGAGAGCGCCGGCGACCACCCCGACGTCTTCAGCACCACGATCCGGGTCGCCGGCACCACCTGGACCGCGGGCGGTGGCGGCCCCGGCCCCACGACCGGCCCGACCGCCGGGCCCACCGGCGGGCCCGGCGGCAGCGGCAACAAGCAGACCCTGAACATGCAGGTCGACCCCGCGGCGACGAGCGCCTCGCCGTCGCCGACCGGCACGCCCGGCGGCGGCCTGCCGCGCACCGGCTCGGCGGTCGCCCGCACCGCGGCCATCGGCCTCGGTCTGGTCGCCGCCGGTGTCCTGATCGTCCGCCTCGTCCGCCGGCGGCGGCTGGCATGAGCGAGCCGGAGCGCGGCGGAGGCGGCGGCGCGACCGACGGCACGCCGCAGTACATGACCTGGGTGGGCGGCGCCTCCGCGGTCACCGTGATGATCCCGCCGGCGGAGCCGGCGATCGACGTGACGTTCGAGGAGCCCGACCGGACCGACAGGATCGAGAAACCGGACAGGGTGGTCCCGCCACCGGACCAGCCCGCGTCGGGGCTGCGGATCGCGGGCACCGGGCTGAGCATCCTCGCGGTGCTGCTCGTCGGCTTCACGCTGCACGTGACGCTGCTGTCGCAGCTCGGGTACGGCCGGGTGCAGCAGACCGCGTACGCCGACTTCCGCGGCGCGCTCGCCGAGGCGACCGCGCCCGTCGGCCAGATCGGCCCCGACGGCAAGCTGCTGCCCCTCGGCACGCCCGTCGCCGTGCTGCGCATCCCCGCGCTCGGCGTCCAGCAGGTCGTGTTCGAGGGCACCACCGCCGGCGTCATGCAGTCCGGCCCCGGCCACCGCCGCGACACGCCGCTGCCCGGCCAGGCCGGCACGAGCGTCATCATGGGCCGTAACGCCGCCTACGGCGCCCCGTTCGCGGGGCTGTTCCGGCTCAACTCCGGCGACCGGGTCGAGGTCGTCACCGGCCAGGGCGAGTTCACGTTCGTGGTGCTCGGCGTGCGGCACGCCGGCGACCTGACCCCGGCGCCGGTCGCGCCCGGGCGCAGCCGGGTCACGCTGATGACCGCCGCCGGGACGATGTTCTTCCCGTCCGACGTCGTGCGGGTCGACGCCGACCTCGACAACGGCACCGAGACGGTTCCGGCGCCGCCGCGGCAGCTCGGGTACGCACAGCTGCCGGCGTCGGAGAAGGTGCTCGCCGGCGACGACTCGGCCTGGATGCCGCTGGTCCTGTGGGGGCAGCTGCTGCTCGCCGCGGGTCTTGGCGTCACCTGGGCGCGGCGGCGCTGGGGCGGCGTGCAGGCGTGGGTCGTCGGCGTCCCCGTCCTCGCCGTGATCGGCACCGCCACGTCCGACGTCGCCGTCCGGCTGCTGCCGAACGTCCTGTGACCACACCGATTGCGAGGGCCCTGCCGTGACGAGCACGACGCTCGACCCGTCCACCGTCGACTCCCCGACGACCGCCGAGCTGGACGCGCGGAACATCTCCGCGTGGTTCGGCGGCCACAAGGTCCTCGACCGCGTCTCGCTGCGGATGCCGGCGGGGCAGGTCACCGCGCTCATCGGCCCGTCCGGCTGCGGCAAGTCGACGTTCCTGCGCATCCTCAATCGGATGCACGAGCTGGTGCCCGGCGCCGAGCTCGCCGGGGAGGTGCTGCTGGACGGCGACGACCTCTACGACCCGTCGCGGCGCATCACCGACGCCCGGCGGCACGTCGGCATGGTGTTCCAGAAGCCCAACCCGTTCCCGGCGATGTCCATCTACGACAACGTCCTGGCCGGGCTGAAGCTCACCGCGGTGCGGGCGTCCCGCCGCACCAAGGACGACCTCGTCGAGGAGTGCCTGCGCAAGGCCGGGCTGTGGCACGAGGTCCAGACGCGGCTGCGCTCGCCCGGTGGCGCCCTGTCCGGCGGCCAGCAGCAGCGGCTGTGCATCGCCCGGTCCCTCGCGGTGCGGCCGCGGGTGCTGCTGATGGACGAGCCGTGCTCCGCGCTGGACCCGACCTCGACCCGGCGGATCGAGGAGACGATCGGCGAGCTGTCCACCGAGGTCACCATCGTCATCGTCACCCACAACATGCAGCAGGCGCAGCGGGTGTCGCAGCACTGCGCGTTCTTCCTCGCCGAGCAGGGCACCCCCGGCGTCATCGTCGAGCACGGCCTGACCTCGGCGATGTTCGACACCCCGCAGGACCGCCGCACCGCCGACTACGTGCACGGCCGCTTCGGATAAAAGCGCCGTTTCGGAACGGGCGACACCTCGAATTCGCTTTGCGCATGTCCGGCGTATGAGTTGGCCTGCCCGCTGGGAAACGCCGCGCCGAAAACCTGATCGAGCAACGCAAGAGCGCCTCTTTCGAGTAGAGGAAGTGATTCATGAAGGGTCCGAAGTCCCTGCTGGTCCGGGCGGTCGTCGTGGCCGCCGCGGCCTCCGTGGCGGTCGTCGGCCTCGCCGCGGCCCCGGCCAACGCCGCTGACCTGGGCACGCTCACGCTCACGCCCACCCAGGGCCTGACCACCACCAACCCGGCGCTGTCGGCGCTGACGTCGGCGGCCTGCCCCGCGAACTACGGCACCAACGCGGGTCTGAAGATCGGCAAGGTCGGCAGCGGCGACTACCGCAACCTCGCCCGCGTCGGCGACGCCGCCAACTACGACCAGGCCGCGTTCACGCTCGACGCGAACCGGTCCATGGTTTCGGCGTACGGCGGCACCGCGCTCAGCAACGGCGACTACGAGATCGCCGTGCTGTGCACCGGCGAGTCGACCGGTGACCACCCGGACCTGTTCCGCACGGTCATCACGGTCACGGGTGAGAACTGGAAGGTGAAGGGCGGCGCCGAGCCGGCCGTGCCGACCACCACCACCCTCGCGGCCGCCCCGGCGAGCCCGCAGGTCGCCGGCACCCCGGTGACCCTGACCGCGACCGTGGCCCCGGCCGCGGCGACCGGCTCGGTCACGTTCAACCGCGGCGCGACCGCGATCGGCACCGCGCCGGTCGTCAACGGCACCGCGACCCTCTCGGTCAACAACCTGCCGGTGGGCGCGTTCTCGCTCTCGGCGACGTACACGCCCGACTCGGCGGCGTACCTTGCCTCCACGTCGGCGAACCTGGCCTACACGATCACCGCGCCGGCCGGCTCCATCACCAAGGAGCAGACCATCACCGGTGACATCGCGCCGGGCCAGTTCTCGCTCAACGTTGCCGGCACCACCGTCGCGCTGACCGGCGGCTCCGTCGGCGGCCAGGCGACCGGCAACCTGAACAAGGCCACCGTCGTGGACCTGCGCGGCACCAACGCCGGGTGGAACCTCGTCGGCCAGGTCAGCGACTTCACCGGTGCCACCAGCACCATCCCGGGCACGAACCTCGGCTGGACCCCGTCCTCGGTCAAGGTCAGTGGCTCCGGCGCGGTGGTCACCGGCACGAACGCGACGGGGCTCGGCAGCCCGTCGACCCTGTGCAAGTCGAACGTCGGCAGCAGCGCCGGCACGTTCGAGTGCGGCGCCGGCCTGACCCTGGTCATCCCGGACAACGTCGCGCCCGGTGCGTACAGCGCCACCCTGACGCTGACGCTCGCCTGATCGGTTCATCCAAGCAGGGTGCGGTCCTCACGGGCCGCACCCTTGCGTCGTAGGAGGTCTCCCGTGCGTCGAATGCTTCTCGTCTTGGCGGTTGCCGCGTCGGTACTGGTAGCGCCCGCTCCCGCGGGGGCGCGCGAGGGCGACGGCCTGCGCTGGGCGGTGACCCCGTCGGGTCCGGAGGGCCCGAACGGCCGCGCCGCCTACGACTTCGAGGCGAAGCCCGGTGACGTCATCACCGACATGGTCGGCGTCAGCAATCTCAGCGACGCCCCGATCACCTTCACCGTCTACTCCACGGACGCGTTCACCGCGCCCGACGGTGCCTTCGCGCTGCTGACCGGGACGACCCAGCCGAACGACATCGGCTCGTGGACGGACCTGACCCCGAAGTCCTACACGGTGCAGCCGAAGAAGCGCGCCGACATCGCCTTCACGCTCCGCGTGCCCACCAACGCCACACCCGGCGACCACGCCGGCGGGATCGTCGCCTCGGTCATCGAGCGCCAGACGAACCCGCAGGGCCAGCAGGTCAACGTCGACCGCCGCATCGCCGCCCGGATGTACCTGCGGGTCGCCGGCCCGGTCCAGCCGCTCGTGCAGGTGTCCTCGCTCAACGTCGTCTACGGCTCGCCCGCGCTGCCGTTCGGCACCGGCGACCTGGTCGTCACGTACCGGCTGAAGAACGCCGGCAACGTCCGCGTGCACGGCACCGCCAAGGTCCGCGCCAGCGGCCTGCTCGGCGTCTCCCTCGGCGAGAGCGAGGAGATCACGGTGCCGGAGATGCTGCCGGGCGCGGAGCTGAGCGTCCAGAAGCGCATCCCGGGCGTCATGTCGCTGGGCCGCCTGACGGCCGCGGTGACGGTCAACGCGGAGGCGAAGGAGGGCCGGCTGCCGATCGCCAGCCGCAGCGCCGCCGTGTGGGCGTCGCCGTGGGGGCTCGTCGGCCTGCTGGTCCTGGTGCTGGGCGCGGTCGCGCTGGTCGTCCGCTGGCGGCTGCGCCGCCGCCTGCTGCGGGCCTGACCGTCACCGCCGGCGCAGGGCCGACTCGGGGATCGGCCCGCGCAGCTGCCGCACGACGGCGGTGCCCCAGCCGAGATGCCACTCGTCGGCCTCGGCGTGGAAGGCGCCGCGCAGCTCGTGCCAGTGCAGCCCCGGGTGCCGATGGTGCACGCTGTGCAGGTTGAACGCCAGCACGAACAGCTCCAGGGGCCGGGGCAGCCACAGGTTCATCGCCTCCAGCGGGTGCTCCAGCTCCGTGCGGTAGTGGTAGGCGTTGTCGGCGAGCGACACCAGCAGCGCCCGCCCGCCGACGGCGACCGCGAGCATCCACGCGTGCCGCCCGTAGCCCACGGCCGAGCCGGCGTAGGTGACGACCACCGCCAGGGACTCGACGCGGAAGCGGCGCAGCGTGTCCCGCTTCGAGACCCGCTCGAAGAGCAGCCCGGTGACGGAGTCGAGGGAGTCGGTGCGGCGCACCAGCCACCGCCACCCGGCGGCGGGCACGGCGGCGAGGACCACCGACGCGGCCTCCAGCACGTAGAGGCCGCCGAGCAGGCGCGGATAGTAGCCGCGGGCGGCGGCGAGCCAGGTGGTGACCGCGGGGTCGTAGACCTCGGTCCGTTCGCGGCGGGTGCGGCTGTACCGGTGGTGCAGCAGATGCCCGGCCTTCAGCAGCGAGAACGGGGCGCCGTAGCCGGTCGCGAGGACCCTGGCGAGGCGGTCGTTCCAGGTCCGGTCGCGCAGGAGGGTGCCGTGGATCCCCTCGTGGATGAGCGACCACAGCGGCACGGTGGTGAGCGCGAGGGGGACGAGCAGCCAGCCCCAGCGCGGGTCGGCGGGCAGCAGCCACACCGGCAGGATCAGCAGTTGCAGCACGAGCGTGCCGGCGGCGGCGGTGGTCAGTACCCCCGAGATCAATGTCTGACGGGCAGCCATGCCCGAAAGGTAGCGCCGGTAGGAGAACTCAGCCTGAACTGTCGCGGACGGTCAGTGTGGTGGGGAACGTGCCGTGCCAGCCGGGCCCGGTCTCCCCGCCGAGCAGCGCCCGGGTGGCGGCGGCCGCCATCTCCTCGACCGGCTGGCGGACCGAGGTCAGCGGCGGCGTCGTACACGTGGCGATGAGACTGTCGTCGAAGCCGATGACCGCCACGTCGTCCGGGACCCGCAGGCCCGCGGCGGCGAGCGCCTGCAGCGCCCCGGAGGCCATCAGGTCGCACGCGACGAACAGCGCGTCGATGTCCGGGTGCTCGGCCAGGAGCCGCCGGGTGATCTCCGCGCCCGACGTCCGGTTGAACTCGCCGGCCTCGCCGGTGATCGGCTCGAGCCCCGCGTCGCGGACCGCGGCGAGGTAACCCGCGCGGCGGTCGACGGCGTCGGCGATGTGCTCCGGCCCGGGCACGGCCGCGATGCGCTTCCGGCCGTTGCGGTGCAGCAGCTGGACCGCCGCGTACGCGCCCGTCGTGTTGTCCGGCACGATCGACGGCACGGGCGCCGCGGTGCGCCCCATCGACACCACGCGCGGGCAGACCGCGTGGAAGGCGGCGGCGAGCGGGGCGGGCACGTTGACGAGGATCGCGCCGGCGCTCACGGTGTGCGCGACGCGGTCGAGCAGCCGCGGCGCGTCGGCCTGCCCGACGACGTGCACGCGCATCTGCGCCTCGGACCGCCGCAGCCCGTCGACGATCCCGGCGACGACCCGCCCGTAGTAGGGGTTGGTGCCGAAGCACGTCGGCTCGTCGTCGATGACGATGAGCTCGACGACGTCACCGTGCCCGCGGGCGAGCGCCCGGGCGACCGGGTCAGGCCGGTAGCCGAGCCGCTCGACGGCCCGGTCCACCAGCTCGCGGACGTCCGCCGCGACCCGCGGGTTGCCGTTGATGACCCGCGAGACGGTGGCCCGGGACACCCCGGCGGCCTGCGCGACGTCGTCCAGGGTGGGGCGCTTGTGCTGCACCGCACCAACCCTAGCGCCCCCGCCACCCCCCGGGGTGTGCCGCTGGACACCTCGGCGGCCCTGTACGGGCAGGTCCGGGGACGGCGCTGGCACGATTGGTTCATGATCAGGCCGTTGCTGGAGGTCATCGCCCTCGACGCCGTGGACGCGCGGCTGGCGCTGGAGGGCGGGGCGGACCGGGTGGAGCTGGTCAGCGACATGGCGGCCGACGGCCTCAGCCCGGCGCCGGCGACCGTGGCGGCGGTCCGGGCGGCCGCCGGCCTGCCGGTCCGGGTGATGGTGCGCACCGCCGCGGGCTTCGCCGCCGGCGATCTCCGGTCCCTGCGGCGCACCGCGAAGGATCTCCGGGCGGCCGGCGCCGCCGAGTTCGTCCTGGGCTTCCTCACCCCGGACGGCGCGGTGGACCTGCCCGCGGTCCTGGAGGTCCTGGAGGTCCTGGACGGCGCGCCGTGGACCTTCCACCGGGCGATCGACCACACGGCCGACCGGCACGCCGCCTGGGCCGCGATCACCGGTCTGCCCGGCCTGGACGCCGTGCTGACCTCGGGCGCCCCGACCGGCCTGCCGGACGGCCTCGCCACGCTCCTCGCGGAGGCCCCCACCCGGCCGCAGGTCCTCGCCGGCGGCGGCCTGCGGCACGAGCACGTCGCCCCGCTGCGGGCGGCCGGCGTGACCGCTTTCCACTCCGGCAGCGCGGTCCGCGAGGGCGGCACCTGGACGACCCCCGTCGGCCCCTTCCTGGTGCGCGACCTGCGCCTCACCCTGGACACGCCCGTCACTGGGTCACAGCGGGCCGGGAGTCGGTGAAGCCGCGCTCGAGGTAGACGTTCGACCAGATGGTGCCGGTGCCGTCGGCGTAACCTGCTGCCAGGAGATCGCCGGTCGAAGGATCCACGATGATCCGGTTGACACCGTGCTTTAACGGGCCCACTTCCAGGGCACTGTCGAGCGGGCCTGTGACGGCGACGCCCCGGCGGCCGGTCGGGTCGGTGGCCTCGCCCGCGCAGACGACGCCGTCGGCGGCAGCGATGAACCTCAGCAACGCGGACCGGGTCGCGACGTCCAGGACCCGAGTCCCGTACGTCCCGGAGGCCCTGGAGAGCACCAGCGCCGGTCGGAAGGTGCTTCCCGTGGTGTCGAGGGTGTCGATCAATGACTCCGGGGGCGGGGGCGAGCTCGTCCCCATGAACTCCGGGGGTACGCCCTGGAGCACGTCGACGACGGTCGTGCCGACCGTCCGCATCCGCTCCGGGTGGCTCTGAAAGTAGGCCCGCGACGCGTCGTCGGCGAACGTCACCGACTCGGTGACGGTGCGTTGACGCACATTCCGGCGGTCGGCGGTGGTCCAGGTGGAATATTCCCCCACGTAGTACACCCAGGCGACCCCGCCAGGTATCGGCGCCCTGTCGCTGAAGCGCCCTGCGTTTCGCACGTACTCGTACTGGCCGGTGGTTGCCTCATACGGTGCCGCGTGCAGTCCCGCGGCCAGCTCGGCGAGGCAGTCCGACGGCCACACCCTGGGCGCGACGGGACGGTTGGCCGGGGCCCGGTCGAGCACGACGGCCGCGGCCGCCCCGGTCACCGCCACGACCGCGACGGCGGCCGCGACCCCGGCCAGGGCCCGCCGCCGGCGGCGGTCGGGAAGGTGCAGCTCGTAGCTGGTGACGTCGTTGGAGGCCAGCCGCAGCAGCGTCTCCACGTCGCCGGGGCCGACCGGAGCGTCTCGGGCGGGGTCGGCGGCGGCCAGTAGGTCGAGGGTGCGCTCGGTCATCGGGTTCCTCCCGTTCGGGTAGGTGCGGGGGGACGGGCAGAGGAAGGTGCAGGCGCAGGGGCTGGGGTGTCGGCGACCAGGACGGTGAGGCGGCGCCGGGCACGGTGCAGCCGGACCCGTGCCGCGGTCACGCCGCAGCTCAGGACGAGCGCCGCCTCCGCGACGGACAGCTGCTCCCACGCGACGAGCCGGAGGATCTCCTGGTCGTCGTCGGACAGCCGGGTCAGCGCGGCCCGGACCGCGAGGAGCTCGGTGAGGCCGTCGTGCCGGTCGGCGGCCGGGTGGTCGCCGAGGGCACCTGGCGCCGGGGCCGTCCGGCGCGCCCGGCGGTGGTTGGCCAGCAGCCGGCGGCCCACCCCGTACAGCCAGGGCAGCGCGGGCTCGGGCACCTCCCCGCGCCGCCGCCAGGCGACGAGGAACACTTCCTGCGCGAGCTCCTCCGCCGCGGCGGTCCCGTCGAGCCGGCGCAGGCCGTAGCGCACGACGTCGGCGTAGTGCCGGGCGTACACGTCCCGGAACCAGCCGGCGTCGCGGTCGTTTGCGTCGTCCATACCCCGTTCTATGTCGCGTCCCCGGAAGGCGTTACAGCAGGCTCCGCAGATATTCGAGATTGTCGGCGGTGCGCTGCTCCAGCGGCACGGCGGTGGAGAAGTCCTCGACGGTGACCCAGCCGTCGTAGCCGTGCGCGGTGAGCGCCGCCAGGTAGCGGCCGACGTGCGCCTGCCCGGTCCGCAGCGGCGCCCAGTCGTGCGCCCAGGTGACGGTGCCGTCGGCGGCGGTGTCCACGGGCCGCCACGCGACGTTCTTCACGTGGACGTGCTGCAGGTAGGGGCCGAGCAGCTCGAACGCGGCGCGGTGGTCCTCGTGCCCCTCGATGACGAGGTTGCCGAGGTCGTGGATGACGCCGACGTGCCGCGGGTCGAGCCCGTCGACGAGGCGCATCGCGGCGGACGCCGACGACACGATCGTCTCGTGGTGCAGCTCGATGAGGATCGTGACGCCGTGCCGCTCGGCGAGCCCGGTCGCCCACTCGAGGTCCTTGCGGGTGGCGTCGAACAGGTCCGGGTAGCGGCCGGTGGACAGCAGCGGCATGGTGACCCGGACCCGGCCCGCGCCGAGGATCGCGGTGGCGGCGAGGAGCCGGGCGACGTCGTCGTGCTCGAAGCTGCGCGCGTAGCCGCCGACACCGGAGAACTCGAGGCCGGCGCCGCGGGTGAGGGCGGCGATCTCCGGCAGCGCAGCCTCCAGGCCGGTCAGCGGCCAGGTGGCCCGGTTGCCCTTCCAGAAGCCGGGCTGGTCGGCGTCATCCTGGTCGACGACGCGCCACTCGACGCCGTCCCAGCCCTGCGCGGCGAGGTGCCGCACGACCTCGTCGGGCGCCCAGTCGGGCGTCGATGCGGTGAAGACCGAGAACCTCACGCCTGAACCTCCTGTGTCGAAACCACCGGCTGCACGTCGTCGTGGACGCCGTCGAGGACCTGGTCGAACAGCACCGGCCGGTCGAGCGTGGCCGCCACGTACACGGCCCGCACCGTGGCGAGGGCCAGGAGGCCGTCCGCGACCCGTACCCCGGGAAGCCGCCGCTCGTCGATGGCGTCGACGAGGTCCTGGTACTGGCGCAGGTGCCCGACGACGAAGCCGTCCGCCGGTTTGGGCGCGCCGTACAGGTCCTCGGCGCCGACGAGGTCGGCGGCCGTCTCCCCGGTGTCGGCGCTGTGGAAGTACTCCAGCTGGTCGTCGTGCAGCACGGCGGAGCCGCGGGTGCCGTGCAGCTGCAGCCGCACCGGCAGGCCGGGGTGGGCGCTGGTGCTGGCGTGCAGCACGGCGAGCGCGCCGCCGGCGAAGCGGAGCGTGGCGACGGCGAGGTCCTCGACCTCGATCCGCTCGTGCGCGATCCGGGTCGTGCGGGCGGTGACCTCGACCGGCGGGCCGAGCAGCGCCAGCATCTGGTCGACGAGGTGGATGCCCTGGTTGGCGACGGCGCCGCCGCCGTCGAACTCCCACGTGCCGCGCCAGTCGGCGGAGTCGTAGTAGGCCTGGTCCCGCCACCATGGCATGGACACGACCGCGGACGTGAGCCGGCCGAGCCGGCCCTCGCGCGCGGCCCGCCGCACGGCGACCATCGCCGGGTCGAACCGGTGCTGGCTGACGACGGCGCAGACGAGCCCGCGCTGCTCGGCCTCCGCGGCGACCTTCGCGAACGCGCGGGCCTTCGGCAGCGACACGTCCAGGGGCTTCTCGACGAGCAGGTGCGCGCCGGCCCGCAGGGTCTCCTCGGCGGCCTCGACGTGCAGGCCGCTGGGCGTGCAGATCGCGACGAGGTCCACCCGCTCCGCGGCGAGCGCGGCACCCAGGGTGCGGTGGCAGGACGGCGGCGGGTCGATCCGGGCGGCCAGGGCCGCGTTCGCGGCGTCGACCGCGTCGACCAGGGCCACGATCCGTAGTCGGGGATGGCGCAGGATCGCGTCGGCGTGGTTGCCGCCGATGATGCCGCTGCCGACGATCGCCACGTTGATCAGGTCTGTCATTTCACTCCCCCGGCGGTCAGGCCGCCGACCAGGAACCGTTGGAACACCAGGTACAACACCACCACCGGCAGCGCGCAGATCAGCGCGGAGGCCATCAGCTGCCCGTAGACCGGGATGGCGCCACCCTCCTGGGTGGCGCCGAACACCTGCAGGGCCACCGCGACGGTGCGGCTGTCGGGGTTGGTCATCACGGAGGCGAACAGCACGTCGTTCCACCCGAGGAGGAACGCGAAGATGCTCGCCACGACGAGGCCGGGCCAGCTGAGCGGGATGATGATCGAGCGCAGGATCCGCCAGGAGGAGGCGCCGTCGAGGCGGGCGGCCTCGTCGAGCTCCGCGGGCAGCCCCCGCAGGTACGTCACCATGACCCACGTCGAGAACGGCAGCGCGAACGTCAGGTACGTGACGAACAGCGCCCACCGGGTGCCGATGACCTGCACGCCGAGGACCGCGGACAGGTTCGCGAACAGCACGAACACCGGCAGCAGCATCAGCGTGCCGGGGATCGACTGCAGCGCCAGGAGACCGCGCAGGATCAGGCCGCGGCCGAGGAACTGGAACCGCACGAGGACGTACGCGGTGGCGACGGCGACGAGCGCGGACACCACGGCGACGCTGCCGGCGACGACCACGCTGTTGCCGAGCCCGGCGCCGAGGTCGACGGTCGACCAGATCTTGCTGTAGTTGTCCAGGTGCAGGCTCTTCGGCCAGAACGCGCCGCGGGCGACGGCGAGGTCGTCGTTGACGGACGCGAACAGCATGTACAGCACCGGCGTCAGCACGAACACCAGCAGGACCGCGATGACCACCGCCTGCATGCTTCTCGGCAGGAGCCGCTGTACGTCAGTCCTCATGCTGGTTCAGCCTCACCGCGCGCAGGTACACCGACAGAGGGATCGCCACCAGGACCAGCGACAGCACGGCCATGGCGGCGCTGAGCCCGAACCGGAAGTTCTGGAAGCTCTCGACGTAGGTCAGCACGGGCAGCACCTCGACGTCGTGCGGGGCGGGCACCCCGAACAGCACGTACGGCAGCGTGAAGCTGTTGAGGTTGTGCAGGAACGCGATGATGAGCGCCAGGGCGAGGACGCCGCGAAGGTGCGGGAAGACCACGTGGCGCAGCTTCGCCCACCAGCCGGCGCCGTCCAGCGCGGCCGCCTCGTGCACCTCCTCGGCGATGCTCTGCAGGCCCGACGCCGCGAGGAGGTACAGCAGCGGCCACGACGTCCAGAGCTGCACGACGACGAGCGTCCAGTAGCTGTCGGGGCCGTTGAGCCACAGGCGCCCGTCGCCGAGCAGCGAGTTCGCCGGGCCGGACGGCATGAGGATCGTGCGCCACACCGTGCCGACGACGAACGCGGGCAGCACGTACGGGATGAGGAACGCCGACCGGACGAGGGCGCGCCCCTTGAACCGCTGCTGGGTGGCGAGCGCCGCGGCGAGGCCGATCGGCAGGGTGGCGACGGTGACCAGCGCCGAGTAGCCGACGGAGACCCAGATGGCGTGCGGCAGGGGCGTGTCGGTGACCGCCTCGACGTAGTTGTCGAGGGCGATGAACGGCGCGCCGGTCCACTCGCGCAGCGTGTACTGGTCGAGGTCGAGCAGGGACACGGTGAGGGCGACGCCGAGCGGCACCAGGATCACCAGGACGAGCAGGACCCCGCCCGGCGTCAGCATCCACAGTGGACGGTGCCGGGGGCGGCGGCGGGCCGGCGGCCCGGGCGTGGTGCCCCGGGCCGCCGGCGGTGCGGCAGTTTCGATCGCCATGAATCTATTTACTCTTGTCCAGCGCGTCCTGCGCGGCCTTCTGGCCGTCGGCGATCAGTTGCTTGAGCTTCGCCTCGTCCAGCTTGCCGTCCTTCAGTGCCGGGATCGACTGCACGACGACGTTGACGAGGGCCAGCTGCACCTGGCTCCACGCGCCGTTGAACGGGGTGCCGCTCGCCTTCGACGCCGAGTCGATGATCGGCGCGAGGGCCGGGTCGGCCTGCAGCTTCTTCGCCGCGGTCGCGTTCGTGGGCAGCTCGCCGAACGTCTTGTAGTACGACTCCTGCTGCTCCGGGCTGGTCAGCAGCTTCACCAGCGCGAGGGCGAGGTCCTTGTTCTTCGTGTACTTCGCCACGACGAGGTTGTCACCGGACAGGATGCTGGTCGCGCCGACGCCTGGTGTACTGGTCTGCCCCGGCGGGACGGTCGGCATGATCGCGTAGGCGTACTTGCCGGCGACCGACGACTTGTCGAGCGTGACCTTCGACGTGGCGGACACCATCGGCAGGAACGCGGCCTTGCCGGCGCCGAAGTCGGCGATCGCCTGGGCGTTCTTCCACCCGACGGCGGCCGGGTTGACGACCTTGTCGGTGGCGAGCCAGCCGAGATAGGTCTGGTAGGCCTTCAAGGTCACCGGGTCGTTCAGCGACGCCTTCTTGTCCTTGACGAGGGGGTTGCCCGCCTGGACGCTCATCGCCCAGATGAACTTCCACGGGTCGAAGCCGTCGGCGTAGGCGACCGCGAGCCCGTAGGTGTCGCCCTTCGTCAGCTGTTTCGCCTGGACGAGCAGCTCGTCCCAGCTCGTCGCCGGCTTGTCGATGCCGGCGGCCTTGAGCAGCTCCGTGTTGTAGGCCATGACGAACGGCCGGCTGGTGAACGGGATGCCGACCTGGTGCTCGGCGTCGGGCCCGGAGATGCCGAGGGTCGAGGGCAGGAACGCGTCCTTGCCGCCGAGCTTCTTCCAGTCGTCGTCCTTGAGCTCCAGGAACGCCCCGGTCGCGTAGGCCGTCGGGGTGAACGTGGTGCCGAGGGAGTAGATGTCGGGGCCCTGACCGGACAGCACCGACGTCTGGATCTTCGTCAGCTCGTCGTTGGGCGAGGCGAACGTCTCGAACTTCACCTCGGCACCGGTCTGCGCCTTGAACTTGTCGTTGATCTCCGTGAACCAGGCGCGCTGCTGGTCGGGGTAGATCGTGTTGGCCTGGACGAGCACGTTGAGCGTCTTGCCGGCGCCGTTGAGGCCCGTTTCGCCCGGTTTGTCGTCGCCGCCGCCTCCGCAGGCGGCTAAGAGCAGAAGGCTCGCGGCGATGATGGAAACGCGTTTCATGGGGGTGTCCACTCCTCGTTCACTGGGGGTGTGACGGAGCGCATCGTTGCTGCTGGCGGGCATCTTTCATTGCTGCTTGGGGGCGGACGCTATCAGCGCCGTCTTTGTGGTGGCAACCGCTTGCCATCGTTTGCCATCATCTGCTTTTCTCATCCCCATGCCCCGTGCGCATCAGTTCGGCTCCGGTGACCGGCCCGTCACCATCAACGACATCGCCGCGGCCACGGGGGTCGCCGCGTCGACGGTGTCGCGCGCCCTGAACAACCCCGGCCGGGTCAACCCGGCGACCCGGGAGCGGATCGAGGCCGCGGCCCGCGAGCTGCGCTACGTGCCGAACTCACAGGCGCGGGCGCTGAGCTCGGGCCGTACCGGAGCGATCGCCGTCCTCGTCTCCGACGTGACGAACCCGTTCTACTTCGGCGTGCTGCGCGGCACCCAGATGCAGCTCAAGGCCGCCGGCTACGCACAGCTGCTGATCGACACCGAGGACTCCGGCGACCTGGAGGTGGAGCTGCTGCACAAGATGCGCCGCTCCCTGGACGGGGCGATCCTCGCCGCGTCCCGGCTGCCGGACCGGGCGCTGGCGGCGCTCGCCCAGGACATCCCCCTGGTCACCATCAACCGCAACGTCCGCGGCGTGCCGAGCGCGATCATCGACACCCCCGCCGGGATGGGCCAGGCGGCCGAGCACCTGATCTCCCTCGGCCACCGCGACATCGCCTACGTCTCCGGCCCCGAACGCTCCTGGCCGAACGAGGCCCGCTGGCACGCCGTCCGGGCGGTCGCGGCCCGGCACCGGCTGACCTTCACGCGCGTCGGCCCCTTCCCCTCCGGGCGCCGCTCCGGCTCCGCCGCCGCCGACGCGGTCCTCAACACCGGCGCGACCGCCTGCATCGTCTTCAACGACCTGCTCGCCATCGGCATCCTGCAGCGGCTGCGGGAGCGGGAGGTCCGGGTGCCGGAGGACCTGAGCGTGGTCGGCTGCGACGACATCTTCGGCGCCGACTTCTGCCACCCGCCGCTGACCACCCTCACCGCACCGATCGAGCAGGCGGGCCGGGTCGCCGTGTCGATGCTCCTGTCCCGCCTCGACCCGTCCGCCCCTGCAATGCGCCAGTCGGTGATGCTGCCCGTCCACCTCACGGTCCGCGGCTCCACCGGAGCTGTTTCCCGCCAGTAGCCTTCGGCTACAGCTCGCCTCCCCGCTGTTTCCCGCCAGTTGCTTCGCAATGGGCTCGCCTCCCCACCGCTGCCGCGGCGGGGCCCGCCGGGGGATTCTCACCCCGGACCCCCAATGCTCGCTGCGCTCGCACAGCCAGCGCTTCGCGCGGCCGGATTGCGCATCCGCGCCCATCCGGTGGTTGCCCTCCGCGGTGGCTGGGGTGGGGGTTCCTCATGACCCGGAAGACTTTGTGTCGCTATAGCAGCACAAAGTCTTCCGGATCACGGAAACGGAGGTCGGGGTGGCCCGGCGCGTGAGTTGGCGTCGGGCCCTCCCGTGATCCCGAATCGTTCTGGTAGCCGGGGTCACCGAAAGCTTTCGGGATCATTCCGCGGGCGCCTGGTTCTCGTGATCCGGAAGACTTTGTGTCGCTATGGCAGCACGAAGTCTTCCGGATCACACGGAAACGTCTGTCGCGTGCGTGGCGGAGGGTCGGGGCTAGGCGTTGGTGGGGTCTTTCCAGCCTCGGGAGTAGATGACGGCTAGCTTCTTCTCCAAGGCTTGGCGGAGGTCTATGCCCATGGTGTGGGCGGTGACGAAGGCGGTCAGCACGACGTCGGCGAGCTCCTCCTCGACGTCGCTGAAGGGGCCTGAGCGGCGGGCCATTCCCGCGTGCCGGCGGACCGCGCCGACGAACTCGCCGACCTCCTCGGCGAGGGCCAGGGTCTGCCGCAGCTGCGGCGACTCCGTGAAGCCGGCCGCGTCCAGGTGGGCGGCGACGTCGGCGGCGGTGAAGGGCAGGTCGTTCAATGCGAATGACACACCGCACCCTAACCTTCTACGGTCTCCAGGTGCCCGACCGTCATGCCGTCCGCGCCGTCTTCGACGCTGACACGATCACCGTCTACCAGGCCTACAGCCCCGCGATCGCGCTGCCGGCCCTGGACGCGCAGCGGTTCGTGCCGCCGTTCAAGCGCGACAGGATGACCTGGGTCAAGCCGTCGTTCCTGTGGATGATGTACCGCAGCGGCTGGGCCACCAAGGAAGGCCAGGAGCGCGTGCTGGCGGTCCGGCTGCGCCGCGATGGGTTCGACGCGGCCGTCGCGGAGGCGTGCCTGAGCCACTACGTGCCGGACCTTCACGAGAGCCGCGAGGCCTGGTCGCGGGCCCTGCGCACGAGCCCCGTCCGGGTCCAGTGGGACCCGGAGCGCGACCTGCACCTGCGCCCCCTGGAGCACCGTTCGCTGCAGCTCGGCCTGAGCGGGGCAGCCGTCCACCGGTACGTGGACGAGTGGACCGTCGGGATCCGCGACGTCACGCCCCTGGTGCACGAGATCCACGCCCTGGTCGAGGCCCGCGCGCTGGAGGAGGCCGCGGCCCTGCTGCCGCCCGAGCGGCCCTATCAGTAGGCGGCGGCGTCCGGGTGGGCGGCGGCCCAGGCGGCGCCGATCAGGGCGGCGTGCTCCGTGTCCGACACGGGGCGGGCCGGGAGGTTGAGGGCGAGCGCCGGCTCGATCAGGTCCCAGGCGCCGGTCATCGAGCCGCCGAAGACGACCACCTCGGCGTCGAAGCGGGTGAGCCACTCCGTCAGCAGCAGGCCGAGGGCGCCGAACGCGGTGTCGATCACGGTCTGGGCGGCCGCGTCCAGCTCGCGGGCGCGGGCGGCCAGGCCCCGCATGCCGTCCACGTCCACGCCGGTGGCTTCGCGGTACGCGCGGATGAGCGCACGGTCGGAGACGACGTCCTCCAGCTCGACCCCGTCGATGGTGCAGAAGTGCACCTCGCCGTCGGGTGGGACGGTCGGGCCGGTGGTGACGACGCTGCCGTCGGCGAGCCACGCGGAGCCGATCCCGGTGCCGAGGGTGATGGCGACGCAGCGGGACGCGCCCTTGGCGGCGCCGTCGACCCACTCGCCGAGCAGGAAGGCGTCGGCGTCGTTGACGAAGGTGAAGGCGTCCGGTGTGGTCGGGATGGCGAGCGCGAGCGCGGCGCGCAGATCCAGGCCGTGCAGGCTGTCGAACTTGCCGACGCCCTCGTGCAGGGACACGCCGGTGCGGTAGTCGAACGGGCCCGGCATCGCGATCGCCCAGCGGTCACCGGCCTGCGGGTCGAGGAGCTTCGCGGCGCCGGCGAGGGCGTCGACGATGCCGTCGGCGGACAGGGTGGGGTCGAGCGGGTGGCGCTGCCGCTGGATCACCTGCCGGTCGTCCAGCAGCACGCCGGCGGCGGTGACGTGGCTGCCCCCGACCTCGAGGACCCAGATCGGCCGGGTGTCGGCGTCGGAAGAGGGCAAGTGCACGGCGTAACGTTAGCGCACCCATGATCGACGGATCATGAGCTACCACCGCCGAAGGGGGAAGCCGTGGAACACGACCCGAACCGGTTGCTCGGTCCGGACGGTGGCCTGCCCGAGTCCGTGCCGCCGTGGCCGGCCCGCGACGCCCTGCGGATCACCAGGGTCCGGCCGATCGTCACGGCGCCGGAGGGCCTGCCGCTGGTCGTCGTCAAGGTCGAGACGACGGAGCCGGGGCTGTACGGGCTGGGCTGCGCGACGTTCACCCAGCGCTACGCGGCGGTGGCGGCGGCGGTCAGCGAGTATGTCGGCCCCCTCGCCGTGGGGCGGCACCCGGCCGACATCGAGGACATCACCCGCACGGTGCACCTCTCGTCGTACTGGCGCAACGGGCCGGTCCTCAACAACGCCCTGTCGGGCCTGGACCAGGCGCTGTGGGACATCGCCGGGAAGCGGGCCGGGCTGCCGGTGCACGAGCTGCTCGGCGGGCGGGTCCGCGGCGGCGTCGAGGTCTACACGCACGCGTCCGGCGCCGACACCGGCGAGGTGCTCGACGAGGCGGAGCGCCTCATCGCCCTCGGGTACCGCTGCATCCGCCTCCAACGGGCGGAGCCCGGCCTCGGCAGCTACGGCCACGCGGGGACGGGCGGGCACTACCCGGACTCGCCGAACCCGGACGGCTGGGACCCGGAGCGCTACCTGCGGGGCACCCCGTCGCTGTTCGAGGCGGCCCGCGAGCGGCTCGGCACGGGCGTCAACCTCATGCACGACGTCCACAGCCGCCTCTCCCCGAAGCAGGCGGTCGTCCTGGCGCGGGCACTGGAGCCCTACGGGCTGTCGTTCCTGGAGGACCCGATCCCGTCGGAGCTCTACGACCGGCTGCCGGAGATCCGCGCCGCGTCGCCGGTGCCCCTCGCGGTCGGGGAGCAGGTGAGCTCGGTCGCCGACGCGGCCCGGCTGATCCGCGACGGCGGCGTCGACCTCATCCGCCTGCACACGTCCGCGGTCGGCGGGCTCACCCCGACGCGGAAGCTGGCGGCGCTCGCCGAGCTGTGCGGGGTGCGGACCGCGTTCCACTCCCCGGCGGACGTGTCGCCGGTCGGCGTCGCGGCGAACCTCGCGGTCGACATCTCCAGCCACGCGTTCGGGTTCCAGGAGTCGCACGAGTACAACGAGGCCACCCACGACGTGTTCCCCGGCTGCCCCGACGTGACCAAGGGCTACATGTACCCGTCGGACCGGCCCGGCTGGGGCGTGGACGTCGACGAGGCCGAGGCGGCGAAGTACCCGCCGACGAAGTTCCTCTTCGACCGGTGGGCCGCCGTCGTCCGCCGCCCGGACGGCTCGCTGGAGGCGCCGTGAGGATCGTCGTCACGGGCGCCGGGGGCAACATCGGCCGCGCCACGGTCGCCCGCCTGCGCGCCGCCGGTGCCGACGTCGTCGCCCTGTCCCTGGAGCCCGTCACCTTCCCTGATGTCGTTTCCGGCGTCGGTACCGCCGATGCCCCGGACGCACGTACCGGGGTCGACGGCGGCGGCCGCTCCGGCGCCGGGACGGCCGGCGCCCCAGAGGCGCGCAACAGGGCCGGTGGCCGCGTCGACGTGGTCATCGGATCGGCCGGGGACCCGGACGTCGTCGCGGCGGCCTTCGACGCGCCGGTCGACGCCGTCATCCACCTGGCCGCGATCCCCGCGCCGACCCTCGGCACCGGCCTGGAGGTGTTCGGCGGCAACACCCGGGCCACGTTCGTGGTGCTCGACGAGGCCGCCCGCCGCGGCGTCCGCCGGGCCGTCCTGGCCAGCAGCTACGCGCTGCTCGGGATGCCGTTCTCGCCGCACGACCTGCACCCGCCGTACTACCCGCTCGACGAGGCCGCCCCGCCGCGGATCGAGGACCCGTACGCGCTGTCGAAGCTCGTCGACGAGCTGACCGGCGAGATGTTCCACCGCCGCGACGGCATGGACGTCGTCGCGCTGCGGTTCCCGTTCACCGGCGACACGGACCGGCTCGCGAAGGCGGCCGCCGACCTGCGCGCCGACCCGGCGAAGGGCGCCCGGAACTCGTGGGCGTACCTGCACGTCGACGACGCCGCCGAGGCCGCGTGGCTGGCCGCGACCGTGCCGCTGATGGGGTTCCACCGGTGCTTCGTCGCCGCGCCGGAGACGTTCTGCGACACACCGACCGAGGAGCTGATCGCCACCTACCACCCGGGCGTGCCGGTCCGGTCGCCGATCCCGGGCCGGCGGGTCCCGATCGACACCGGCGCCGCGTCGCGGCTGCTCGGGTTCACGCCATCACGGGGTACGGCGCCGTCTTCGCCCCGGTGACCAGCTCCTGGAAGAACGCGGTCGTGACGAGGGCCCGGTCCGCATATCGGCGCATCACCGAAGCGGCGGCGGCCGGGCCCAGGAACGGCGCCTCGCCGCGGAGCACGGCGGCGCGGTCCGCGTCGCCGCGGAACTCCTCCGCCAGCCAGGTGGCCAGGTGTCCGGTGGTGTACCGCAGGTCGTAGTCGGCGTGCTCGCGCAGCCAGGCGCGCTCCGGGGCGGTCAGGTCGAAGCCCTCGTGCAGGGCCAGGCCGTAGTCCGCGAGGTACACCTGCCGGCCGTCGGTCAGGATGTTGTTGAAGTGCCCGTCGAAGTGCCACAGCCCGGCGCCGTTCATGAACGCGATCGCGTCCCGCAGCTGGACGTCGACGTCGGGCGCCGCCTCCGGCCGCTCCTTGAGGTGCTCGTGCACGGTCCGGGGGAGGTGCTCGAGGAAGAGCACCAGCCGCGCCGGCGCGTCCTGGAGCTGCGTCAGCCGGAGTCGTACGGACGGCGCGTCACCCCAGTAGGCGACCCGCTCCTCGATGTCGACGCGCTCCCACGCGAAGCCCGCCGGCAGGACCCGCCAGTGGTGCAGCAGCGGGAACGCCGGGTGCCGCCCGGCGAGCACCCACCCGGTCGTGACGCGGTGCGTGGCCAGCTCCCGCCACACGCCGAAGCCGGTCGAGCCGACCCCGTACTGGCAGTACATCGGCAGCCCGAACAGGTTCGCGGTGGAGTGCGGGTGTGCCAGGTCCAGCTCGGTGACCGGCACCTGCTTGACGAACACCGGCACCCCGCCGACGTCGAGCGTCGCCGTGTGCCCGCCGATGCCGACGGCGTCCGGCCGCGCGTCGTCCAGCATCGCCGCGACCGCGGCGTCACTGAGCAGCGCCAGCCGCGAGGACACCCGCTCGTGCCGCTCGACCCGGCTCATCGCAGGATCCCGGCCGCGTCGCGCAGCCAGCGGGCGTCGGCCTCAGCGCAGGCGGGGGACTGGTGCACCGACTGGGCGAAGTTGTGTTCGAGTCCGGGCTCCGTCCGGTGTACGACCGGCACCCGGGCCTGCCGGAGGCGCTGGG
Source organism: Dactylosporangium sp. NPDC006015 (assembly GCF_040614215.1). Classification (NCBI taxonomy): domain Bacteria; kingdom Bacillati; phylum Actinomycetota; class Actinomycetes; order Micromonosporales; family Micromonosporaceae; genus Dactylosporangium; species Dactylosporangium sp. NPDC006015. Next base: position 138,312 of record NZ_JBEXUD010000006.1, read on the forward strand.
CGTACTGGTCGCCGCCGTCGCGGAGCGGGTCGTGCTCGCAGGTGACGACGAGCGCCGGGGGCAGGCCGGTGAGGTCCTCGGAGAGAGGGTCCGGGGCCGCCCCGGGCGCCCACCAGCCGATCCACTCCCGCAGCTGCGCGACGTCGAGGCCGAAGCCGGCGCCCTTCTCGGCCACACTGCGGCTGGTGGCGGGGAGCGCGACCTCCGCGACCGGGCACACGAGCAGCTGCCCGTCGACCCGTCCCCGCCTGGCCAGGGCCGCCAGGATCGCGAGGAACCCGCCGGCGGAGTCCCCGGCGAGCGCCACCCTGCCGTCCGGCCGGGTCTTGAGCACGGCGTCCAGCACCGTGAGCACGTCGTCGAACGCGGCGGGGAACGGGTGCTCCGGGGCCCGCCGGTAGTCCACGGCGACGACCGTCCGTCCGGTGGCCTCGGCGATCCGCCGCGCGAAGGCGTCGTGGGTCTCGAGGTCGCCGAGGACGAAGCCGCCGCCGTGGGCGAAGACGACCGTGTCGGGGCCGCGCTGCTCGTATCTGCGGATCCCGACCCCGTCGACGGTGCCGTCCTCCACCGGCACCGGCGGCCCGGCCGGGCGCAGGGCGGCCCGTTCGCGACCGCCCCGGCGCAGCTCGGCGATGGCGTCCTCGCGCATCAGTCGCGGCCCTGCCAGGTGGTGACGCAGACCTCGTTGCCCTCGACGTCGGCGAGGATCCAGTACGCGGGGGCGGCCGCCTCGGACACGAGGACGCCGCCGGCGGCCAGGGCGGCGGCGATACGGTCCGCCGCCGCGTCGTGCGGGACGCTGATGTCGAGGTGGATCCGGTTGCGCTCGACGCGCGGCTTGTCCATCTGCTGGAACCAGACGGCGGGGCCGAGGCGGTGCGGGTCGACGACGGGCGCGCCGGTGTCGCCCTCGCCGCCGGCCTCGTCCTCGTAGCCGAGCACGGCCTTCCAGAACGGGCGGACCGCCGGGATGTCCATCGCGTCGACGGCGACCTCGATGAGCTGGGCGGCCCGGCCGGTCGCGGGCACGGTGCTCAGGCCGATCTCCCGCAGCGACCCGGTGAGCGCCCGGGCCAGCTCGATGTCACGGGGCGTCACCGCGGCCTCGCCGAGGCTCTGGAGGGTGAGCAGGACGTGGTCGGCCCGCAGGTCGAGCCACAGGTGCCGGTCGGCGTCGTCGCCGGCGGCGGCGGTGCACCTGGCCGCGACCTCGGCGGCCTGGCCGACCGATCCGACGGGCACCATGGTCATGATCGTGCCGAGGACGTACCGCCATCCGACGTCGACGACGGCGTCGCTGATCTCCTGCCGCTTCATCCGACCGAATCTAGTCCCTACAGGTAGATGTCGACGCCCTTGCCGTCGGAGAGGCCGGCCGCGACCGCGGTGTTGTGCTTGGTGCCCATGAGCGCGCTGAGCGTGTCGGCCTGCGCGTTGACCTGTGCCTGGGCGGCGGCGGGGTCGACCCCGCGACCGGCGGCCGGGACGCTCCAGGTGATGGACGATGCGATCGAGCCGACGTCCATGCCGTGTCTCCTCTGCTCGCCGGGCTGGTCGTGTCCACATCGGCACCGCCGCCCCGCTCTGAAGAGCTTCCGCGCGGGACCGGTCACCCGACGGGTCACGCGGGGCGGGTGAGCCGCCACTGGGTGAACAGGCCGGCCGCCGCGGCGGCGAGGATCGCGGCGCCGTACAGCAGGACCGTGGTGAGCAGTCCGAGCGGGGCGACGAGCTGCCCGGCGACGATCGCCGGCACGCCGAAGGACAGGTAGGCGACGATGAACACGGCCGCGAACAGGCCGGCCCGCTGGTGTGTCTCGGCGAGCGGCCCGACGGCCCGCAGCGCCCCGGAGAACGTGGCGCCGAACCCGGCGCCACCCACGATCCCGCCGATCCAGACGAGCGGCAGCGCGACGGCGACGATGCCGGTGAGCACGACCGTGGCGCCGAGCAGGACGGCGGTGCCGCCGAGCAGGATCGTGCGGCGCGGGTGCTGCCGGCCGAGGGCGTAGCCGGCGACTGCGGCGGCCGCGGGCGGCAGGAACGCGGTCGCGCCGTTGAGCAGGCCGCTGTCGAGGTGGAAGATGTCGCGGACGATCGTCGGGGCGAGGCCCATGAACAGCCCGGCGAACATCCAGCTGGCCAGGTGCACGGGGATCGCGGCGCCGAACTCGCGGCGGGCCGCCCGGGGCACCGTCACCCGCGGCCTGAGCGAGCCGAGCGCGCCGGCGCGGCGGGTCACGGTCTCGCCGGACAGCGCGGCGGTGAGCGTGCCGAGCACCATGATGACGGCGAGCGTGCCGAAGACGATGAGGTTTGCCGAGCCGGTGAACTGCACGGCCGTGCCGGTCAGCAGCGCCCCGAGGCCGAGTCCGCCGGCGGGTGCCGCGCCGGCGACGACCGTGCCGAGGCGCTTGCGGTGCGGCGGCGCCAGCTCGACGAGCGCGGCGGTGAACGCGCTGCTGGCCGCGCCGGTCGCGACGCCCTGCACGACGCGGGCGGCGATCACCCAGCCGATGCCCGGCGCGAACACGAACATGAGCATCGCGACGACCTCGACGCTGAGCGCGCCGACCAGCACGGGGCGGCGGCCGACGTGGTCGGACAGCGAGCCGGCGACGAGCAGCGCCGCGAGCAGCCCCAGCGCGTAGGCGGCGAACGCGACGGTGAGCACCCACGGCGCGAAGCCCCACTCCCGCTCGAACAGCACGAGCAGCGGCGTCGGCGCGCCGGCCGCCAGGTAGAGCGACGCGAACGCGAGACCCGTGCCGGCGAACGCGACCCCGGCGGGCAGCGTGAACGGTCTGGCCAGAGCGGTGGTGGTCATGGCGTACCCCCTAAAGCAAAAATCTCTGCGTTAGGCTGAAGCTACGCGCTCCGGCGCCGCTTAAAGCAATTATCGTTGCGTTAGGAGCGTCACATGCCCGAGAAGCGCACCGGCGGTCGCAGCGCCGCGGTGCTCGCGCAGATCAGGACCGCGGTCGAGGACCTCGTGCGGGAGCGCGGCGCCGAGCGGGTCACCATCCCGATGGTCGCCGAGCGGGCCGGCGTCAACCCGACCTCGATCTACCGGCGGTGGGGCGACCTGCCGACGATGCTCAACGACATCGCCACCTACCGGCTCGACCCCACCCGCCCGCTGCCTGACACCGGCGAGCTGCGGGCCGACCTCGTCGCCTGGGCCGGCGAGATCGTCGAGCACTACGCCAAGCCCGTCAACGCCGCCCTGCTGCGGGGCGGGGCCGCCTCCGCCGGCGAGACCGAGTCCGACTGCCTGCGCAACCGCCGGGCCGAGGCCGTCGTCCTCGCCTCGCGGTCCGGCGCGCCGTTCGCCGCCGACGACATCGTCGACCTGGTCGTCGCCCCGATCATCTACCGCGTGATCTTCCTGCCCTGGACGCTCACCGACCCGGGCCTCGCCGAGCGGTGCGTCGACCGGCTGCTCGCGACAGGCCGGGCCGCCTGACCGCGAGCTAGGGTCGGGACCATGAAGATCCCCGATGCGAGCCACCCGATCACCGTCACGCCGACCGGCCGGCGCGTGACGGTCCGCGTCGACGGCGTCACCGTCGCCGACACCACCGACGCGCTCACCCTGCAGGAGTCGACCTACCCGCCGGTGTACTACCTGCCGCTGGGCGACGTGGACCAGTCGCTGCTGCGGCGCACCGAGCACCAGACCCACTGCCCGTTCAAGGGCGACGCGTCGTACTACAGCGTCGTCACCCCCGACCGTGAGCTGACCAACGTCATCTGGACCTACGAGACGCCCTATCCGGCCGTCGAGCCGATCGCGAAGCGGGTCGCCTTCTACCCGAACCAGGTCGAGCTGACCGTGGAATAGCCGAATTCCTCACTGTCGTGTGCAACGCGAAGGGTTTTGCGAGACGTCTTCGTGTGGGTAGCGTTCGCGGGCGGGGAGGGACGAGACATGCTGAGTCGTCGTAGGGTGCTGGTCACGGGTGCGGGAGTCGCGACCGCCGCGGTGCTGGCGGGGTGCTCCGACACGCCGAAGAAGACCGACGCCGGCTCGACCGGCGGCGCGGGTGGCGGGGGCGGTGGCGGCGCCCAGCCGGCCAAGGTCACCATCACGCCCGCCGCCGACAGCAAGGACGTCGCGCCGTCGAGCCCGGTCACCGTCGCGATCGAGAACGGCACGCTCGACACCGTCACGGTCGCCGCGGGCGGCAAGAACCTGGCCGGCACGCTCGCCGAGGACAAGCACGGCTGGCAGTCGACGGGCGCCCTCGCCTACGGGCAGACCTACACCGTCACGGTCACCGGTGTCGACGCGGGCGGCGCCGCCGTCAACCAGACCGCGACCTTCACCACGCTGAAGCCCGCGAGCACGGTGTCCATCACGTTCCAGGCCAACCCGATGCTCGCGCTGAAGAACGGCAACACGTATGGCGTCGGCCAGCCCGTCATCGTCTTCTTCAACAAGGCCGTCACCAACAAGGACGCCGTCGAGCAGGCCATGAAGGTGACGACCTCGCCCGAGGTCGAGGGCAAGTGGCACTGGGTGAGCGCGCAGAGCGCCCACTGGCGCCCCGAGAAGTACTGGGCCCCCGGCACCACCGTGAAGGTCAACGCCAACCTCCTCGGCGTCGACATCGGCAACGGCGTCTACGGCGGCACCAACGCCTCCGCCGGCTTCTCCATCGGCAAGTCGCGCATCGCCATCGCCGACTCCAACACCAAGCAGATGGAGTGCTACATCGACGGCCAGATGGTCCGCCGGATCCCCTGCAGCATGGGCAGGGGCGGCAAGGGCACCGTCGGCTCCAAGGGCGAGAAGATCGACTACCTCACCGCCAGCGGCGTCCACGTCCTCATGACCAAGGAACCCCTGGTCACCATGAGCTCCGCCAGCTACGGCGTCACCAACAAGAACGACCCGAACTTTTACGAGGAGAAGATCCGGCTGGCGTGCCGCATCTCGCTCTCGGGGGAGTACGTCCACCTCGCCGACTGGAACATCCCCAAGCACGGCAAGGAGAACACCTCCCACGGCTGCATCAACGTGGCCCCCGACCACGCCAAGTGGTTCTACGACACCTTCGACGTCGGCGACGTCGTCGAGGTCCGCAACACCCCCAAGAACCTGCAGCTCACCGACGGCCTCGGCGACTGGAACGTCCCCTACGCCCAGTGGTGACCCGCCGCTTCGTCCGGCAAATCCGATTTTTGCGATTTGGGCGGCGAATCGGGTCCTAGCGGCACCAGAATCATGCGGTGCGGGGGATGCGGGTGCTGGTCACCGACGACGGGCGGTGGCGGCTGGAGGTGCGGGCGCGCGGCGTCGACGTGTACGACCGCGGGGCGCAGCCGGCCCGTAAGACGCGGGTCGGGGCGCTGGTGCTCCGGCAGGCCGACCTCGACCGGGCCGTGCGGTTCCTGCTCGACCACGGCGCCGACGTGGACACCCTGCACGAACGCTGACCACGCTCACGCCGTGGCGAGGGCCGGCGGGGCTCGACCGCCTCCTCGACGGGATCGGGAAGAAGGGCTACAGCCTGCCGACGGCCCCGTAGACGGACACGTCCGCGGGCGTCAGTGCCGGGTCCGGCGCGGTGTCGGGGCGCCACTCGTGCACCGCGACGACGCCCGGGTCGACCAGCGTCAGCCCGTCGAACAGGGCGCCGAACTCGGCCTCGGTCCGCGGCCAGATGTCGGTCTGCCCGGCGGCGAGCATCCGGTCGTACACCTGCGAGATCTGCGGCGGGAGGAAGTCCTTCGTCGCGTTGCTGGCCACGAGGTAGCTGCCCTCGGGCAGGGCGGCGAGCAGCTCCCGCACGATCGGCGCGCCGGCGCCCTCGCCGTGGATGAAGTGCAGGACCGCGACGAGCATCAGGCCGATCGGCCGGGTGAAGTCCAGCGTCGCCCGCAGGTCGGGGTGGGCGAGGATGCGGCCCGGGTCGCGCAGGTCCGCCTCCAGGTAGGCGGTCCTGCCCTCGGGGGCGCTGGTCAGCAGCGCCCTGGCGTGGACCATGACCATGGGGTCGTTGTCGACGTAGACCACCCGGGCCGACGGGTCGATCGCCTGGGCGACCTCGTGCGTGTTGCCGGCGGTCGGCAGGCCGGTGCCGATGTCCAGGAACTGGCGGATGCCCGCCTCGCCGGCCAGGAACCGCACCGCGCGGCCGAGGAAGCGCCGGTTCTCCCGGGCCGCGATCGGCGCGCTCGGCCAGGCCGCGGCGATCGCGTCGGCGGAGGCGCGGTCGGCGGCGAAGTTGTCCTTGCCGCCGAGCCAGTAGTTGTACCGCCGCGCGGGGTGGGCGACGCTGGTGTCGATCCGGTCCATGGACACGCGCCAAACTGTATACGCCCTTTGTCAGGAGGCCCGGATCGCGGCGGCCATCTTCGCGGGGTCGTGACCCGGGCGGACCCCGTCGAACAGGATCGCGGAGCCGGCGATGTGGTCCGTGCGCAGCGGCAGGATCTCCTGGTAGGCGGGGGAGTCGTACCAGGAGCGGGCGGCGGAAAGCGTTGGGAAGGCGATGACCACGACCGTGCCGGGCCAGTCGCCCTCACGGACCTCCACGTCGGGGCCGTGGGCGATGAACGTGCCGCCGAACGGGTCCAGCGTCGCCTGGATGCGCTCCAGGTAGACCAGGACGTCCTCGTTGATCGTCGGGGTGTGCAGGTGCGCGAGCGCGTATGCCGTCATGCCCCCGATCCTCGCCCGCCGGAGGTAGCCGGGTCGATTACCCCGGAGGTCATGTCCAGCAGCATGGCCGCGGTACGGCTGGCGACGTCACCGATCGCCGCGCCGCGCATGACGGCGCGGACGGAGGCGCCGTCGAAGAGCATCAGCAGCTGCGTGCCGAGCTGCCCCGGGTCCGGGGCGCCGAGCAGGGCGGCCTGGCGCTGGAAGTACCCCTCCAGCTGCTCCTTGAACTCCAGCGCGACGCGGCTGGCCTGGTGCGACGCGTCGTGCAGCTCGATCGTCGTGTTGGCGAACGGGCACCCGTGGAAGCCTGGTGAGCCCGCCTGCTCCTCCAGCGTCGTGAACACGTGCAGGATCCGCTCGCGCGGCGACGGAGCCGTGTCCTCGGGGGCGAAGTAGCGCGCGACGGTGGCGGGTCCGTGCACCCGCAGGGCCTCGGCGACCAGGTCGTCCTTGGTGGCGAACAGCTGGTACATCGACCGCTTCGACACGCCCGCGGTCTGGCACAGGCGCTCGACGCCGACCGCGCCGACACCCTCCGCATAGAACAGGTCGGCGGCGGCACGCAAGAGGCGGTCCCGTGTCGGAGAGGTCACACCCCAATCGTAAACCGATCGGTTTATGGTTGCCATCGGGAGCGGAAACCGATCGGTTTCCGCCCGGTCGGAGGGGAGCGCGGACATGGATCTCAAGCAGGCAGTGGTGCTGGTGACGGGCGGCAACCGGGGCATCGGCAAGGCCCTGGTGGCGCAGGCGCAGGCGCGGGGCGTCCGGAAGGTGTACGCCGCGGCCCGCGACCCGCGCACGGTGACCGCGCCGGGGGTCGAGGCCGTCGCGCTCGACGTGACCGACCCCGAGTCGGTGCGGCGGGCAGCCGAGCGCACCGGCGACGTCACCGTCCTGGTCAACAACGCCGGCATCTACGTCGGCGCCAGCTACGTCACCGGCGACCTGGTGGACATCCGGCGCGAGTTCGAGACGAACTTCTACGGCCCGCTCAACGTCACCCGAGCGTTCGTGCCGCAGCTGCTCGCCAACGGCGGCGGCCGGATCGTCAACGTGCACTCGGCGCTGTCGTGGGTGGCGCTCGGCGGGTCGTACAGCGCGACCAAGGCCGCCCTGTGGTCCGCCAGCGACGCGCTGCGCCTGGAGCTCGCGCCGCGCGGCATCGGGGTCACGGGCCTGCACGTCGGCTACGTCGACACCGACATGGCCGCGTCGGTCGACGCCCCGAAGATCAGCCCGGACGCGGTGGCGGTCCAGGTCTTCGACGCGATCGAGCAGGACCGCGACGAGGTCCTCGCCGACGACACGTCCCGCGGTGCGAAGCGGTCGCTGACCGCGGAGCCGGGCGAGCGGTACGCGCGGGTGGCAGCATAGGACGCATGGGTGCATACCGGTCGACGGGCGAGTTCAAGCGGGACCAGAACTACATCACCACCCGCATCACCGCCGACGGACGGGACGGCTACCCGGTCGAGCCCGGCCGCTACCGGCTGGTGGTGAGCCGGGCCTGTCCGTGGGCGAGCCGGGCGATCATCGTGCGGGAGCTGCTCGGGCTGCAGGACGTCCTCTCGATGGGCGTCTGCGGCCCGACGCACGACCCGCGCAGCTGGACCTTCGACCTCGACCCGGGCGGGCGCGACCCGGTGCTCGGCATCGAGCGCATCCAGGACGCGTACTTCGCCCGCTTCCCCGGCTATGAGCGCGGCATCACCGTGCCGTGCGTCGTCGACGTCACCACCGGCCAGGTCGTCACCAACGACTACGCGCAGATCACCCTGGACCTCTCCACGGAGTGGGCGGAGTTTCACCGGCCCGGTTCGCCGCAGCTGTACCCGCCGGCGCTGCGCGAGGAGATCGACGAGGTCAACGCGCTGGTCTTCAAGGACGTCAACAACGGCGTGTACCGGGCCGGGTTCGCCGGCACGCAGGAGGCCTACGAGGCCGCCTACGAGCGGCTGTTCGCCCGGCTGGACTGGCTGTCGGAGCGGCTGTCGACCCGGCGGTACCTCGTCGGCGGCCAGATCACCGAGGCCGACATCCGCCTGTTCACCACGCTGGTCAGGTTCGACGCGGTCTACCACGGGCACTTCAAGTGCAACCGGCAGAAGCTCACCGAGCTGCCGGTCCTGTGGGACTACGCGCGCGACCTGTTCCAGACCCCGGGCTTCGGCGACACGGTGGACTTCGAGCACATCAAGCGCCACTACTACGAGGTCCACCGCGACATCAACCCGTCGGGCGTCGTGCCCCTCGGCCCCGACCTGTCCGGCTGGCGGCTGCCCCACACCCGGGCCTCGCTCGCCTAAGCTGCCGTGGTGGAGAAGATCACCATCATCACGGGCGGCAGCAGGGGCATCGGCGCCGCCACCGCCGTCCGGCTCGCCGCGGACGGGCACCGGATCGCCGTCGGGTACCAGCAGTCCGCCGCCTCGGCCGCCTCCGTGGTCTCCGCCGTGGCGGCCGCCGGCGGCCACGCGGTCGCCGTGCAGGTCGACACGTCGGTGGAGGAGGACGTGGCCCGGCTCTTCGCGACCGCCGCCGCCGAGCTCGGCCCGGTCACCGGCCTGGTGAACAACGCCGCCGTCACGTCCCCGATGGGCCCGTTCGCCGACCTGCGCACCGCCGACCTGCGCCGCGTCGTCGACGTCAACTTCGTCGGCGCCTTCCTGTGCGCCCGCGAGGCCGCCCGCGTCCTGCCCCGCGGCGGCGCGATCGTCAACGTCTCCTCGGGCGCCGCCACGCTGGGCAGCCCCGGCGAGTACATCCACTACGCCGCCACCAAGGCCGCCGTCGACACGCTGACCGTCGGCCTGGCGAAGGAGCTCGGCCCGGCCGGTATCCGCGTCAACGGCGTCGCCCCCGGCATCATCCGCACCGAGATGCACGCCGTCTCGGGCGACCCGGACCGCGCGGAGAAGGCCGGCCCGAACCTCCCGCTCGGCCGCCCCGGCGAGCCCGCCGAGATCGCCGAGGCGATCGCCTGGCTGCTCAGCGACGCCGCGTCGTACGCCACCGGCACCACGATCCGCGTCGCCGGCGGCCGCTGACGCCCCTTCGCGGGGGCTACCCGCGGAGGATGGCCTCGAGGGTGTCGTACATGGTGTCGCCGCGGCCGTGGTCGCCGAGGCGGCGGGTGACGTACGCGAGGCTGTAGCCCAGCGACTCGTCGTGCCCGGCGGAGGAGCCGCCGATGCCGCCCATGCCGAACCAGGAGCCGTCGCGGCGCCAGCCGAGGGTCCAGGTCGCGTCCTCCTCCAGGAGCCGGTCGACGCCGACCGCCTGGGGGCCGAGCGCCTCGGTGAGCAGCGGTGCGGGCAGCAGGCGGGGCAGGGCCTCGTAGAAGGCGGCGAGGCCGCGGGCGGTCGCGTGGCAGTTGACGGCGGGCAGCTCGCCGGTGCGCCAGAGTGGGCCGTTGACGACGTCGGTGGCGAGCAGCTCGACCGGGCCGAGCGCGCGGGACCAGAGCTCGCCGTGGCCGGACAGCTGGCGCTCGGGCCAGTCGGGGGTGGCGTGCTCGACCTCGGCGCAGCGGGCGCCGTCCGCGGTGGACAGTCCGAAGTGGACGTCGAGGCCGAACGTGCGCACGACCTCGCCGACCGTCTCGCCGGTGGCGCCGAGGAGGATCTCGCCGAGGATGGTGCCGTACGTGAGGGCGTGCTCCCCGAACGCCGTCCCCGGCTCCCACTCCAGCGGCGTGGCCGCGATCGCCGCCGCGAACCGGGAGCTGTCGAGAATTTCGGAAATGTTCGGAAGGGGGAAGGCGGCGGAACCGGGGTGCGGGTCGCCGCCGGCCGGCGGTAGGGGAGCGGTGGCGGCCGAGCGGGCCGCGGGCAGGCCCGCCTGGTGGGACAGGGCGTGGCGGACGGTGGCGGACGGGTGGGGGAACGCCTTCCAGTACGTCGCGATCGGCGCGTCCAGGTCGATCCTGCCGTCGGCGATCCTGCGCAGCACGGCCATCGCGGCGACCGGCTTGCCGGCGGAGAACACGGTCGACAGCGTGCCGGGCTCCCACGGGCGGGTCCTCGCCGTGTCGGCCCAGCCGCCCCACAGGTCGACGACGAGTGCGCCGCCCACGTGGGCCGCGACCGACGCGCCGGTCTCCGCGCCCGAGCTGAACAGGTCCTCGAACGCCGACCGGACCGCCTCGAACCCGGGTGCGACGCTGCCCCGCACGATGTCTGTCACGCGCCGCACCCTACCGGCGCCCCGACGGCACGCGCCCCGAATTACTCCCTGTCGCCGCCGCGGGTGGTGTACAGCGAAGCCTCGAACCTCCGTTTCAGCGCCGGGACCCGGTCGGTGGTCCGCAGGAACGCCCGCTGGCCGGCCAGGGCCAGCCGCCCGATCACCGGCCGGTGGACCAGCTGGTCGCCGCCGGTGCGGGCCTTCGAGGCGGCCACGGCGGCGAAGCCGTAGTCGAGCATCTGCCGCTCGTACACCTGCGGCGAACGGCTTCCGGAGGTCAATGCCCGCACGAGGTTGTGGGCGTCGCGCAGCGCGGTGTTGGCGCCGACACCCTGGCCGGGGGTCATGGTGTGGATGGCGTCGCCGAGCAGCGTGACGCGGTCGGTCGGCCACGCCGGCACCGGCACCGACGTGCGGATGTTGATCGGGAAGCAGGTGGCGGGGTCGGTGAGCGTGAAGAGCCGCCGCAGCGCCGGGCTCCACCGCGGGGTCATGGCGAGGGTCTGCGCGATCAGCCGCGGGCCGTCGAGGCCGGTGACGTCCGCGGGGAAGCGGTCGCGGTGCGCGGAGACGCCCCAGTTGACGTGGTCGACCGTCGGGTCGCCGGGCACGGGCGAGCCGCCGCCGGGGCCCCACGGGAACTCCATGACGTGCAGGATGCAGGCCATGCCCCGCGGGGCGAGGACCAGGCCGATGCCGGGGAACACGCCCTCGGGCAGCAGCGCCCGCGTCTCGCCGGTGAGCGGCACCTTCCCGCCGATCGCCACGACGCCGGAGTCCTCGACGCGGGCGTGCGGCAGCTTCTGGGCGCGCACCCGCGAGTTGGTCCCGTCGGCGCCGACGAGCAGGTCGCCGGTGACCGAGCTGCCGTCAGCGAAATATGCCGTTATTTCGGTTTCGGTCTGTTCATAGTGGGTGAAGTCGCTGCCGAAGCGGACGACGTCGGTCATGCCCGTGTAGAGGACCTGCCGCAGCGTCATCCGGCTGACGGACTTCTCGTCGTTGACGTCGTCGGTGGGTGTCCGCAGCGGCACGGTGAGCGTGCGGCGCAGCCGCTCGTCCAGGAACGCGAACGTCTCCGGCGGTCGCGCGCAGGTGCGGACGAACAGGTCGTACACGTCGGGGGGCAGGCACGCCTTCAGCGCCCGGCTGCCGTCGGGGTCGATGCCGACCCGGTAGCCGTGCAGCCCGTCGGTCCGCGTCCGGTGGCGCTCGAAGACCCGCACGTCCACCCCTGCCCGCCGGAGGCCGTGCGCGAGGCACATGCCGCCGGTGCCGCCACCGATCACGATCACGCGCATCCGATACTCCTTGATTGTCGAGTAGCTAGATTTTCTAGTGTCTTAGCGTACGAGGGATCCCGTACGATCGGCAAGTGGGAACGACCGCACGCGCCGATCTGCTCGCCGAGCTGGGCCAGGTCATGCAGGCGTACCAGCGCGCTGTCGACGTGCTCGACCAGCGCGTCGCCGACCGGCTCGGGCTGAACCGGACCGACACGCGCTGCCTGGAGCTGCTGTTCGCGCCGTCACCGCTCAGCCCGGGGGAGCTCGCGGCCGCCGCCGGGCTCACCACGGGCGGCGTGACGACGGCGATCGACCGGCTCGAGCGCGCCGGGTACGTGACCCGCGAGCGCGACTCCGCCGACCGCCGCCGGGTCACCGTCCACCCGACGCCGCACGCGCACCGGGTCGTCGCGGAGATCTATGGCCCGATCGTGGCCGAGGGGCAGGAGCACCTCGCCCGGTACGACGACGCGACGCTGCGCCACATGGTCGAGTTCATGTCGTTCGCCACCGAACAACAGCACCGGCACGCGGCCCGGCTCGCGGAGTGACCCGCGGGCGCGGACGCTGGTAGCGGCGCGGGTGCGGTCGGATATCGGTCCGCGCGCTGTTTGCGTGGATCTCCTACAGTCTTCGTGTGACCGACGTGCCGCCGCAGACCCCCGACCACGCCGACGGCGCCTCGCAAGCCGTTCCCCCTGCCCCGATCTGGGCGTCCAACGCCGCGCCTTCCGCGCCTTTCGTGGCTTCCGCGGCTTCTGCTGGTGGCGCAGCGGGGATCGATGACGACGGCGGGCCGCCGCGGGCGCCGATGGTCGACCCGGGTCCGCCGTGGGTGCCCGGCGACGAGGGTCCCGGGCCGCAGCCCTCGCAGCCGTCGCCCGACGGTGTCGACGACGGGCCGCCACCGGGGCTGTGGCAGAAGATGCGGGCCGACCCCGAGTACGCGCCGGAGCACCTCGCGCTCGAGGCCGTCACCAGGATCGGGCCGAAGATGGTCCTCGAACTGCAGAAGCTGCGCGCCCAGAACCCGGGCGCCCCGCCGGAGGCCATCGCGAGCATGGTGGCATACCGGTACACCAACCACGCCCGGCTCTCCGGGGCGGTCTCCGGCGCCGTGGGGCTGGCCGGGGCGGTGCTCGACGTCGGCGTGCTCGCCTGGACGCAGGCGAAGATGGTGCTGCTCATCGCCGTCGCGTACGGGCACGACCCGGCCGACCCCGAACGGGCCACCGAGCTGCTCGTCCTGCAGGGCGTGCACAAGTACACGCAGACGGCCCGCACCGCGCTGCAGGTCGCGCGCGGCCGGGAGGGCATCGGGGCGCTGCTGCCGGACAAGCGCCGGCCGATCAACCAGATGCTGCTGACCCTCGGCCTCAAGCTCGCCCAGATGGCCGGCGTCAAGGCCGCGAAGCGCATCTTCGCGAAGATCGTCCCCGGCGCCGCCATCATCCTCGGCAGCTTCGCCAACGCGGGCGCGACGAAGGCCCTCGCGAAGAAGGCGATCGAGCTCTACGGCCGCCCGGCGCTGCCGATGCAACGCCCGCCGATGCAGCTGCCGCCCGCCCCGAAGCGCATCTGACTCACTCCGGCACCCTGATCAGGTGCCCCGCCTGCCGCGCGACGGACTCCATCGTCGCGCGGTACTCGGCCCTGGTCATCGTGCCGTCCAGCAGTTCCCGGGCCGCCGCGGCCTCGACGTCGTGCTTTTGCCCACCGCGCTCCGCTTTGGCCACCATCAGGTGCCGGGCGATCAGGACGCAGTAGACCACCGCGACGAGCGCGGCCACGAACATCGTCGCGAACATCCTGCAGACCCTACGGTCACGCCCTCACCCGGCCCGGCGCAGCGTCGCGAAGACGACGACGTTGCCACGGTACGACCGCCGCAGCCGATCGAACGTCCCACCGCACGTGATGAGCCGGAGCACCGGCCGGTCGACCGCGCCGTAGACCTCGTCGGACGGGAACTGCGCCTTCGCATACTCCTCGACCCGGTCCACCCCGAACACCGCCGTGCGCCCGTCGGCCCTGCGCACGCTGACCTCGTCGCCCGGCCGCAGGTCCCGCAACCGGTAGAACACCGCCGGCCCGTCACTCCTCGTGTCGACGTGCCCGAGGACCACCGCCGGCCCGACCTCCCCGGGCGCGGCGAGCTGCCGGTACCACCCCGCCGGCGCCTTGGCCCGCAGCGGCGGCACCTCGATCGTCCCGTCAGGGTTGAGCCCGAGCCCCATGAGCGCCGTGCTGACCCCGATCGCCGGGATCTCGAGGTGTACGGGCACCGAGAACCCCATCCCCACCGCCGTGCCGCCCCCGCCTGCCCCTGTCCCGGGGGCTGGTGAGGAGCCAGACGCGGCGCCGGTGGTGGTGTTGGAGGCCGCGGCCGTCGCTCGGACGGACACGCGGGGCCCGGGTGGCCCGAGCACTTCCTGATCGGCTGCCGCGGCGGCCTGCTCGGTGCGACGCTGCGGCTCCTCCGCCGGCGCCGCCCCGACGATCACGAGCGCGAGCCCGGCCACGGCACAGACAGCGGTCACGACGTCGAGGACCCGCCTCCGCCGCCGGTCCTCCATCGCTGCCCACCGCTCCCGCCCCCGCCCGACAACCCGCCCTACAGCGCCCTCCGCTGCGGTGCCGTCCTTCGCGCTGTCCTGGGTGGCGGGGCTCTCTTCCTTCCCGTTCTGCGCGGCGGATGCCTTCTCCGCCTTTCCGTTCTGCGCGGCGGATGCCTTCTCCGTCTTCCCTCCCCGGACAAATCCGAAATGTCGGATAGGTCCGGCGCTGGCGCCCGGACTTATCCGGGGTGGGGCGGTGGCATCCGTCGGGGTGGTGGGTGGTTCGGGGTGCATCAGCGCCAGCCGGAAGCCGGGCGGAGGCGGAAGACGGTCAGGGCCGCGGCGATGAGGAGCAGGGCTATGCCCGTGCCGGCGAGAAGAGGGTTGCGCATGCCGAGGCCTCCGCCGCCGCCTGTTCCGGGGGCGCCGCTGGGAGTTGCGGGGGCGCCTGTCGAGCCGGCACCGGTGGCGGTGGCCGTCGAGTTGCCTGTCACGCCCGCCGAGTTGCCGCTCGCCGCACCTGCCGAGCTGCCGGTCGCGCCGCCCGTTGCGTTGCCGGTCGCGCCGCCCGTCGCGCCGCCGGGGGCCTTGGAGCTGCCGCCCGCGGTCGTCGAGGTGCTGCCTGCGCCGCTCGTGCCTGTCGGGGAACCGGTTCGGGTGGGGGCGGGCGGGGAGGCGGTGTGGGACGCGGTCGGGGTGGTGCCCGGGGCGGCGCCGTTGCGGTTGGTGCGGTTCGCCACGCAGTACGACAGCAGCAGCACCAACAGGACCAGCAGCGCGACCGCGAGGACCGCGGCCACCATGCGGCGCTCGGCGAGGGGGCGCCGGGCGTGTGATCGCCTCACGGGTGTGGACATCGAGCCATCCCTCCGTGCGGCGTCGCCGGGCGTGTGGTGGGTGGTACCCAACCGTCAGCGTGGCATAACCGCCGGTCGATAGCACCTGTCGCCCGAAGGTGGGCGAGCCGCGCCCGAGGTCAGCCGGTTGCGGTGGGGGAGCGGCGCGCGGCCGCGGCGCGGCGGTCCCACAGCACCAGGAGCCCGATCCCGGCGCGCAGCGACACGGCACCCACCAGCACCCACACGATCCATGGCATGGCTCACCTATGCCCGCGGCGTCGATGGATCAACCGGGGCTATTCGAAGAGCGAGTGGTGGCCGCCGCGGGCCCGGCGGCGGAGCTGCACGACGACGAGGTCGACAGCGGCGACTGCGGCGAGGACCACGAACGCCCACGCGGGCAGTGGCAGGTGGGCGCGGAAGAGCAGCACCGCGAAGGCGATCGAGGTGACGAGGCCGAACGTGGCCAGCACCAGGCGCAGGTTCAGCGGGCTGTAGGGGTGCCCAACGGTCCCCCTCCGCCGCGGCGGTTGCGCGTCGAGAGGCATACCAGTCACGTACCCGTCTCCGGAGCGGCCCAACCGGCTGGCGCCCGGCCGGTACCGTGGCCGGGTGCCAACACATGGTCAGAGGCCCGCGGCATGAGCGGGAGGCTGCGGGAGATCGCCCGGCAGACCGTCGCGATCGCCGAGGCGGGGGAGTACCGCACCGAGGCCGGCGGCGTCGTGGACATCGGCCCGGCGGTGCGGGCCGCCGTCGCCGGGACGACGCTGTACCTGCCGGACGAGACCCTGCCGCCGCCGCAGGGCGGGCCCACGAAGGCGAGCATCGCGGTCACGGGCGAGTCGACGCTGGCCGCCGCCAGAAGGTTGGGCGACGACGTGGCGTGCCTGGTGTTCGCGTCGGCGAAGAACCCGGGTGGCGGCTTCCTCGGCGGCGCGGTCGCGCAGGAGGAGAGCCTGGCCCGCGCCTCGGCGCTGTACCCGTGCCTGCGGGCGGCGCCCGAGTTCTACGCGTTCCACCGCGAGCAGCGGGACCTGCGCTACAGCGACCGGGTCATCCACTCGCCGGGCGTGCCGGTGTTCCGCGACGACAAGGGCCGGCTGCTCGACGTGCCGCACCGCGCCGCGTTCCTGACCTCCGCCGCGCCGAACCTGGGCGCGATCCTGCGCAACCAGCCGGGCGACGCCGGCGACGTCCCGGCGATCCTGCACCGCCGGGCCCGTCGCGTCCTCGCGGTCGCGGCCGCGTACGGTCACCGCAGGCTGATCCTCGGCGGCTGGGGCTGCGGGGTGTTCCGCAACGAGCCGGCCGACGTGGCCGGGGCGTTCGCCGCCGCGCTCGGTGAGGTCGACCGGTTCGACGAGGTGGTCTTCGCCGTGTACGACCGGGTCAGCGGCTCCCCGGTCCGCGCGGCCTTCGCGGCCGTCTTCGGCGGGTAGCAGGGGAGTTGCCATGCGTTCACCAGGCCGGTGCGGGTCGGTCCGCGACCGTGGGCAGCAACGGGCCATCTGTAGAATTGGCGCCCGGATCAGGCGCAATGCAGGAATTGGGCCGATTCACGCCCAGGGGCCCGTCAGGTATGTTCCGTCGGTCGCACGAGCGGTAGGAGCGGAATGAGCGTGAACCAGGCAGCCTGCGAGGACGCCGCGCCGGACACCGTGGCGACCGAGGCGGCCGAGGCCACCGAGGAGACCGGCAAGAGCAGCGTGCTGGGCTCGTCGCTGCCCCGGATGCTGCTCGCGATCGCCGTCGCGGTCACCGTGGTGGTGCTCGGCGTCACGCACTGGTCGACCGTCAGCGCCGGCGCCGCCGGGCTTGCCCGGGCCAACAGCGCCTGGCTGGTCGTCGCCGCCCTCGGCACCGCGTCGATCTGGGTGGCCGGCACGGTGACGCAGATCGGCTCGATGTCGCTGCGGCCGCCGGTCGGCCGGCTGCTGGCGGTACAGGTGGCGGCATCGTTCGCCAATCACGTGCTGCCGGCCGGTTCGGGCGGGATGGGCATCAACATCCGGTTCCTGCGCAAGCACGGTCTCGGCCCGGGCGCCGCGGTCGGATCCGTCGGGCTCAACACGCTCGTCGGCGCGGTCACGCACACGCTGCTGCTCGTGGTGGCCGTCGCGATCAGCCCGTCGCTCGCCCGCGGCATCCACGTGCCCGGGTCGTGGCGCGACTCCGTGGCGCGGGCCGCCGGGCCGGCCGGCTGGATCCTGCTCGCCGTCTGCGGTCTGGCGCTCGCGGCGGGCCTCGCGGCCGCCGTGCGCCCGGCGTGGCGCCGCCGGATGGCGGAGCGGGCGGCCGGGGCGGGGCGCAGGGTCGGCGAGGAGCTGCGCCGCCTCTGGGGCGTGCTGCGCGACCCCTACCGGGCCGCCGCCCTCTGGCTCGGGTCGTTCTCCACGCCCCTGCTGCACGCAATCATCCTGTACGCGGTGCTGCGCAGCCTGGGCGTGGCGGTGACGGTCGGCACGGCCGTCGTGCTCTACCTGGTGGTGTCGACGCTGTCGGCGTTCGTGCCGTCACCCGGCGGCATCGGCGCGCTCGACGTCGCCATGCTGGCCGGCCTGACCGCGATCGGCGTCTCCTCCGCGGTCGCGCTCGGTGCGGTGGTGGGGTATCGCCTGATCACGGTGTGGGTGCCGCTGCTGCCCAGTGCCTTCGTCCTGGCGGTCCTGCTGCGCCGCCGCATCATCTGACACCGGGACCGACCGCGCCGCTGCCCGGTCGTGCGCCGCGGAGTCCGACGGTTCGTGCCGCCACGGTGTCCGCCCCGGTGCCGCGGAGTCTGACGACGCGTCCCGCCGCGACGGCGTCCGGTCGGGCGCTGCGTGCCGCGATGTCCGGTCATGCGCCGCGTCCGACGGTTCGTGCCGCCACGGTGCCCGCTCCGGCGCCGCGGAGTCCGGCGACGCGCCACGCCACGACGGCGCCCGGTCCGGCGCACCGGGCGTCGACCCGCCGCGCAACGACGTGGAGTCCGGTGTGCCAGACGGCGCGCCGGCGCGCAACGACACGGATTCCGGCGCACCGGACGTCGACCCGCCGCGCAAGGACGGCGTGCCGGACGGCGAACCGCCGCGCCACGACCGCCAGACGCGCGACGGCCAGGTGGTGAGCCGGTCCGGCAACGGCGGCAGCGCCGGGGCGAGCGCGACCGCGGCCAGCCCGACGGCGACCCCGGCGACGACGTCGAGGACCCAGTGGTTGGCGGTGACGACCACGACGACGCCGGTGGTCGTGGGGTACAGGTAGCACAGCGCCCGCCACCTGTGCAGCCCGCGGGCCGCCAGGAGCGCCGCCGCGACGCTCGCGGTCCAGACCGCCCACGCCAGGTGCAGCGACGGCATCGCCGCGTACTGGTCGGCGGGCACCTGGCCGCCGTGGTCGAGGCTGAAGCCGGCCTCGCGGATCGTGTCGACGTAGCCGCCGCCGGGCATCAGCCGCGGCGGCATGACCGGCAGCAGGTAGAAGACGGTCATCCCGGTCACGTTGGTGATGACCAGGGCGTTGCGCATCGGCCGGTACAGCTCCGGCCCGGCGATGTAGCACCAGATGAGCGCCGCGAGCGCCACGCCGATGTGGGCGAACTGGTACCAGTACACCGCGGCCAGGGCGAGCGGCGGGTGGTCGGTCAGCCACCGGTTGGCGGCCAGCTCCCAGTCCAGGTGCAGGAGCCGCTCGATCGAGAGCACCTCGGCGCCGTGCCGGTGCGCGGGCGCCTCCCGGACCGCGGCCAGGGAGCGGATCAGGTCGTACACCTTGACCAGCAGCACCACGATCAGCAGCTCGCCCAGGATGTTGGGGCGGCGCCGCCGGGTGACCGGAGCGGTGGTGGGACGTTCGGTAACGGGGTTCAGGGTCACGCCGCCGCCTCCGCTGCGCTCCGGAGTCGGCGCGACCCGGCACTGTGCCAATGGTGACCGGGCACTCCGCTGCGCTCCGGCCCGGTCACGCGCGCGCGCCGATCGGAGCGTGGTGCGCCGCGGCGGCCAGGTCGTACATGCTGGTGGTCCGGGCGAGGACGTCCGGCCACGCGACCGGTGGCGACGTCGCCAGGTTGTGCGCGGCGATACGGCCGCGCCGCTCCGGATCGGTGGCGAGCGCGGCGATCGCGTCGGCCATCGCGGCGTCGCTGTCGACCAAGACACCCTCCCTGCCATCGGTGATGAAATGGCCGATTCCGCCCTCGGCCCGCGCGACCACGGGAAGCCCGGCGCACCGGGCCTCCAGCGCCGCGATCCCGAAGGACTCCAGGATCGCCGGCGCGACGAACAGGTCGGCCTGCGCGAACAGCGACCTGATCTGCGACCGGGACAGCCTACCGGGCAGGCTCACCCATCCGGCCATTCCGTGGCGGCGCAGGTAGCGCTCCATCGCCGGGCGGCGCGGGCCGTCGCCGGCGATCACCGCCCGCAGGCCGGTCGTCCCGGGCAGCGCCAGCCGGGCCCGGCGCAGCATCCGCAGCAGCTGCAGCGGGCGCTTGCGGGCGGCCAGGCGCATCACGGCGACGACCAGCACGCCCCGCGGGTCGGTGGGGTGCGGCTGGATCCGCCACCGGTCGGCGTCGATGCCGTTGGGCAGCACGTGCACCTGCGCGGGCCACACCAGGCGCCGCAGGGGCTCCGCGGCGACGTCGCTGACCGCCGTCCACACGGCCGGCCAGCGCGACCAGCCGGCGGCGCCGTCGAGGGCCCGGAACGCGTACTCCAGGTGTGACAGCAGCGAGTGGATCGTCACGACCGTCGGGACGTGCTCGGCGAGCCCGGCGGCGGCGAAGGCGAGCGGCGAGGCCGGCCCGGCGTGGACGTGCAGCACGTCGTACCGGCCGGACAGCAGCAGCGAACGGCCCGCCCGCAGCACGCCGGGGCGCACCTCGGCGGGCAGCACGAAGAGCCGCTCCGACAGCCGGTGCACCCGCAGCTCACCGTCGTCCGCGGAGGTGCCGGGCGTAGTGGTGACGATCTCGACGTCGTGGCCGGCCGCCTGCTGACGGAGGGCCAGGTCGTGCACGTGCATCTCGATGCCGCCGAGACGGGGAAGGTAGAAGTCGGTGACGTGCGCGATTCTCATGAACTGCGGCTCCGAGGTGGTGACGGCCGACGTCCCGGGAGAGATGGGAGCATTGGCCGGTGCCGTACACGATGGTGTCGTTTCATGCGCATCCCGACGACGAGGCGCTGCTGACCGCCGGGACCCTCGCCCGGGCCGCCGCGGAGGGGCACCGCGTGGTCCTCGTCGTCGCCACCGCCGGAGGGGCCGGGCTGGCGTCCTCGGCGGTGCTCGCGGAGGGGCCCCTCGCGCGGCGCCGCCTGGCCGAGCTGCACGCGTCGGCGGAGGCGCTCGGCTGTGCCCGGGTCGAGTGCCTCGACTACGAGGACTCCGGGATGGCCGACGCGCCGTCCGGGGCGGCCGGCGCGTTCGCCGACGCGGACCCCCGGGAGGCGGCCGGGCGGCTGGCCGCGCTGCTGGCGGAGGAGCGCGCGGACGTGCTGACCGTCTACGACCCGGCCGGCGGCTACGGCCACCCCGACCACGTGCAGGTGCACCGGGTCGGGACCCTCGCGGCGCAGCTCGCCGGGACGCCGGTGGTGCTGGAGGCGACGGTCGACCGGCGGCTGCTCCAGCGGGTGCTGCGCGCCGTGCACTGGCTGCCGGGCGTGCCGGCGGACTTCCACCCGGCGCGCTTCGCCGGCACCTTCGCCGACCCGGAGCGCATCACGCACCGTGTCGACGTGCGCCGCTACGCCCCGGCCAAGCGCGCGTCGATGGCCGCGCACGCCAGTCAGGCCGGCGCCGACACCGGACGGCGCACGCTGGAGATCCTGCAGAAGCTGCCGCGGCCGCTGTTCCGGTTGCTGATGGGGCGCGAGTGGTTCGTCCAGCACGGCCGGGCACCCGGCCGTCCCCTGATCGACGACGTGTTCGCCGGTCTGCGGGACGGCAGGTGACCCGTTTCCCCGAGCAGGCAATGCGCCCCCGATCGTCGATCGCCCCTTGCGTCCGCAACCCAACGATCAGCGAACCGCTGGGGAATTGTAGGTGGTCCGCAGCCGACGCAGGGGGTAGGCACACCCCCTGATCGTCACGTTGTGCTCAGATGCGGGGCCCGGATGCCGAATCTGCCGGGGTGGGGGAACCGCGCCGGTCGATGATCCTCGCCCGGGACAGGGCGGCCGCGACGCGCGCCGTCGCGTACTTCCTCATGCTCGGCGGCGCGGTGGTCGGGACCTGCGCATTGCTGGTCCCCGGCTTCGCCGGCAGCGCCGCGGGCATCGTCGCGACGGTGATCACCGCGGGCGCGATGATCTTCGCCGGGGCGTGCTGCCGGCTGGTTCCGCAGCGGGTTCCGGAGCCGTTCTGGGTCGCTGTGCCGATACTCGGCGTAGCGATCATCGGTGGGCTGAATCTCGCCACCGAGGACGTGAGCGTCAGCGGACACCTGTACTATCTGTGGCCGCTCATCTACGCCGCGACGTTCCTGCGCAAGGACGTGGCGTACGCGCTGCTCGCCGCGGCGAGCGTGACCGACGCCGCGGTGACGTTCACGCTGCAGCCGGTGGGGGTCGGGCTCACCGACGTCGCGGCCCTCGTCACCGCGTACTGCGTGCTGACGGTCGTGGTGACGAAGCTGCGCAGCCGCGAGGAAGCGCTCGTCACGATGCTGGAGCGGCAGGCGACCACCGACCCGCTGACCGGCCTGCCCAACCGACGGGCGTTCGACCGTGACCTCGCCACCGCGCTGGACGCGGCCCGGACGACCGCCGCCGAGCACTGCCTGCTCATCGTCGACGTCGACCACTTCAAGACCATCAACGACACGTGGGGGCACGCGACCGGCGACACCGTCCTGGTCCAGGTCGCCGCGGCGCTGCGCGACGCGGCCGCGGACGGTGCCGTCGCGGCCCGGCTCGGCGGCGACGAGTTCGCCGTGATCGTCGAGGGTGGCGTGCCGGTGGCGCGGCGCATCGCGGCGGCGGTGCGGGCCGCGGTCGCCGGGATCACCGACCTGCCCGACGGGCTGCCGACGCTGAGCATCGGCCTCGCGTCCACCCGGTCCGGCGCCACGGAGGCGGAGGCGCTGCTCGCCGCCGCCGACCGCGCCCTGTACGACGCGAAGGTCCGCGGCCGGGACCGGGTCTCGACCGTGGAGGCCACCCCGCGCCGGCGGTCGCACGTCCCGAACAGGTAGCCACCCGGCCAGTCCCGCGACTATTGACATGTTCCGATCTCGACCCGATGCTGTGAGAGCGCTCTCAGTTAAGAATCTTCACAGATTCGGTACTGGGCGCATGGCGAACCCAACGTCGCGACGGCCCTGCCCGGCCGCCACCGGGCGCGACCGGGGCTGTCCAGCGGAACCGAGGAGCCACCTTGCGCACCATGAGAAGGCTGCTGCGCGCAGCCGCAACCCTCCTGCTGGCGGTACCGGCCATATTGACGGCCGGCACCGCCGCGCAGGCGATCGGGCCCAACCTGCTGCCCATGACCGTCACCAACTCGACCGGACGCGGCGACGCCGTCTACCTCTACGTGCTCGGCGTCAACCTGAGCACCGGGCGGCTCGGCTACGTCAACTCGGCCGGCACGTTCAACAACTGGCCGGCGGGCGGCCTCCCGCCGACCCCGGCTCCCGACGTGTCGATCGCGGGCCCCGGCAACGGCGGCTCGAAGGTCATCCAGATCCCGCGCGGGCTGTCCGGCCGGGTGTACTTCTCCCTCGGCCAGCGGATCAACTTCTACCTCACCCCGGACGGGCTCGTGCAGCCCGCGCCGTGGGCGGGCGGGGACTCCAACCGCGACATCCTCTTCGACTGGAGCGAGTTCACCTACAACGACTCCGGCCTGTGGCTCAACAGCTCGCAGGTCGACATGTTCGCGGTGCCGCACGCCGTGACCGTCACCGGCGCCACGGGCGCGACGAAGCGGACCGGTGACCTCGTCGCCGGCGGCCGCGACGCCGTCATCAACGGCATCCGGAACCAGGCCGGCTGGGGCGGCTCGATCTACACCCGCGGCGACGGCACCGTGCTGCGCGTCCTCGCCCCGGGCAAGGCGGCCGAGGCGGGCGGGCTCAGCTCCACGTACCTCGACTCCTACATCAACTCGGCGTGGGGCGCCTACGCGTCGAAGACCCTCACCGTGGTGCCCTTCGGCGACCAGCCGAACACGAAGTACTTCGGGCGGGTCTCCGGCACGACCATGAACTTCACCAACTCCGCCGGCCAGCAGGTCGCGTCGTTCCAGCGGCCGACGAGCGCCGACGTGTGGGGCTGCGCCGGCCGCCTCGCCGCGCCCAACGACCTCGTCGTCGGGCCGATCTCCCGCACGCTGTGCGCCGCGCTCAACCGCGGCACGCTCGGCACCATCGACACCCAGCCCAGCACCAACGCGGCGGACTTCTACAAGAACAACCCGACCAACCAGTACGCCAAGATCATTCACGCGAACATGGTCGACGGCAAGGCGTACGCCTTCCCCTTCGACGACGTGGGCGCCTTCGAGTCCCTCGTGCACGACGGCGACCCGCGGGCGGCCGGCATCGTGCTCACCTCGTTCACCGGCGGCGGCAACCCGCAGCCGACCGGCAACCGCATCATCAGCAACATGAACAACAAGTGCGTCGACGTGCCGTCGTCGAACTTCACCGACGGCAACCAGCTGCAGATGTGGACCTGCAACGGCACCGGCGCGCAGAACTGGACGTTCGTCGGCGACACCATCCAGGCCGGCGGCAAGTGCATGGACGTCGCGGCCGGGTCCCTCGCCAACGACGCGAAGATCCAGATCTGGACCTGCAACGGCACCGGCGCGCAGCGCTTCACGCTCAACGCCGCGGGCGACATCGTGAACCTGCAGTCCGGCAAGTGCCTGGACATCCAGTCCTTCAACAGCGCCGACGGCGCGAAGCTCATCCAGTGGACGTGCACCGGCAGCTCCAACCAGAAGTGGCGCCGGGGCTAGGTCCTCCGCGTAGCCGCGCGCACCTGACAGGGGGAACGTGGTCCCGGCCCGCCAGCCGAGACCACGTCTCTCACCCGTGGAACGTCAGTGTCGCCGGACGGTCGTCAGAACGTGCCGGCGGTGTTGCACTTGGCCTTCTGGACGATGCAGTCCTTCACCCGCTGGCCGAGGGCCACGTTGTCCCAGGCGAAGAAGTTGTCGCCGTGCATCGACGACGCCATGCCCGACGCGAGGGTGTAGCCGTCCGCGCTGCCGTGCGTGTTGTAGTCGATGACGAAGGAGACGTTCGGGATCGCGACCGGGAACGCCCCGCCGCACTGCCCGTTGACCAGGTTGGTCGACACGTGCGACTTGTGGTCGGGGCTGTCCAGGTTGATCCCGTCCCAGCAGTCCTGGAAGACGAGCTGGAAGGTGAGGTTGGCGGTCTGCGCGCAGATCGGCCAGTTGCCGTCGGCGCTGCGCCCGATCTCGCCGCCCGGACCCGCGCACCAGAACTGGCCCGGCGCGCCGGACGGGGTCGCCACCTGCCGCTTGGCGTCACCGGCGATCATCCGGAAGCCCTGCGGGAACGGCACCGTCTTCGTCGGGTCCTGCAGGCGCGAGCCGTAGTACACGGTCACGCCGCGCGGCTCGATTGCCACGCCCCGCTCGTACAGCGTCGGGATCCAGTAGGCGGAGTGGTCGAGCGCCGGGCCGCAGCTCGACGACGTGTTCGCCAGCAGCGACTCGGTGGTGGTGTTGGCGTTGGTACCGCGGTTGCCCAGGAAGCTGTGCATGTGCGACGCGCCCGGCAGGCCGGGGAAGACGATCGGGTCGTCCTTGAACGAGTGGCTGTAGGTGCACGCGGCGTTGAACTCCGAGACCCGCACGGCGTTGGCGGGCGCCGGGTGCATGGTCATCGCGTTGAACTGCGCGAGCTGCGCGGCCCACTTCGCCTGGTCCATCTTGATCCAGCCGGCGCCGGACGACGCGCTGCCGGTCGGCGTGGGCTGGACCCCGCCGGTGCCGAACACCTGGAACTCGAACAGCGACACCCCGTACTGCGTGGCGCGGACCGTGGTGTTCAGCCGCACGTACCGGCCGGATCCGTTCACGGTGAGCGTCTGCACGCCGCCCGTGCCGTTGGTGGTGGTGTTGATCGTCGTCCACGAGGTGCCGTTCGCGGACGTCTGGATGGTGAAGCCGCGCGCGTAGGCGGCCTCCCAGTTGAGCACGACCTTGGTGATCGTGGCGGTCGCGCCCAGGTCGACCTGCAGCCACTGCGGGTCGCTGAACGCGCTCGACCACCGGGTGGTGGTGTTGCCGTCGACCGCGTTGGAGGCGGGGGTGCCCCCGTTCTCGGTCGAGGACGCCGTCGCCGGCCGGCCCTGTGACAGCGGGGTCTCGGCGGCGTCGGCGGACTGCAGGGCCTGGGCGGTGAGGAACGTGCCGACCAGCGCGGTGAGCGCGGCACCGAGCACCAAGGTGCGCAGCCGCGTTCTGCCCGCGAGGGCACTACGGGACATGACGGGTCCTCCGGTTCTGCGGGAACGGCCGGGGGCGGGGCCCGGCCGGCACCGGGCCTGTGGCAGCGGGCCCAGCGAATGATCTTGCAAGAGAGCGCTCTCTGTGGTTTCACAGTGAACCTCGTACGGGATCGGTGTCAATGGATTCCGACAAATGGGAGAGCGCTCTCCAAGAATCCGCTTTCCCGCAGCCCGTACGCGTGTGTGACCGCCCACGCGCCGCGACCACCCCTCACCTCGGTGTCGAGGGAGCGCTCTCCACAGCGCGTCCTTGCGAAGGAGCGGCGCTTCCGGTCGCAGGGACGACAGACACAGCGGGGTCGCAGCGAACGCGGAAGGTCGGCACACGTTCGGTCCGTATCCGGGACGAACATCGTGGAGAACACGTCGCGGATCGCCGCGGACAACGACGCGGTGTTCGCGAGGACGTCCTGCGGGTCGCGGCGCACGTACGGCGGACGCGGCGGACGACCCTCGGCGTGCGGTGGTTCACCGGGCCGGTGCCGCTGCGCAGCCGGGTCGGCAACGCGCTGACCAGGGTGTGCTTCGCGGCCGTCACCGGCAGCCGGGTCCAGGACACGCAGACCGGCCTGCGCGGCTACCCGCGGGAGCTGCTCGGGTGGCTGCGGGAGGTGCCGGGGGAGCGGTTCGACTACGAGATGCGCGCCCTGCTGCTCGCCGCCCGCGACGGCCACCCGGTCGACCAGGTGCCGATCGCGACCGTCTACCTGGAGCGCAACGCGTCGTCCTACCTAGAGCGCAACGCGTCGTCGCACTTCCGCCCGCTCGTCGACTCGGCCCGCGTGTACGCGCCGCTGCTCAGGTTCGCCGGGTCGTCGATGCTGGCCGGGGTGGTGGACGCGGCGGTGCTGTTCGCGCTGCACGCGGCGACCGGCGCGCTGCTGCCGTCGGTGCTCGCCGCCCGGGCGGTCAGCTCCACCACCAACTTCGCGGTCAACCGGTGTCTCGTCTTCGGCGGCGGGCGGTCCTCCCTTCCCGTGGCGGCTCGCCGGTACTGGACGCTGGTCGCCGTCCTCGCGGTCGCCAACTACCTGGTGCTCGCCACGCTCGTGCGGGCCGGCCTGCCGCTGCTGCCCGCGAAGGTGGCCACCGAGGCGGTGCTGTTCGCCGTCAGCTACGTCACGCAGCAGCGGTTCGTGTTCGGGAGCCGCAGCACAGCGCCCTCACAGGTGGCGCACAGACCCGCCCGGCTTGATGAACGCGTCACGAACTGAAGGATGAAGGATCTCCCGTGGACGACTTGATGATCATCGGTGTCGACCTGGTCGCCATCGCCGTACTGACCTTCGGGGTGTACTTTCCCCGCCACCACCGCCGGGACCTCGTCGTGGCGTTCCTGGGGGTGAACCTCGGCGTCCTCGCCACCTCGATGGTGCTCGGCTCGTCGTCGGTCGGCGCGGGCCTCGGCCTCGGCCTGTTCGGGGTTCTGTCGATCATCCGGCTGCGCTCCAACGAGATCGCCCAGCACGAGATCGCCTACTACTTCGCCGCCCTTGCGCTCGGCCTGCTCGCCGGGCTCAGCCCCACGGTCGGCTGGCTCACCGCCGGGCTGATGGCGCTCGTCATCGGCGGGCTGTTCGTCGCCGACCATCCGCGGCTGTTCGGCCGGTACCGCCAGCAGACCATGCACCTGGACCGCGCCCACACCGACGAGACCGCGCTGCGGGCCCACCTGGAGGGCCGGCTCGGCGGCCGGGTGGTCAACCTGACCGTCCGCCACGTCGACCTGGTCAACGACACGACGCTCGTCGAGGTCCGGTACGTCACCGGCACTGCGTCCGGCGCCGCGCCGAACGTCGAGCGGAACGTCGAGCGGGTGACGGTGTGACCACGATGCTCGGCACCGACGTCCTTGACCACGGCACTGACCACCTCGACCCGATCGGCCTGGACGAGCTCGTGCGGCAGGCGTCGCTGCAGACCCGGGTCGACCGCAAGTACCTCCTGCCCGCCGACCGGCTCCCCGGGGTGCTGCGCCGCCTCGCCGGCACCGCCAAGGTCCTCGACATCGGCGGCCGGCGCCGGTTCGGCTACCGCTCCGACTACTTCGACACGCCCGGCCTGGACAGCTACCTCGCCGCCGCGCACCGCCGGCGCCGCCGCTTCAAGGTGCGGGTCCGCACCTACGTGGACACCGGCGGGCGGTTCGTCGAGGTGAAGACCCGCGGGCCACGCGGCACCACGGTGAAGGAGCGGGCGCCGTACACCGGCGGGGTCCTGCCCGATGTCCAAGTACGCCACCGGCCTCGCCGCGCTGCGGCCGGAACTGCCCGCGAACCGCTGGACGCAGACGCTGCGCCGGCACTTCCCTTCCGCCCCTTCCACCCGGGAGTCCTGAGATGCGCATCCGTTCCCGTGTACTGGCCGCCGTCGCGTCCGCCGTCCTCGCCACCGCCGCCCTCGCCGGTTGCGGCTCCTCCGGCTCCTCGGCCGGGTCGGGTGGCACCACCCAGTCGACGGCCGCCGCGGCCGCGACCGCCGACGCCACCCAGAGCGCGGCCGCGGTCCTCGCCGCGAACACCGCCGTCCATCAATCCGACACAGCCTGGAGCGCCTCCGACGCGGTCACGATCACGCTGTCGGGCTCGTCGGCCTCCGTCGCCGCGAACAAGGGCGTCACCGTCGACGGCGGGAAGGTGACGATCACCGCGGGCGGCACGTACCGGATCACCGGCACCCTCGCCGACGGGCAGATCGTCGTCGACGCGGGCGACGCCACCGTCAAGCTCGTCCTCGACGGCGCCACGATCAGCAACTCCGGCGGCGCGGCGATCGCGGCGACGGCGGCCGGGCAGGTCGTCGTCATCCTCGCCGACGGCAGCACCAACACGCTGTCGGACGCCACCACGTACGCGGACGACGCCGACGTCAACGCCGCCCTGTACAGCGCCGCGGACCTGACGATCGCCGGGTCCGGCGCGCTGACCGTGCACGGCAAGGGCAACGACGCGATCACCGGCAAGGACGGGCTGGTCATCGCCGGCGGCACCGTCACCGTCGACGCCGTGGACGACGGCATCCGCGGCAAGGACTACCTCGTCGTCACCGGCGGCACGATCACCGTGCGGGCCGGCGGCGACGGGCTCAAGGCCGACAACGCCGAGAAGGCCGACGCCGGCTACGTCGCCGTGCGCGGCGGCACGCTGCGGGTCACGGCCGGAGGCGACGGGGTCGACGCCACCACCGACCTGGTCCAGACCGGCGGCACGATCACGGTCACCGCGGGCGGCGGCAGCGCCGCGAAGGCCGGCGACACGTCCGTCAAGGGCCTGAAGTCGGGCGTGATCAGCGTGCTGGAGGGCGGCACCGCGACCGTCGACGCCGCCGACGACGCGGTGCACAGCGACGGCGCCGTGCACCTCAACGGCGTCACGCTCACCCTGTCCGCGGGCGACGACGGCGTGCACGGCGAGACGGCCCTCGTCATCGACAAGGGCACGGTGAAGGTCGCGAAGTCCTACGAGGGCCTCGAGTCGGCGCACATCACCGTCAACGGCGGCGACGTGTCGGTCACCTCCAGCGACGACGGCCTCAACGCCTCGGGCTCCTCCAGCAGCTCATCCGGCGGCGACTCGTCTGGCGGCGGCACGGGTGCGCAGGGCGGGCCCGGCGGGCGGCAGGGCGGCGGCGGGGGCTTCGGTGGCGGCGGCGGTGGGGAGGAGGTCGGCGACTTCACGGCCACGATCACCGGCGGCACCCTCGTCATCGACGCCGGCGGCGACGGGTTCGACTCCAACGGCACCGCGACCATGACCGGCGGCACGCTCGTCGTCAACGGCCCCACCCAGCGCGGCAACGGCGCCCTCGACGTCAACGGCAGCTTCACGATCAGCGGCGGCGTCCTCGCCGCGGCCGGCAGCTCCGGCATGGTGGTCGCGCCCGGCACCGACTCCCCGCAGGGCTGGCTGTCGGCGACCTTCACGGGCACCGTCGCCGCCGGCACCGCCGTCCAGGTCGTCGACGGCTCGGGGAAGGTGGTCGCCACGTTCGTCACGTCGAAGGCGACCCAGAACCTCGTCTACTCCGCACCCGGGATCGCCGGCGGCAGCCAGTACAAGATCTACACCGGCGGGACCTCGACCGGCACCTCCACCGGCGGCCTCGCCCAGGGCGGCACGCTCGGCTCGGCCACCCTGGCCGTGGCGGTCACCGCCGGTCAGGCACCGGCCGGCGGGGGTATGGGCGGCCGCTAGGCGGGCGGCAGGCCGGGCGCGCTCCGCTTCAGGAGGCGTCCGGCCCTTCCTTCTGGGTGACCTCGATGACCTTGGTGAGCGCGGCGTGCAGCTGGAGCAGGTCGTCGAGGGGCATGCCGAGCCGGGCGAACACGGCCGGCGGGATCAGCTCCGCCTGCCGCCGCAGCTCCTGCCCCTCGGCGGTCAGCGTGACCGCGAGGAGCCGCTCGTCGTCGCGCGCCCGCTGCCGGCTGATCAGCCCGGCCGCCTCGAGCCGCTTCAGCAGCGGCGACAGCGTGCCCGGGTCGAGCTGGAGCAGGCCGCTGAGCTCCTTGACCGACAGCGGCGCCCGCTGCCACAGCGCCAGCATCACCAGATACTGCGGGTGGGTCAGGCCCATCGGCTCCAGCAGCGGCCGGTAGAGCGCGATGACGTTGCGCGAGGCCACCGCCAGGGCGAAGCACACCTGGCGCTCCAGGGCGAGCGGATCCTCGAGGTTGTCGGTCACGAGATCGAGTGTACACTGACGATTGGTACACCAACTATTGGCACACCAAGCGATTGGGTCTCGGGCATGTTCAAGCGGTCGCAGCGCACACCGAAAGATCGGTTCGGCGAGTTCTTCTTCAAGATCTTCGGCCCGGCGACCGTGGAGGGCGCCATCCAGGGCTGGCACCCCGAGGCCCGTGAGCAGTACAAGCAGCTTCGCGCCCGGCAGAAGGAGGCCGCCGCACGCCGCGCCGAGGGGCAGTCGTGACACGAATGGGTGCGTCCTGACGGCCACCCGCACCCGACCGTCGGCAGTCGAGTCGGCCCCGACGGAGGTGTCGCCGGCCGTGTGCCCGTCAATACGCTCGGTGGCATGACGTGCCCGATCTGCGCCTTTCCGGGCAACGACGCCGCCGCGATCCGGTGCGCGAACTGCGGCTTCTCGATGAGGCCCGCACCGCCCAACCCCGAGCCGGCCGTCGCCGCGCCTGAGCCGCGTCCGATCCCGGACGCCCACGGCCTGCCGCCGCTGCCCCCGCCGCACGTCTCGTGGCCGCCGGTCGCCTGGTCGCCGTCCCAGGACGCCCAGGACGCCGCCGTGCCGGCCTCATGGCCACCGATCTCCGGCCCACTGACCCCGGACCAACTGATCTCCGACCCACCGGTCTCCGGCTCGCCGGACTCAGGGCCGCCGTACGGCATGCCGGTCCCTGGGGCGCCGGTCTCCGGGCCGCCCGTCTCGCTGTCCCCGGCGCCGGGTCCGCCGCGCGGGCTCTACGCGGCGCCGCAGCGGTCCCGCGCCGGCGTCCCGCTGACCGTGATCGTCGCGGTGCTGGTGCTCGCCGGCGCCATCATCGCCGTTGTACGGATGACCGGCGGGACCCGCTTCACCCCCGCGTCCGCCGGATCGACCGCCGGCGCGGCCTGGCCGAAGATCCCCGGGCAGTCAACCGGCCAGTCAGCCAGCCAGTCAACCGGGCAGTCAACCGGGCAGCCGGCGAGCCAGGGTCAGCCGACGCAGGTCGCGGCGCCGGGCGCGGTGCCCGGCGACCCGCGGGCCCAGGCCGCCGCCGTCGACGCGGTGCTCGACGCCAGCGTCGCCAGCAGGACCAAGCTCAACGCCGCCATCGCCCGGGTCGACGACTGCACCGCCGTCGAGCAGGCGGTCGCCGACCTGCGCGCCGTCGGCACCGAGCGGCAGGCCCAGCTGGACGCCGTGGCCGCGGCCGACCTGTCCGCTCTCCCCGAGGGCGAGCAGCTCCGGGGCCTGCTCACCGACGCGCTGCGCTACTCCCTCGCCGCCGACCGCGGCTTCGTCCTGTGGGGCCAGGCCGTCCAGTCCGGCGGCTGCGACGGCGGCGGCGGGGCCGACTACCAGGCCGACTACCAGGCCGACTACCAGGCCGACTACCAGGAGGCGCAGCGCCAGTCGCGGCTGGCCGGCGACGCGAAGGCGCGGTTCCTCGCGGTGTGGAACCCGGTCGCCGCCCGTCACGGCCTGCCCGACCGCTTCTCGGCCGGCATCTGACGCCACCGGACCGGCAGGTCAAGGGCCAGGACGAGGGCCGGAAGGCGGCGGACCCTCGATAGCGTGCATCGACGTACTCGAAATCGTCGATGGGAGGGCGCGATGACACGCTTCAGGCGTGTGCTGGTGTCGATGGCAGTGCCGCTGCTCGGGCTGGTCGGGGCGGTGGTGGCCGGGAGCCCCGCGGCGGCCGCGACCGACATCCGCGACCAGCTCGAGGCGGCCCCGGGCGTGACCGTGCTGGAGGAGCAGCCGGTCGCCGCGCCGTACCGGTTCTTCGTCCTGAGCATCACCCAGCCGGTCGACCACCTGCGGCCGTCGGCGGGCACGTTCCAGCAGCGGTTCACGCTCCTGCACCGGGGCACCGACCGGCCGACGGTGCTGCACACGACCGGCTACAACGTCCCGGGGTACGCGTTCCGCTCCGAGCCCACCCGGCTCGTCGACGGCAACCAGATCTCCGTCGAGCAGCGGTACTTCACCCCGTCGCGGCCCGACCCTGCGGACTGGTCGAAGCTCACGATCTGGCAGGCCGCCACCGACCACCACCGTCTCGTCGCCGCGCTCAAGCCGATCTACTCGCAGAAGTGGATCTCGACGGGCGCCAGCAAGGGCGGCATGACCTCGATCTATCACCGTCGCTTCTACCCCAGTGACGTCGACGGCACCGTCGCCTACGTCGCGCCGCAGGACGTCAACAACGCCGAGGACTCGGCGTACGACCGGTTCTTCACCAAGGTGGGCACCGCGCAGTGCCGGGCCGCGCTCGACGCCGTGCAGGTCGAGGCGCTGCGCCGCCGCGCGGAACTCGTCGCCCGCTACGAGGCGTGGGCCGCGGCCAACGCCCGCACGTTCACGGTCGTCGGCAGCGCCGACAGGGCGTTCGAGTTCATGGTGAACGGCACCACCTGGGCGTTCTGGCAGTACAGCCTGGAGAGCGACTGCGTCGACGTGCCGGCGCCGACCGCGTCCAGCGACGACATCTGGGCGTGGCTGGACGCCATCTACGGCATCGACTCCAACACGGACCAGGGCGTGAACCCCTACGTCCCGTACTACTTCCAGGCGGCCTACCAGCTGGGCTACCCGGACGTGTCGCTGCCGCACCTCGCCGGCCTCCAGCACTATCGGGGCCAGGACCGGGCGCAGTCCTACATCCCGCGCGACATCGTGCCGCGCTTCCAGCCCTTCGCGATGGACGACATCGACGTGTGGGTGAAGCTCTTCGGTCGGCGGCTGCTGTTCGTGTACGGCCAGAACGACCCCTGGGGCGCGGAGCCCTTCCGCCTCGGGCCGGGCACGAGGGATTCGCTGTCCTACACGGCGGCCGGCTACAACCACGGCTCGAACATCAGCCGCCTCACCCCGGCGGAGTCCGCGACCGCGACGGCGGCCGTGCAGCGCTGGGCGGGGGTGTCCGCCCCGGCGGCGCTCGCCCTGGCGGCCCCGTCGTACATCTCCTCCCTCGACGACCGCGACCCGGCCCTGGACCGGCGGTTCAACCTCCGCTAGGAGACCGTGAGCCCGCCCCGTTACCGGGGCGGGCTCATCCGAGCGGCGGCGGCGTGCGCCGGGCTTCTCCACGTCTGGAAGCCGGCTGGGGGTCGCCGCGGCGGCTGTCCGGTCCGGGTCAGGAAGCGGACGGGGCTGGAACGGCGGTCGTGGGGGCCGGGGCGGTGGACGCGGCCGGTGGGCCGGGTCGGCGGTTGCCGCCCTGGCCGGGGCCCTGTCCCGGGTTCTGGCCGGGGTTCTGGCCGGGCCGGACCCCGCGGCCGTTGCCTTCGCGGCCGCCGGGGCGGAATCCGTTGTCGCCGCGGTCGTTGCGGTCGATCTTGATCCGGTCGTCGCCGCGGTGGCCGTCGCCGAAGACCGCCACGCCGGCGGCGACGATGCCCCCGCCCAGGCAGCAGCCGAGCACCAGGCCGGCGGCGCCGACCAGCACAGGGACGCGGGACCTCCGCCAACGGCTGCCCGCCGGGTGGGTCCGGAGCGGGGCCGCGGGTGCCGCGTGGCCCGCGGGCGGCGGCTCCGCCGCCCAGACCGGCTCGCCCGGCGCGGGGTCGGGCGTGGCGGCGGCGGCCGGGGCAGCGCCGGCGGCGGCCGGGGCAGCAGCGGCCGGGGTGGCAGCGGGCGCGGCGGCGGCAGGAGCGGCCAGGGGCGCGGCGGCCGGGTCGCTGTGGGCGGGGGTGCTCACCGTCGGGGCGTCCCGGGTCGGGTCGGCGGCGGGCCGGTCCGGGTCGTCCGGGAGTGGTTTCGTGTCGCTCATCAGTGGTCCTCCGGTGCGGGGCGGTGTGGGGCCGACGTTGCCAGCATCGGCCCCGCACCTAAGAGCGCCGGTCCGCGACCTTAAGAGTTGGATGAGAAAACGAGCGCTTCCCGTGCCTCGGCGAGCACGGCGTGCGATGTCGACGTGGTCAGGATGTGCTCGAGGGCCTTGCGGTGCGCGACGGTGAGCGCGTCGCCGGCCGCGACGGCGATGTCGGGGACGACGCCGGTGCCTTCCCAGTTGGTGCCGGTGACCGGGTTGACCGAGCGGGCGTTGGGCACCGCGACCTCCAGCGTCGGCGAGACCGGGAAGCGGTCGGTCGGGTGCGCGCCGCCCCGGGTCACCTCGCCGATGAGCGTGGCCCGGCCCAGGGCCTTCAGGTTGTAGGCGAACTCCTCCCCGCCGGAGAAGGTGAAGGCGCTGGTCAGCACGTAGACGGGGCGGTCGAGGTAGCGGCTGCCCGGCACGTACGCGAGGGTCCAGAACTGGCGGGTGCGGGCCGTGCCGCCGTCGTAGATGTCGTTGAGGTGCGTGTCGGAGTCGGGGAACAGGTAGCTGAGCCACAGCTGGACGCCTTCGGGGTCGCCGCCCTTGTTGCGGCGCAGGTCGAAGACGAGGGCGCCGGTGTGGGCGACGAGCTCCATCGCGGCGGTGATCGCGGCGCCGGCGGTGCCCGGTGCGGCGACGCCGCGCAGGTCGATGTAGCCGACGTTGCCGTCGAGCCGCTGCACGGCGGCGATGTGGTGGCCGGCGAGCCGCTGCGCCTCCAGCCAGGCGGCCTCGGCCTCCTCCGGCGTGACGGCGGCGCGGTGGTCGGGTGAGCGGACGAGCAGCCGCAGGTGCTTGTCGCCGCTGACCGCGTGGAAGCACTCGGTCACCCGGGCGGCGAGGTCGTCGTCGCCGAGGTCGTCGAACTCGCCGGCCGCGGCGCGGGCCTCGATCGCGGTGACGACCTCCGCGGCGACGGACGGGAAGATGTAGTGCTGCCGGACGAGGTCGAGCACGTCGGTGAGCAGTTGCATGGGTGGATCCCTTCGCACTTCAGGTCACAGGTGGTCGCAGACCCGGGCGTGCGTGGTGCCGCGAGCAGGGCTCAGCGGCGGACGGTGACGCCCGGGCGGTGGCAGGCGTGCTCCATGGCGTCACCCCCTTCGTCGTGCATCGGAGAGCAGCAGCATAGCCGCTCGACGGTTGACGGCCGTCCCGAAAAACATACACTCCAAGTGCATATACTCCGCTGGGATCGAAGGAGGGGCATGAGCGAACATGTGGGGCGGCTGGCGGGACGGGTCGCCGTCGTCACCGGTGCGAGCCGGGGCATCGGCTTCGGCATCGCCCGGCGGTTCGTGGAGGAAGGCGCCAAGGTCTGCATCACCGCCCGCAAGCCGGACGCCCTGGAGGAGGCGGTCGGCGCGCTCGGCGGGCCGGTCAACGCGGTCGCCGTGGCGGGCCGCGCCGACGACCCGGAGCACCGCGCCGAGACGGTCCGGCGCGCCGCGGACCTGTTCGGGCCGCCGGACATCCTCGTCAACAACACCGGGATCAACCCCGTCTACGGGTCG
The DNA here is from genome assembly GCF_040614215.1 of Dactylosporangium sp. NPDC006015. Lineage (NCBI taxonomy): Bacteria > Bacillati > Actinomycetota > Actinomycetes > Micromonosporales > Micromonosporaceae > Dactylosporangium > Dactylosporangium sp. NPDC006015. The sequence continues at coordinate 174,360 of NZ_JBEXUD010000006.1, forward strand.
CTGCTGGAGCTCGACCTGGACGCCGCCCGCAAGATCTTCGAGGTCAACGTGGTCAGCGCGCTCGGCTGGGTGCAGGAGGTGTTCCGCAAGCCGCCGCCGCGGGGCGGGGCGGTCGTGAACGTGTCGTCGGTGTCGGCGATCCACCCGCCGGCCGGGATCGCGTTCTACGGCGTCACCAAGGCGGCGCTCAACCACCTGACATCGTGCCTGGCCGCCGAGCTGGCGCCGGCGGTGCGGGTCAACGCGGTCGCGCCGGCGGTGGTGAAGACGCGCTTCGCCGCCGCGCTGTACGAGGGGCGCGAGGAGGACGTCGCCGCGCTGTACCCGATGCGCAGGCTCGGCGTGCCGGACGACGTGGCGGGTGCCGTGGCGTACCTGGCCTCCGACGAGGCGGGCTGGGTCACCGGTCAGACCCTCGTCGTCGACGGCGGCGTCACCCGCGCGAGGCGGGCCGGATGAGCGGGCTGCAGCTCAACGGTGCCGCGGTCGTCATCACCGGGGGAGGGTCCGGGATCGGCGCCGCCCTCGCCCGCCGGCTCGCCGGCCTCGGTGCGCAGATCGTCGTCAACGACCTCGACGCCGGCGCCGCCCGCCGCGTCGCGTACGAGATCGACGGCCTCGCGTTCTCCGGCGACGTCGCCGACCCCGACGAGGTCGACCGGCTCGTCGACTTCGCCTGGGACAAGCTCGGCGCCCTCGACCTGTTCTGCGCCAACGCCGGCGTCGCGCCCGGCGGCGACGCGACCGCCCCCGACGCCGCCTGGCAGCAGGCCTGGCAGGTGAACGTGATGGCGCACGTGTACGCCTCCCGGGCGCTGCTGCCCCGCTGGCTCGCCAAGGGCCGCGGCCGGCTCCTCGCCACCGTGTCCGCGGCGGGCATGCTGACGCTGCTCGGCAAGGCGCCGTACGCGGTCACCAAGCACGCCGCGTTCGCCTACGCGGAGTGGCTGCGCGTCACGTACGCCCACCGCGGCATCGTCGTGCAGGCACTGTGCCCGCAAGGGGTGAAGACGCCGATGCTGGCCCGCGGCGAGGGCCCCAGCCGCGGCCTGCTGGACCGGTCGGCGCTCACCCCGGAGCAGGTCGCGGACCGGGTCGTCGAGGGGCTCGCGGGCGAGGAGTTCCTGATCCTGCCGCACCCCGAGGTGGCCACGTACTACGCCCGCCGCGCCGAGGACCCCGACCGGTGGCTCAACGGCATGAACCGGCTCCAGCAGAAGATCGACCAGGGCAGGCTGTGATGGACTTCGAATTCGACGCCGTGACGCAGGGCTACCGCGAGCGGCTCCTGGCGTTCATGGACGAGCACGTGTACCCGGCGGAGGCGCGCCCGCACGCGGAGGCCCTCGACGAGCTGCGGCTGGAGGCCCGCCGGCGCGGGCTGTGGAACCTGTTCCTGACCGGCGAGCACGGCCCCGGGCTGACGAACCTGCAGTACGCGCCCCTCGCCGAGATCATGGGTCGCAGCCCGTCGCTGGCCCCCGCCGCCCTCAACTGCGCCGCCCCCGACACGGGCAACATGGAGCTCCTCGCCGGGTTCGGCACCGGGGAGCAGCGCGACCGGTGGCTGAAACCGTTGCTGGACGCCCGGATCCGGTCCGCGTTCTGCATGACGGAGCCCGACGTCGCCTCCTCGGACGCCACGAACATCGCCACCCGCATCGAGCGCGACGGCGACTCGTACGTCATCAACGGCCGGAAGTGGTTCGCCACCGGCGCGATGAGCCCGCACTGCGAGCTGCTGATCGTGATGGGCAAGTCGGATCCGGCGGCCGACCGGCACCGGCAGCAGAGCATGATCCTGGTGCCGCGCGACACCCCCGGCGTCGTCATCCGCCGCGGCCTGCGCACCTTCGGCTACGACGACGGCGACCACGGCGGTCACGCCGAGATCGATTTCGCCGGTGTACGGGTCCCGGCCGGCCATCTGATCGGCGGCGAGGGCGACGGCTTCGCGATCGCCCAGGCGCGCCTCGGCCCGGGCCGCATCCACCACTGCATGCGGCTCATCGGCATGGCCGAACGCGCCCTGGAGCTCATGTGCCGGCGGGTCACGGCCCGGGTCGCGTTCGGCCGGCCCCTCGCGGAGCAGGGCGTCGTGCGGGACTGGATCGCGGAGTCGCGGGTCCGCATCGAGCAGGCCCGGCTGCTGGTGCTCAAGACCGCGTGGCTGATGGACCGCGTCGGCAACCAGGGCGCCCACACCGAGATCCAGGCCATCAAGATCGCGGTGCCGTCCACTGTGGAATGGATCGTGGACAAGGCGGTCCAGGCGCACGGCGCGGCCGGCGTCAGCCAGGACACGCCGCTGGCCGGGCTGTGGGCGAAGGCCCGCACGATCCGCATCGCCGACGGGCCCGACGAGGTGCACCGGCGCTCGCTCGCCCGCCGCGAGCTGCGCCGGTGGGTCAGCTCTTGAGGAAGTCGACGAGGGCCGGCGCGTACGCGGGGGACCGCAGCGCGGTCATGTGGTCGCCGCTCACCGCCTTCCAGCGCGCGTCCGGGATCGCGGCGGCGAGCACCTCGGGGCGGGCGGCGAGGACGTCGTCCTGCCCGACCAGGACGAGCGTCGGCGCGGTGATCCGGTCGAGCGCGATCGGCGTGCGGTGCGCGGCGTGGACCTGCGCGGCGAGGGCGGCCCGGTCCGCGCCGACCGCGTCGGCGAGCATGCGGAACGCGGCGGCCGGGGACGCCTCGACCGCCGCCGGCGACGACGTGAGCAGCACCGCGGCGACCTCGGCCGGCGGCATGACCCGGGTGTCGAGGCCACCGAGCTCGACGACCCCCGCGCCGACCCCGGACAGCACCAGCCGCCGCACCCGCGGGCCGTTCCCGGCGGCGAAGATGGCCGACACGACCGCGCCCATCGAGTACCCGACCAGGTCCACCGTGCCGAGGCCGAGGGTGTCGAGCAGGCAGCCGAGGTCGCGGGCCATGGCGGGCTCGCCGTACCGGGCCGGGTCGTGCGGCTTGTCGGAGGCGCCGTGCCCGCGTGCGTCGGGTGCGACGACCCGCCGGCCGGCCGCGACCAGCGCGCCGACGACGCCGGGGACGGCGAAATTGGTGGTGGCGTCGACCACGAAACCGTGGTGCAGCACCACGGGTGGCGCCTCGGAAGGCTCGCCCCACACCTGGTAGGCGATGCCGGTGCCGTCAAACGAAGTGAACCGCTCCATGTCGGCGAAGATTAGTGCACTCGAAGTGCAAATAGGAGAGGAAAGCGATGGATTTCTCGCTCAGCGACGAGGAGAAGGCGGTCCGGGACACCGCCCGGACCTTCATCCACAAGGAGGTCGAGCCCCTCGAGCAGGAGGTGCTGCGCCGCGAGCGCGAGCACCGGACCGGCCTGGACCGCAGCGAGCTGCGCGAGCTGCAGCTCAAGGCGAAGCAGTTCGGGTTCTGGGGGCTGTCGACGCCGCAGGAGTACGGCGGGATGGACCTGCCGGCGGTGCTGCAGTCGCTCGTCTGGACCGAGGTCGGCCGGTCGTTCGTGCCGTTCCGCTTCGGCGGCGAGGCCGACAACATCCTGTACTTCGCCAACGACGAGCAGCGCCGCGAGTACCTCGTGCCGACCATCGAGGGCGAGCGGATCTCCTGCTTCGCGATCACCGAGCCCGGCGCGGGCTCCGACGCGGCGAACATCAGGTTCACCGCCCGCCGCGACGGCGACGACTGGGTGCTCAACGGCGAGAAGACGTTCATCACCAACGGCAACGACGCCGACTTCACGATCGTCATCGCCGTCACCGATCGCGACAAGGACGTCCGCAAGGGCGGCGCGACCGCGTTCCTCGTCGACCGGGCGATGGGCTGGCGCTCCGGGTTCATCCAGACGATGGGCGAGGGCGGGCCGGCGTCGCTGGTCTTCGACGACGTCCGCGTGCCCGGCCGCAACGTGCTCGGCGAGATCGGGCAGGGCTTCGACCTCGCGATGCGCTGGATCGGCAAGGGCCGCTACATCATCCCCTCGCACGCCCTCGGCATCGCCGAACGCGCGCTGCGCATGGCGATCGAGCACGCCAACACCCGCCACACCTTCGGCCGGCCGATCGGGCAGAACCAGGCGATCCAGTGGATGATCGCGGACTCGGAGGTCGAGCTGGAGGCGGCCCGCTGGCTCGTGCTCCGCGCCGCGTGGACCGTCGACCAGGGGATCGACCCGCGCCACACGTCGTCGATGGCCAAGCTGTACGGCGCGAACATGGTCAACAACGTCGTCGACCGGGTCATGCAGATCCACGGCGGCATGGGGTACACCCGCGAGCTGCCGATCGAGCGCTGGTACCGCTCCGTGCGGCTCCTGCGCATCTTCGAGGGCACCGACGAGATGCAGCGCATGATCATCGCGCGGGACCTGCTGCGCGGCTACACCCAGATCGGCGGGCATCTCGCATGAGCGGCCAGCGAAGCGGCTCGGGCCGCTCATCATGGATGCAGTGTTGGGTCAGGCCGACGCCGGAGGCGGCGGAATGACCGCGACGCTGTCGGTCGCGGCGATCCTTGCCGAGTCGTCTCGCCGGTACCCGCGGCGCACGGCCGTCGTGGACGGGGACCTCCGGGTCACGTACGCCGACCTGTGGCGCGAGGCGCTGACCGTCGCGGGTGCCCTGCGTGACCTCGGGGTGCGGCCCGGCGACCGGGTCGCGCTGCAGTGCCCGAACACGGTGGACTTCCCGCGGGCGTACTACGGCATCCTCGCCCTCGGTGCCGTCGTCGTGCCGGTGCACCTGCTGCTGACGCCGGCGGAGGTGGCGTACACGCTGCGGGACAGCGGCGCGCGGCTGCTCGTCGCGCACCCGGCCGTCGCCGCCGGCGACTTCGACATCCCGGTCGTGGCGCCCTCGTCGCTCCTGGACGCCGAGCCGCTGCGCTCCTACGCGTCGCGGGACCCGTCGGACCCGGCGGTCGTGCTGTACACCAGCGGCACCACGGGACAGCCGAAGGGCGCCGTGCTGTCCCACCTGAACCTCGTCATGAACGCGACCGTCAACGTCTTCGACGCCAACGACGCCCGCCCCTCCGACGTGGTGCTCGGGTGCCTGCCGCTGTTCCACACGTTCGGGCAGACCGTCGGCATGAACGGCACCTTCCGCCTCGGCGCCACCCTCGTCATGCTGGCCCGCTTCACGGGCCCGGCGGCCCTCGACCTCATGGTGGCCGAGGGTGTGGACGTGTTCCACGGCGTGCCGACCATGTACCTGGCGCTGCTCGACGCCGCCGCGGGACGCACCGACCTGCCACGGCTGCGGCTGTGCGTCTCCGGCGGTGCGTCGCTGCCGGTCGCGGTGCTGGAGCGGTTCAACGAGGCCTTCGCGACGTCGATCTTCGAGGGGTACGGGCTGTCGGAGACCTCACCGACCGCCACCACCAACCAGCCGCACTTCGGCACGCGGGCCGGCACCGTCGGCCACGCGGTCTGGGGCGTGGAGGTCCAGGTCGCCGACGCCGCCGTCGACGAGCGGATCGAGCTGCTGCCGCCCGGCGCGCTCGGCGAGCTCGTCGTGCGCGGGCACAACGTCTTCTCCGGCTACCTCGACCGGCCCGGGGACACCGCCCTGGCGGTCGTGGACGGCTGGTTCCGCACCGGCGACCTGGGCACGGTCGACGAGGACGGGTTCGTCACGATCGTCGACCGGAAGAAGGACCTCGTGATCCGGGGCGGGTTCAACGTGTACCCGCGGGAGGTCGAGGAGGTCCTGGCCCGCCATCCCGGGGTCGCGCAGGTGGCGGTGATCGGCGTGCCCGACCCGGTGCACGGTGAGGAGATCTGCGCGGTGGTCGTGCCGGGGTCTCCCGTGCCGTCGGGGGACGAGCTCATCGCCTGGTCGAAGGAGCGTCTCGGCCGGCACAAGTACCCGCGCCAGGTCAGGTTCGTGGAGTCGCTGCCGCTCGGCCCGAGCCACAAGGTCCTGAAACGGGAACTGCGCAAGGCCGTCGTTGCCTCTTCCATTGGTGTTACCGAGGCGTAACACTGGCTGACATGGTTAGTGCATCGACCGTGCAGAAAGTTTCGTTGCGAGGCCGGGACGCCGACCGTGCCGCCGTCGCCGCCCTGCTGACCGCCGCGGCCGCTGGGCACGGCGGCGCCCTCGTCGTCGCCGGCCCGGCCGGCATCGGCAGGACCGCCCTGCTCGCGGACGCCCCTGACGATGCCGCCGTCGCGCTGGCGGTGACCGGCTGCCCGGCGGAGGCGGCGCTGCCGTACGCCGGCCTGCACCGCCTGCTCGCCGGCTGCCCGCCGTCCCACCGCCCACCGCTCGACGGGCGCCCGCCGCATCCGGCGTCGCGCGATGGCTGCCGACCGGCTTCCGCTTCGGGTTTGGCGCTGGCTTCGGCTTCGAGGCTGGGCTCGGCGCCGGGTTCGGGGCGCGGGGATGCGGGCCGGCAGGGCGGCGCGGTGCCGGACCAGCTTGCCGCGGGGATGGCGACCCTGGCCGCGCTGCGGGCCCTGGCGGCGAAGGCGCGCGGACCCGTGCTGTGCCGGATCGACGACGCTCAGTGGCTGGACAAGCCGTCGCTGGACGCCCTGGCGGTGACGGCCCGGCGGGCGGGCGGGGACCGGATCGCGTTCCTGTTCGCGCTGCGCGACACCCCCGCGTGCCCGGGCGCCGAGGCGTCCCTCGCCGGCCTGCCGGTCCGGCGGCCGGCGCCCCTGGACCTGCGCGACAGCCGCGACCTGCTCACCGCCGCCCTGCCCGACCTCGCCGGCGACGTGGCGGGCGTCCTGGCCGGGATGGCGTCCGGCAACCCCCGCGCCCTCGCCGAGCTGGCCGCCGCCCTCACCGCCGAGCAGCGCCGCGGGCAGGCCGCCCCGCCCGCCACGCTGCCCCGGGACAGCCCGCTGCGCCGCGAGTACCGCGCCGTGCTCCGCACCCTGCCCGCGCCGACCCGCCGGGCCCTGCTGCTGGCCGCCACCGCAGCCCTCACCGGCCCCCAGGACCCCACCGCCGGCGCACCCACCTGCCCCGTCGCCCCGCTGCTCGCCGCCGGCCACCACCCCGCCGACCTCACCCCCGCCGAAGACGCCGAGCTCATCCACATCGACGCCGACCTCATCCGCTTCGCGCCGCCGCTGTTCGCCCAAGTCCTCTACGCCGAGGCCACCCTCACCGACCGCCACACCGCCCACCACCGCCTCGCCGCCCTGACCCTCGCCCCGCCACCCGCCCCAACCTGCAGCGGGCCGCCACCCGCCCCGATCTCCAGCGGGCCGCCACCCGCCCCAACCTGCAGCGGGCCGCCACCCGCCCTGACCTTCAGCGGGCCGCCACCCGCTCCAACACTCACCGCGCCGTCACCGGTCGCCACTCCGCCAGCGCCGCCACCCGTCGCCACGCCCACCGCTTCCACGTCCGAAGCGGCCCCGCCCGCCACCGCGGCTGCCGTGACGCCGGTCCGCACATCCACCGCGCCGCCACTCGCTTCCACGTCAGCTGCGCCGCCAACGGCCGCTGGTTCGGCCCCGCCGCCATCCGCCGTGATGCCGTCCGCTTCCGCGTCTGTTGCGGCGCCGGCCGATTCCACGGCCGCTGCGGCGCTCGGCGTTCTGACTGCCGCGTTGCACCGGGCCGCTGTCGCCGACGGGTTTGACGATGGGCTGGCCGGTACACTCGCCGCCGCCGCTGAAGGAGTCCCGCCGGCGCTCGCGGCCACGGCGCTGCGGCATGCGGCGGTGCTCACCAGCGGGGCGGTGCTGGCGGCCGAGCGGACCCTGGCGGCGGCCAGGCTCGCGTGGCGGGGCGGGGAGCCGCACCAGGCGAGGATGCTGCTGCGGTCGGTGTTCGGGCCGGGGGTGCCAGAGCACCTGCACGCGGAGCGGGAGCTGCTGCTCGGCGAGATCGACCTGCGCACCGGGGCGAGCGGCGGGGAGCAGCACACCCTCATCGCCGCGGCGGGGCGGCTCATCGCGCGCGACCGGCAGCGCAGCCTCGGGGCGCTCATGCTGGCCGGGGAGGCGCTGCTCGCCACCGGGCGGCACGACCAGTTCGGCGCGCTCGCCGAGCGGGCGCTGCGGCTGAGGAGGCCCGGCGACCCGGCCGGCGCCGTGCTGCTCTTCGAACATCTCGCCGGGCTCGCCGCGATCTTCGCCGGTGAGCCGGCGCGGGCCGGTGAGCCGATGCGGCGGGTCCTGCACCTGGCCGCCGCGGTCGACGACCCGCCGACGCTGGTCCGCGCGGCCGGCGCCGGGATCCTGATCGGCGAGGACCAGCAGGCGTACCGGCTCGCGGTCCGCGCCGCCCGGCTCGCAGGCGGGGCCGGCGACCGGGTCACCGTGCCGCACGCGCTCGACCTCGCCGCGACGGCCGCGTTCGCGCTCGGCGACCTGGACCTCGCCGTGGCGACCGCGACCGAGGGGCAGCGGCTCGCCGCCGCCACCGGGCAGGACACGGTCGCCGACAACTGCCGCGGCATGCTCGCCGTCGTGCTCGGCATGCTCGGCGACGGGCCGGCCAGCCAGGCGTGGGCGCGCAGGTGCCGGGCCAGGGCGGGCGTCGACGTCGACAGCCAGGCCCGGGCGATGTGCGTGTGGGCCGCGGCGCTGCTCGACGTCGCGGAGGGCCGGTACGCCGACGCCGCCGGCCGGCTCTGGGGCGTCATGCGCACCGCGGGCGGCCGCGGGCACCTCGGCGTGCAGATCCCCGCGACGCCGACACTGATCGAGGCGGTCGCCCGCTGCGGCGACCGGGCCCCCGCGCGGGAGATCCTGCGCGCGTACGACGTCTGGGCCTCCAGCACCGCGAACCCCACCTGGCTCGCCCTCTCGGCCCGCTGCCACGCCCTGCTCGCCGACACCGACGACGAGGCCGACGACCGCTTCCGCGAGGCGATCCGGCTGCACCTGGCGGGGGACTCGCCGTTCGCCCGGGCCCGCACCGAGCTGCTCTACGGCGAGGAGCTGCGCCGGCGCCGCCACCCGGCCGCGGCCCGCGAGCACCTGCGCCGCGCCCTGGCGACGTTCGAGCAGTTCGGCGCGGTGCCGTGGGCCCAGCGCACCGCCGCCGAGCTGCGGGCCGCCGGCGACCACGTGGCCGCGGCGGCGCCGGAGGACACCAGGGCGGCGCTCACCGCGCAGCAGGCCCGCATCGCGGAGCTGGTCGCGGGCGGCGCCACCAACCGCGAGGTCGCCGAGGTGCTGTTCCTGAGCCCGCGCACCGTCGACCACCACCTGCGCAACATCTTCACCCGGCTCGGCGTCCGCTCCCGCACCGAGCTCGCCAAGGTCGTCTCGTAGGCCGGTGATTTCGCCGATGTCCGGCCGTGCCGCGGGCGCCAGGATGGGCTGACAGCCCGGGTACGCACATCGACGTGCGTGCCCGGGCTTGCGTTTGTCCAAGAATTGACGGCACGGGGGTCAACCGCGCCGGCCTCCGGCGGGTGTTGCCTTCAAGTGGATGCCGGAGGGGAGCACGGGGTTGGCCGAGGAAGACGGCTTCGAAGAGTTCTATCGGGGGACCCGGCAACGGGTCATGACATTTCTGTACGCCATGTCCGGCGACCGGAACGAGGCCCAGGACGCCGCCCAGGAGGCGTACGTCCGGGCGTGGCAACGCTGGTCGACGATCCGCGGCTACGACGATCCTGAGGCGTGGGTCCGCACCGTCGGGTACCGGCTGTGCGTCAGCCGCTGGCGCAAGGCCCGCAACGCGCTGACGGCCCACCGCCGCCACGGCGCCGGATCGGAGGCGGAGCCGCCGAGCGAGAACACCGTCGCGCTCGTCCGCGCGCTGCGGCAGCTGCCGACGTCGGACCGCGAGGCGATCGTCATGCACCACCTGCTGGACCTGACGGTCGCGGACGTGGCCGCCCACACGGGCGTGCCCGCCAACACGATCAAGACGCGGCTCGTCCGCGGTCGGAAAACGCTCGCCGGGCTGCTCGGCACGGATCTGACGGGGGACTACACCAATGCCTGACCCGCTGTTCCAGACACTGTTCGACGACACCGAAGCCGTCCCGTGGGCGCCGACCGGCACCGTGCGGGACCGGGCCCGCACCCGGACCCGCCGGACCCGGGCCGCGGCCCTCGCGGCCGCGACGGTCGCGGTGGTGATGGTCGTCGGCGGCGTGGCGCTCGCCGGCCGGGGCCCGGAGAAGCACGTCCAGCCCGGCATCTCGCCCACCGCCGCACCGTCGGCGACGCCGTCGCAGCCGGCGCCGACAACCCCGGCCGCCCCTACCACCGGCGCCTCCTCGACGAGCGCGTCGTCGCAGCCTGCCGTCGAGCCGACGGCGCTGATCGACAGCCTGTTCCTGCAGCCGTCCGACCTCGGCACCGGTTTCAAGGTGGCGCCCGAGACCGACCTGGGCTCCGGCGACTGGACGACCGAGTTCGTGTTCTCGGCGATCGGCTGCAGCGGCAGCCGGGTGCCGGGGCAGATCGAACGGCGCGACCGCAGTGTGCACAAGGGCACCGGGCAGAGCGCGGAGAGCGTCGGCCAGTACGTGGCCCGGCACAAGCCCGGCACCGCCGCCCAGTACTTCGACGACCTGCGGGCGAAGATCGCGGCGTGCCAGCCCGGCAACGGCAAGGGGATCAGGATCAAGGCGCAACGCTTCGCCGGGCAGGACTCGCTGCGGATCGAGTACAACTTCGGCGACGGCTGGGTCGGCGATCTCATCGTCGTCCGGCAGGGCGACCTGGTCACCCAGTTCACCTTCGGCGGCCCGTCCCTCGCCGACCAGGGCACGGCGCTGGCCCGGAAGGCGGCCAGCCGGATGTGCAACGGCACCCCGGTCTGCTGACCCTCGCGATACGGCTCCCGCAAGTGGGTGAACCCCGCTTGCGGGAGCCGTCGTTGGTGGCAGGATGCGAACCATGACCGGTGTCAGAGTGCTGGTGGGAACACGCAAAGGTGCGTTCGTCCTGACCGCGGACGGCGCGCGACGCGACTGGAGGATCGACGGGCCGCACTTCGGCGGCTGGGAGGTCTACCACGTCAACGGTTCACCCGCGGACCCCGACCGGCTGTGGGCGTCGCAGTCAGGCGGCTGGTTCGGCCAGCTGATCCAGCGCTCCGACGACGGCGGCGCCACCTGGGAGCCGGTCGGCAACGACTTCACCTACGAGGGCAAGGTCGGCGACCACCTCTGGTACGACGGCACCCCGCGCCCGTGGGAGTTCAAGCGGATCTGGCACCTGGAGCCGTCCCGGGACGACCCCGACACGGTCTACGCCGGCGCCGAGGACGCCGCCCTCTTCCGCTCGACCGACGGCGGGCACCAGTGGCAGGAGCTGACGGGCCTGCGCACGCACGAGTCCGGCCCGCGCTGGCAGCCCGGCGCCGGCGGCATGTGCCTGCACACGATCATCCTCGACCCGGTCAACCGGGACCGCATCTTCGTGGCGATCTCGGCGGCCGGGGCGTTCCGCTCCGACGACGCCGGCGCGACGTGGCAGCCGATCAACCGCGGTCTCGTGTCGGGGCAGATCCCCGACCCGGACGCCGAGGTGGGGCACTGCGTCCACCGGCTGGCGATGCACCCGTCCCGCCCCGACGTGCTGTTCATGCAGAAGCACTGGGACGTGCTGCGCACCGACGACGCCGGCGGGCAGTGGCGCGAGATCAGCGGCGACCTGCCGACGGACTTCGGCTTCCCGATCGCGGTGCACGCGCACGAGCCCGAGACGGTCTACGTCGTGCCGATCACCAGCGACTCGGAGCACTACGTGCCCGACGGCAGGCTCCGGGTGTACCGCAGCCGCACCGGCGGCGACGAGTGGCAGCCGCTCGGTAAGGGCCTGCCGCAGGAGCACTGCTACGTCAACGTGCTCCGCGACGCGATGGCCGTGGACACCCTCGACGACGGCGGCATCTACTTCGGCACGACCGGCGGGCAGGTGTACGTGTCGCCGGACGGCGGTGACAGCTGGTCGGCGATCGTGCGGGACCTTCCGGCGGTGCTGTCGGTGGAGGTGCAGACGCTGCCATGATCCGCGTCGTGCTCCCCGCGCACCTGCGGCAGCTGGCGAAGGTCGACGGCGAGGTGCGCTTCGACCTCGACGGGCCGGTCACCCAGCGCCTCGTCCTGGACGCCCTGGAGGAGCGTTTCCCGGTGCTGCGCGGCACCATCCGGGACCGGGCCAGCGGCCGGCGTCGCGCGTTCGTCCGCCTGTACGGCTGCGAGGAGGACCTCTCCAACGAGTCCCCGGACGCGCCGCTGCCGGAGCGGGTCGCCAGCGGCAGCGAACCGCTGCTCATCATCGGCGCGATGGCCGGCGGCTGAGTCGGCGCGATGGCCGGGGGCTGACACGGGTGTCCCCGGTGCCCGAACGGACACCGGGGACGTCGTGACGGGTGGGTCAGCAGGCGTTGCTGCGGAAGTCCGACACCGCCAGCCCGGAGAAGCCGCAGGTGTACGGCGTGAACCGGGAGTCCTGGTTGAGCCAGCGCTTGAACCAGGAGACCAGCGCGCGGGACGTCGTCGCGTTCGTCGACTGCGGGAAGAAGTGGCTCGCCCCCGTCAGCTCGACGTACGTCTTCGGCCCGGCCAGGGTCGAGTAGAACGGCAGCGAGTGGCTGGAGACCGGCGCGATGGTGTCGGACTGGCCGCCCACGATCAGGACCGGCTCGCTGACGTTGTTCCACGTCTTGTCGCTGTTCCAGGGCGCGAGCGGCACCCCGGCCTTGACCAGCCCGCTGGTGTCGGCGGCGAGCGCCTCCAGCGTGCCGCCGCCACCCATCGAGTGGCCGGCGACGCCACGACGGCTGCCGTCGGCGCGGGCCCGCACGGCGGAGGACGAGGAGTTGACGGCCCAGTTCAGCGCGGCGAGGAGCTGGTTGCCGCGGCTGCCGGGCTGGTCGTAGATGCTGTTCGTCTCGATGCCGACGACCACGAAGCCCCACGACGACAGCCGCGGGCCGATCCACGCGAGGCTCGACCAGGTGGCGGTGAACCCGGGCGACACGGCGATCACCGGGTACTTGCCGGAGGCCGTCGGGTAGTACACCCGGCCGCCGCCGAACCCGGAGACCAGGCTGGAGATGCTCTCGGACGTGGTCGCGAAGCTGCCGTTGCCGGTGATGTTGGCGGCGGTGGGTGCCTGGCCGATCTCGTCAGCGACCGCCGGACTGGCGACCGCCGCGACCCCACCACCCATGAGCGTGAGGACGACGGCCAGCCTGAGCAGGATGGTTCGCAACGCTGCACTCCTCTCGAAACACCTTCGTAACTTCGATGGGTGTCAGTGTGTGCAGCTCCCGGCCCCGTCCGTATCGGCGAAATCACCGGTGTTCGCCGGTGAACCTCCGTTCGGCTACCGTACGGACATGATCAGCGTCGGCGCCGGGGTCGACCTGCTCGTCGCCGCGTCCGTCCTCGCCGGCGTGCCCCTGGTCCTGCGCGCCGGTCGGAAGCCGGGGCCCCGCCGCGGCGGCGGCCGCGGCCCGGGCTTCTGGCTGGCGCTTACGGTGGCGGCCATCTATCTCAACCAGGCGCTGTTCACGGTGTACGTGCTGCGCGTCCACCGCGGCGACCCGGCCTTCATCGCCCGCCACCTGCCGCCCGGCTGGTTCGACCTCGCCGGCGGTGCGGCGGTGCGGGCCGTCGCGGACGCGTTCCCCGCGCCGGAGGTCCTCGAGTTCAGCGTGCTGCGCGTGCAGGCGTTCCTCGAGCTGCCGTTCGTGATCCTCGCCTACCTGTGCGTGTGCCGGTGGCTGGACCCCGTCCGGGCCAGGGCGTTGACCGCGCCCGCGGTGCTGTGGGCCGCCTGCGTCGCGTACTCCGTGGTGTTCGGGCTCGTCGAGTGGGGGCTGCGCAACCCGTACACGACGGACGACCTCGTGCTGCGGGCCGCCTCCTGCGTCGTGACGGCGGCGCTGCTCACCCGCCGGCCGCCGCGGCTCACCGGCAGGGCGCCGGCGTCGGGGGTGGAGGTGCTCCTCGCGGTCGGGTCCGCCGCCGCGCTCGGTGTGCTGGTGCTGGTGGTGTACGACACCGCGCTGCTCTACAACCTCGGCCACCTGCCGCGCCTGCTGCCGGTCGCGGCCGCGGCGGGTGGCGTCCTCGCGCTCGCCCGCGGGCTGACCCGCCGGGCCGGGACGCCCCGCGAGCCGGGCCCCGGGATCCGGACCGTCTCGGCGGGGCTGGCCTGGTTCGCGGCGCTGTTCTTCGTGCCGGCGCTGCCCATCCGGTACGCCATGGACCTCGGCACCCCGTGGCTCACCATCGCCGGCGCGTCCGCCGTCGCCGGCGCGGCCCTCGTGGTGACGGTGCGCGACGTGGTGGACCGGGCCGGCGCCGGGCGGTGGCTGGCGCGGATGTCGGTGGCGGTCCTGGCCGGCCTCGTCGCGGCGAGCGCCGCGCTGCTGCCCCCGCCGACCTACCCCGAGGTGCGCATCCTGCTCGCCGCGGCGCTGTTCCTCACCGCGCTGACCGCCGTGTGCGCCGCGACGGACAGGGCCGCCGCGCGGGGTCGACCCCGCACGACGGCCCTGGACTGACTGGCGTTACGCGACGAACTTGACCCGCTGGCGGCGGCGGTACGCGACGAAGAGGAACGCGCCGGCGGCGACGAGCGCGGCACCCGCGCCGGTGAGGACCCAGACGTTCGTGCCGGTGACCGGCAGCTGCGGGCCGGCGCCGGGGGCGGGGGAGCTCGGGACGACCGGGCTCGGGGAGGCCGGGCTGGTGGGCTCCGCGGCGGCGGCGCAGGCCCGGACCAGGTTGAACGTGCCCTGCTGCAGCGGGTCGGTGAGCGCGATGCCGACGGCGAGGGCCCAGCCGGCGGGGGTCTTCAGCCAGCCGCCGCCGTCGACCAGCGAGCCGGAGACGCCGGCCGGGGCCGGTGCGGTCGGCAGGTCGACCTTCGCGGTCTTGCCGTTGAGGGCCTTGGTCGTCAGCTTCTTGGCCAGCGCGGTCGGGTCGCTCTCGACGAACGTGTAGACGCCGTCGGCGTCGAGCACGATCGGGACGATGTCGTCGAAGGTCTGGCCGCCGTTCTTGATGAACAGGAAGATGTACTGCAGGTCCGTCCACCGGCCCTCGGGCTTGTCGAACAGCCAGCCGTCCTTGTCGGCGACGGCCTTGCCGGTGTCGATGCCGGCGCAGCCCTTGGTCGGCGCGGTGGCGGCGTAGACGGGCTCCTCGAACACGAGCGCCGCGCCGGGGAAGTCGATGTCGCCGAGGTCGTCGCCGGCCGCGGCGGACGAGGGGGCGGCGAGCCCGCCGACGAGCAGTGCGGTGGCGGCGGCAGCCGTGGCGGCGAGCCTGGCGATTCCCCGGAGCTTCATGCGGTCCTCTTCTGTGATCGACGACGGACCTGGGGAATCTCCCAGCAAACTCCCAGTGCGGCAACACGCACCATTCGGACGCAAGCGGCATACACCCGCAGGGTGGATCGGCCACTTGGCAGGTCTGACCGAAAGTACGAGCGGCCGGTCAACGCAGCGTGGTGAGCCTGACCTTGATCCGTTGCAGCAGCGAGAGGCGCGCGACCGGCTGGACCGGTGCCGTCATCGTGGGGAGCGCGCCCTCGTCGACCCGCACCACCGTCCGCGTGGCCGGTGGGACCGGGGCGGTCGGGCGCGGGCCGGCCGGGAGCGCCTCCGGAGGGTGCACGGTGACCCCGTGGAGCCGGCGCAGCCCGTCACGGACCTCGACCCGGGTCCAGTCGCCGGGGGCCTGGACCGTGTGGTCGAGGAGGCGCTGTTCGTACCAGAGCGACACCTCGGCCGGAGGGGATGCCGTCGCGAACCAGGTCGTGGTGATGTGCCCGCCCGCCGCGGCGTGGGTGCGCAGCGTGTCGAACGGCGTCAGCCCCGGGAAGT
Source organism: Dactylosporangium sp. NPDC006015 (assembly GCF_040614215.1). NCBI lineage: Bacteria > Bacillati > Actinomycetota > Actinomycetes > Micromonosporales > Micromonosporaceae > Dactylosporangium > Dactylosporangium sp. NPDC006015. The sequence continues at coordinate 190,127 of NZ_JBEXUD010000006.1, forward strand.
GCTCCACCCCCGTCAGCCTAGGCGCAAACTTCCTGCACCCATTGTGCTGAAACAGGTGTACTGTCAGCCCACAGGAGGCCCGCGATGGTGTTCACGGTGGACGTTCCGGCCGAGCTCGGCCGGTTCTTCGCCGAGGAGATCGCCGCGCCGCTCGGCGTCGAATTCCACGTCGGCGTGCCGGACTCCGTCGACCCGGACCGGATCGCGTTCCTGCACGGGTACCGCCCGGCCGAACTCCTGCTGCACCTGGGCACGATGCCGCGCGGGTTCGTGTTCGGGTTCCTCAACCCGCGCAGCGTGACCGCCCGGTCGTTCGCCAACCCGAAGGTCCTGTCGGAGATCGGCAACTACAACCTGCCCGAGGTGCGCCGCCTCGAGCTGCCCGCGGCCAACGGCACCGGCGAGGTCCGCGCGGTCGCCCGCGCCTACGGCGACGCGGCCACCGGCGGCACCACCCTCGGGTTGACGCCGTCGACATTGGACGCCCTGACCCGCCCGGCCGCGCCGCCGGCCGGTGGCGTGCGCGACGTGGTGCTGCGCGTGGACACCGCGTTCTCGCTCGGCTACCTGAAACCGTTCCCGCGCCTGCGGTTCGGCGCCGCCGGCGACCGGGCGTTCGGCACCCCGGGCGCCGGCGGGTCGTTCGGCTTCGCCGACCCGGAGACGGGCGTGGGCTTCGCGTACGCCATGAACCGCGCCGGCTTCCACCTCTGGGACGACCCGCGTGAGCTCGCCCTCCGCGAGGCCCTCTACAAGGATGTCCTCGGCGAGCGCTCCCAGCGCCCGGACCAGTAGCCCGAGGACATCGCCCTCAGTCACGATCCCCGCGCTGCGGAGGTGATCCTCGGCGTGGACACCCACAAGGACGTGCACGTGGCAGCGACGCTGACCACGACAGGCGCCTTGGCCGGCACGAACACCTCGCCGACATGCGCACGACGCCCCCGGGCGACAACGTGGCCTCCTCGCTGCGGGTGCGCCCCGACGCCTACCCGTTCCAGCGCGGCGCCTCCAACAACAGCGACGCCGGCGTGACAGTGCTGTCCTACGGACCCGAGACGCGCCGCATCTGGACCACGTTCACCAATTGGAACTCCAGCGGCACCCAGTACGCAGGGGTCTCCCTGTACTGCAGCAAGTAACCGAACCGGCGCAACGGCCGCGGCGGCTCACGTGACGAGCCGCCGCGGCCGCTCACGGTGTGGCGGCGGCGGACCATACGCCGGTGGGCGGAACGCCCGGGTCAGCACCGGACGTTCTGCTTGGCGAGCTCGGCGATGAGGGCGCTGGCGGTGAGGTTGCTGAAGTTGACGTCCTTGCCGTTCACTGTCTCGATGACGTAGTCGTGGTCGCCGGAGTCCTGCTCGATCTCGACGCTGCAGCTGCCGGCCTTCGCGTCGGCCTCGTAGTCGTCGAGCTTCTTGACGTTCTTCTTCTTTTTCTTGTCGTACACGGTGTCGTAGTCGGCCTCGGCCGACACGTTCGTGTAGCCGGCCTTGGTCAGCTGCTTCTCCAGGTCGTCGGACTGCGACGAGCAGGCGGCGAGCCCCACGCCGAGGAGCAGCATGGTCGTGGCGGCGACGATCGATCGGGTGGCTCGCATGGCTGTTCGCTTCTTCCGTCTCAGGGGGGTGGAGCACCTATTCTGGATCATCCGGCGGACGGCGCTGTCGGGATGCCGATGCCCGTTGTGTCGCCTACAGGCGTTCTGGCCGGAGCGCCCGTGCGGCGGGCGTCGTAGCCGGGTTCGAGCGTGCCGAAGAGCCGGTCCCACACCGTCGTGTAGAAGCCGAGGTTGTACCGCGGCGTCGCGTGGTGCCCCGCGTGCATGGCCGGCGTGGCCACCCACTTGAAGACCGCGGAGGCCCGCACCCGCGGCGGCAGCGGCTCCACCCCGAGGTGCCCGAGGATCCCGAAGAGCAGGTTGAGCAGGGTGTACGCGGCGACCGCCCACGCCGAGAACGGGTGCACGGCGAGGATCGCCAGCCACGCCCCGCCGAACCCGGCGACCTCCACCGGGTGCAGCGCGAACAGGGTGATCGGCCGCGGGTCGGCGAAGACGTGGTGCAGCCGGTGGGCGAGCGGAAACAGCCACCGCACGTGCGCGGTCGCGTGGCTGACGTACAGGAACACGTCCATGACCACCAGCAGCAGCACGAGGTCCGGCAGCGCCCGCCAGGTGAGCGGCAGCGTGAACGTGATGATCCCGGCGCGCCACAGCCACCAGCCGGCGACGGTGACCGCCGCGTTGAGGACCGTCGCGACGGCGACCAGCACCAGCTCGAGGCGGCTGACGGGGCCGGGCGGCGGGGTGACCCGGTGCGCGCCGGGCAGCTTCAGCGCCCAGTGCCCGAGCAGGGCGGTGACCCCGACCAGCGCCGCGTTCTCGGCCAGGGCCAGGAGCGCGAACCAGCCGGTGGGCAGGTCCCGCAGCCAGGTGACGATCTCGTGCACGCTCGCACTCTGCCACCCCGGCGCAACCGCGGTCAGGTGGCGGCGGAAAGGCGACGCTCCAGGCGGGCGGTCAGCCTCGGGTACCAGCGCGGCAACCACCGCACGAGGAGGTCGGCGGACCTGGCGTCGTTGCCGACGAGGATCCGCGGCCGGTTCGCCTCGACGCCGGCGACGATGATGCGGGCGGCGCGGTCCGCGGGCATCGTCAGCAGCTTCTCGTTGTAGAGGCGGGTGCGGGCCTCGTCGCGGGCGGTGACGTCGGCGCCCTGGCCGCGGGCGTGCGCCAGGGCGGCGGTGGCGATGTTGGTCCGGACGCCGCCGGGGTGCACGACGCTGACGCGGACCGGGTGCCCGGCGGCGAGCAGCTCGCCGCGCAGCGCCTCGGTGAAGCCGCGCACGCCGAACTTGGCGGCGCAGTAGTCGCTGAGCGCCGGCTGCGCCATGATCCCGTTGAGGCTGGAGACGTTGACGACATGGCCGTCGCCGGAGGCGATCAGGTGCGGCAGGAACGCCTTGGTGCCGTGGATGACGCCGAACAGGTCGACGGTGATGGTCCGCTCGTACGCGGCCCAGTCGCTGTCCAGGACGCTGCGCCCGCCGCCCGCGACGCCGGCGTTGTTGTACACCTGGTGCACCACGCCGAAGTGCGCGGCGACGGCGGCGGCGTGGGCGAGCACCGCGGCGCGGTCGGCGACGTCGAGCGGCGCCGCGTGCACCTCCGCGCCGAGAGCCTTGACCTCCTCGACGGTGGCGGCGAGCCCGGCCTCGTCGACGTCGCTGACGGCGAGCCGCGCGCCGCGCCGGGCGAGCTCGGCGGCGAGCTGCCGCCCGATGCCGGAGCCAGCGCCGGTGACGACGGCGACCTTGCCGGAGACCTTGCTCATTCGCGGACCCCTGCCGTGGCGGTGATGTGGTCGGCGGTCAGGTCGACGACGCGGTCGATGACGCCGGGGGCGAAGTGGTGGCGCATGCCGGCGATCTCGACGTGCCGGGCGCCGGGGATCGCGGCGGCGGTCGCCCGGCCGCCGCTGGGGTGCACCATGCGGTCGGTGTCGCCGTGGATGACGAGCGTCGGGGCGGTGATCGAGCGCAGCTCCGCGGTGCGGTCGCCGGAGGCCTGGATGGCGCCGATCTGCCGGGCGACGCCGGCCGGGTTGGGCCGCCCCTCGGCGCGGTCCCAGACGCCGGTGACCCACGCGCGTTCGAGCGCCACGTCGGGCGGGAAGTCGGTGGTGGAGCCGATGTGCCGCAGCAGCGACAGGTGCCGTTCGACGGCCTCCTCGGCGGTGCGGGCCGGCCGCTTCGCCATCCGCAGCAGCGTCGAGCGGGCCGGCTGCCCGACCCGCCGGTCGCCGGTGGTGGAGAACACCGAGGTGAGCGTGGCGACGCGGGCGGGGTGGCGGGCGGCGAGGGTCTGCGCGATCATCCCGCCCATCGACATGCCGAGCACGTGCACCGGGCCGGCGCCGAGGTGCCCGAGGAGCCCGTCCACGTCGGCGGCCATGTCGCCGAGGTCGTACGCGCCGGGCACGGGCCGGGCGAGCAGCTGCCGCAGCATGCCCGGCGGGCGGGCCCGGACGCGCGTGGAGCGGCCGGTGTCGCGGTTGTCGAGCGTGATCACCCGCAGCCCGCGGCCGGTGAACCCGTCGACCATCCGCCGCGGCCACGAGGTGAGGTCCAGCCCGAGCCCGGCGACCAGCAGCAGCGCCGGCCCGTCGGCCGGGCCTTCGACGCGGTGGCAGATGGTCGTGCCGCCGGGCAGCTCGGCGAACAGGTCCTCGGTCATGCGGTCACCTTCACGGGAGCCTCGGAGAAGTGCAGGGCGGGGTCGTCGACGCGGCCGTCGCGCAGCAGCTTCACGTCGGAGTGGTAGTCCATGGAGGTGAGCCAGGGCATGCGGTCTCCCTGCCGGGGCAGCTGGTCCACGGCGCGCTGGATGTAGCCGGCGGCGAAGTCGAGGAACGGCCGGGTCGGCATCGGCGTGTCGCCCAGCGATGGGCGGCAGACGTCGTGGCCGTGGGCGTCCATGTACGCGAGGAGCCGGCAGAAGTGCTCGCACAGCAGCCCGACCTTCAGCGTCCACGACGAGTTGGTGTAGCCGATCGCGAAGGCGAGGTTGGGCACGCCGGACAGCATCATGCCTTTGTACGCGACCGTGTCCGGCAGGTGCACCGGCGCGCCGTCGACGGTCAGCCGCAGCCCGCCGAGCGCCTGCACCTGCAGGCCGGTCGCGGTGACGATGATGTCCGCCGCCAGCTCCCGCCCGGACTCGAGCAGCACGCCGCGCTCGGTGAAGGTGGCGATCCGGTCGGTGACGACGCTCGCCGTGCCGCGACGGATCGCCCGGAACAGGTCGCCGTCGGGCACCGCGCACAGCCGCTGGTCCCAGGGGCCGTAGGGCGGGTTGAAGTGCTCGTCGACGGGGAACCCGGGCGGCAGCTGCTTGACGTTGATCCGCCGGATGATCCGCCGGGCGAGGCGGGGGTGCTTCTGGCAGAAGCGCCAGACCGCGCGCTGCTGGGCGATGTTCTTGCGGCGCGCCGCCCGGTAGCCGCGCTCGTCGCCGAGCCACCGGCGCAGCGCGTTGGCGATCGGGTCCTTCTTCGGCACCGGCATCACGTACGTCGGCGTGCGCTGCAGCATCGTCACGTGGGCGGCGCCGGCGGCCATGGCGGGCACCAGCGTGACGGCGGTGGCGCCGCTGCCGATGACGACGACGCGCTTGCCGGCGTAGTCGAGGTCCTCGGGCCACTGTTGCGGGTGCACGATCGGGCCCGCGAACCGCTCGCGGCCCTCGAAGTGCGGGGTGTGGCCGGCGTCGTACCGGTAGTAGCCGCCGGCGCAGAACAGCCAGCCGGCGGTCATCCGCGTCCGCGTCCCGGTGTCGGTGCGCTCGACGTCGAGGATCCACCGGGCCTCGTCGCTCGACCACGCCGCGCCGAGCACCTTGTGGTGGTAGCGGATGTGGGCGTCGAGGCCGTTCTCGGTGGCGGTCTCCCGCACGTACCGCAGGATCCTGGGCGCGGAGGCGATGGACTCCTCGTCCCGCCACGGCTTGAACTCGTAGCCGAACGTGTGCAGGTCGGAGTCGGACCGGATGCCTGGGTAGCGGAACAGGTCCCACGTGCCGCCGGACGCGGCCCGGGCCTCCAGGATCGCGAACGTCTTGCCCGGCAGTTGCGTGGTCAGGTAGCGCCCCGCCCCGATGCCGGAGATGCCCGCCCCGACGATCACAACATCGAGATCCTCGCCCATGACCACGACGATGCGCCTCGACCATGGCCTTGCGCCAGTCCAACGTGCACCGAAATACTCGCCGCATGGTGCAGAATGCTGCGTCGGTACCGTGGCCGCCGCTGTCACCGGAGGTCGCGGAGCTCTTCCGCCGGGGCGCGGAGATCGCCCTCGACCCGCGGGCGGAGTGGATCGAGGAGCTGCACGCGGCGGCGCTCGGCGGGGACCGGATGCGGCCCGTCGCCGCGGACCCGGTCCTGGCGGAGGCGACGAAGCGGGCCAACCTCGCCAACCTGCTGCACTGGGCGGAGCAGAACGTGCGGCATCCGGGGCGGCGGGTGCCGGCGAACACCGGCGCCGAGGCCCTCGACGCGGCCCGGGACTTGGTGCGCCGCGGGCTCGACGAGCGCGGGCTGGACGCGTACCGCACGGCGCAGAGCGTCGCGTGGCGGCGGTGGATGGAGATCTGCTTCGAGCTGACCTCCGACCCGGTGCGGCTGCGGGAGCTGCTGGACGCGTCGGCGCTGTCGATCTCCACGTTCATCGACGACACCGTCGCCGCCGTGTCGCGGCGGATGGAGGCGGAGCGGGCCGAGCTCACCCGGGGCGCGTCGGCGGAGCGCCGGGCGGCGGTGACGCTGCTCCTGGAGGGCGCGCCGATCAGCCGGTCGCGGGCCGAGGCGCAGCTCGGGTACGGGCTGGCCGGTCCGCACACCGCCGCGATCGTGTGGGGCGCGACCGAGCACCTGGAGGGCGCCGCGGAGACGGTGATGCGGGCGGCCGGCGCCACGCACCGCCTGACCGTGGTGGCCGGGACGGCCGCGCTGTGGGTCTGGTTCCCGTCCCGGACCGCGCCGCTGCCGTCGTTGCCGGGCCATCCCGACGTGCGGGTCGCCCTGGGCCGGCCGGGCACGGACGTCGCCGGTTTCCGCCGCAGCCACCTGGACGCGGCGGCGGTGCAGCGGATGCTGACCCGGCTCACCTCGCCGCAGCAGGTCGCCCGCTACGAGGACGTGCAGCTCGTCGCGCTGCTCACCGCCGAGCCGACGCAGGCCGACGAGTTCCTCGCCGACACGCTCGGCGACCTCCTGCACGCCGACGCGGCCACCCACGAGACGGTCCTCACCTACGTGCGGGAGCAGTGCAGCACCACCCGGGCCGCGGACCGGCTGTACACCCACCGCAACACCGTGCTGCGCCGCCTGGCCCGCGCCGACGAGCTGCTCCCCCGCCCCCTGTCCGAAAACGTGGTGAGCGTGGGAGCAGCCCTCGAGGTGCTCCGGTGGCGCCGGACCTGACCTACCTGATCAGCGGTGCCACTTCTGGTTGCTGCCGCCGCCGCAGGTCCACAGCTGCAGCTTGGAGCCGTTGGCGGTGGCCGCGTTCTGCACGTCGACGCACTTGTTGGCCTGGATGTTCACCAGGTCGCCCGCGGCGTTGAGCGTGAACTTCTGCGCGCCGCTGCCGTTGCAGGTCCACAGCTGCACGGCCGCGCCGTCGGCGGTGGAGCCGCCGGAGACGTCCATGCACTTGCCGAGCGCGCGGATCGAGCCGTCGGCGTTGATCGTCCACTGCTGCGCGCCGGTGCCGTTGCAGTCCCAGATCTGCAGCCGGTTGCCGTCGGCCGCGTTGGAGCTGGGCACGTCGATGCACCGGTTGCTGCCGTTGCCGATGATCGGTCCGGCGCTCCCGCCGCCACCGCCGCCGCTGTACCCGTAGACCCGCACGTAGTCGACCGTGAGCGTCTGCGGGAACTGGGTGGTGCCGTCCGGGTAGCCGGGCCAGTAGCCGCCGACCGCGAGGTTCAGCAGCATGAAGAACGGGTGGTCGAACACCCACCGGTCCCCACCCAGGTCCGCGGGGGTCCGGGTCTGGTACAGGTTGCCGTCGACGTACCAGCGCAGCACGTTCGGCTCCCACTCGACCGAGAACGTGTGGAACGCGTCCGCGAACGGCGCCCCGATCGTGTACCCGGCACCGATGCCCTCCGCACCGGAGTACCCCGGCCCGTGGATCGTGCCGTGCACCGTGTTCGGCTCCTTGCCGATGTTCTCCATGATGTCGATCTCGCCGCTGTTCGGCCACGGGTTGCTGCCGATGTCGGCGCCCAGCATCCAGAACGCGGGCCAGATGCCCTGGCCGCGCGGCAGCTTCATCCTTGCCTCGAAGCGGCCGTACGCCTGGGTGAACCGGTCCGCGGTCAGCAGCCGGGCCGAGGTGTAGACACACCGGCCGTAGTGACACTGGTAGTTGGCCGGGTTCTCCTTGCGGGCGGTGATCACGAGCTGCCCGGCACCGTTGAGCGCCGCGTTGCTCGTGCTGGTGGTGTAGTACTGCTGCTCGTTGTTGCCCCAGCCGCCCCCGCCGACGTCGTACTTCCACTTGCTGCCGTTGGGTGCGCTGCCGGCCGCGCCGTCGAACTCGTCGGACCAGGTGAGTCCTCCGATGGCGGCGGCGGCCGGGTTGCTGGCGGCGTCCCGCACCGCGACCGCGGTGAGGAACGACAGGACGGTCGCACCCAGCATGACCAGGGTGCGAGCCTTGATGAGCTTCACGTGCATGTGGCCTCCCGAGGACCTGGCGGAGTCCGTACGGTTACTTAACAGATCGACCCCGGTCGAACCTATACACCCAGGCGACCGCGGTCAAGAGAGCGCTCTCAGTAGACGCCCCCACGGACGCGCCCGGACCACAACCAGCACCGCGCCCCCTTGACCACCCCGCCGACCACCGGCGCGGCGAGCCCAGACCACCCCTGGATTCCAGGCGGGCACAGCACGGGCCGGCAATCCGTGCGCCAGGCCGACATGGACTACCCCGGCCGCCCCGCCGACCCTTGCCTGGACGCCGGCGCCCGACCCGGGGCGGCGGCGAAGCCCGCAAGCACCGGGGCTGGCCCGCAGCACACCCCGCTCCGGCACTACATGACCCCCGCCTCGCGCCACAGACGTTGGTCAATGCCAGCAAATGCGGCTTTTGCGCAATCGACGTTGCGCGATCCACCCACAAAACGATCTCCAAATTGGGGGTAGATCGCGCAACGTCGATGCCAAATTATGAACATTTCGGGGCATTGACCAACGTCTGCGTGAGGCGCTCACCGGCAGGCTGTGAACGTGATGCACTGCCGGCCCACCCCGAGTGCGAGCCCGCGGAGCAGGAAGACGCGAAGTGAGGGCGAGCACGCGGCGCGCCGGGCCGCGGCACGGCACGGACATGCGGCGGGACGGTCACGGGGCACGGCCGGACCACGGCGCGGTCCGACGCGCGACCGGAACGCACGTGCGGCACAGACGACTCACACTCGGGGGCCGTGCCCGCGGCACGGCACGGACTGACGCGCGGCACGGACTGACGCGCGGCACGGACTGACGCGCGGCACGGACTGACGCGCGGCACGAACCGACGCACGGCACGGACCGATGTGGGGCGTTCGCACTGCCGACGGCGCGTGGCCCTCCTGGCGCTACATGGACTCGGGCTTGCACGCAGACGTTGGTCAATGCCCTGGAATGCGGCATTTGTGGAATAGGCGTTGCGTGGGCCACCTACAAAAACGATCTTTGAATCCGGGGTCGACTGCGCAGCGTCGATGCCGGATTGGGGACATTTTGGGGCATCGATCAACGTATGGGTGGGGCGGACGCTGTCAGGGCGTGAACGTGATGCGCTGGTGGCGGTAACCGAAGAAGAGGGCGTTGACGCCGGCGGTACCGGAGCCCTAGGAGCGTAGGTCGGCGACCAGGGCGACGTACTGGCGCTGGGCGTCCTCCTGGGCCGTGCCGGTCAAGGCGTGCCATGCGTCGTACTTGGCACGGCCGACCATGTCGAAGACGCCGGGGCGCTTGCCGGTGGCGTCGCCGTGGGTGCCCTGCTTGTAGAGGGCGTAGAGCCGCAGCAGGACGTCGTTGCCGGGGCGCTGGTCGAGCTGCTTGACGTCGATCTGGGCCTGCTCGAACTCCGCGGTGAGGGACATGCCCCGAAGCCTACAAGCGCAGCGGGTGATCCTGGACGAGCGACTCGGGGGCGGAAAGCTGCCACGCCTCGTAGAGCAGCTCGGTCAGCTCGTCGGCGTCGATCCGCTCCAGGTACACGACGACCCAGCCGAAACCGCCGGAGGTGAACTGCACCTCGAACACGTCGGGGCGCTCCGCGACAAGGGCGATCTGCTCCGACAGCGTCTGCTTCAGGCCGGTCGTGTGCGTGCGGGGCCAGTAATAGCCGAACCGCTTGCCGCGCACGCTGAACGACGTGTAGTCCGCGGCGTGTGCCCGCTCGACCTCGGCGAGCCGGTCCACCATCGCGAGGAACTGCGCATCCGGTACAGCCACGATGGAAGTTTCACAGCCCCGCCCGGCGGCGTCCACGGCGGGGGCCGGGCCGATTGACACGCCGGTGAGGGGTTCGTACCGTCACCTGTCGAAGCGCTTCGACAGGGATTGGGTCGTGCATGAAGTTCAGCGACGGGTACTGGCAGCTGCGTGAAGGGGTGCACCCCCTGTACCCGGTGCACGTCCGGGATGTGGCCGTCGGCGCGAACAGCCTGTCGGTGTACGCGCCGACCCGCCGGGTCACCGGCCGTGGCGACACGCTCAACACGCCGCTGTTCACCATCGAGTGCACCACGCCGGCGCCCGACGTGATCGCGGTGCGGGTCAGCCGGCACACCGGCGGCGCGCCGCGGGGGCCGCGGTTCCGGATCGACGCCGACCCGGCCGCCGATGCGAAGGTGACCCGCGACGACGACGCCGTCACGTTCACCGCCGGCGCGCTCAGCGCCCGCTTCGCACTGGACGGACCCCACAACCAGGGCAACAGCCAAAGCGGGCAGTGGCGGCTCGACTTCATCGCCGAGGGGCGGGTCCTCACCAGCAGCGCCCCGAAGGCGCTCGCCGCCCTGCGCACCGCGGACGGCCACTTCCTGCGCGAGCAGCTCAACCTTGGCGTCGGCGAGGTGGTGTACGGGCTGGGCGAGCGCTTCGGTCCGCTGGTCAAGAACGGCCAGACCGTCGACGTCTGGAACGCCGACGGCGGCACCAGCAGCGAGCAGGCGTACAAGAACGTCCCGTTCTACCTGACCAGCGCCGGCTACGGGGTGTTCGTCGACGACCCGGGCCCGGTGTCGTTCGAGGTCGCCTCGGAGGCCGTGTCGCGGGTGCAGTTCAGCGTCCCCGGGCAGGTCCTGTCGTACCTCGTCATCTACGGGCCGACGCCGCGCGACGTGCTGCGCAAGTACACCGCGCTCACCGGCCGGCCCGCGCTGCCGCCGGCGTGGTCGTTCGGCCTGTGGCTGTCCACGTCGTTCACCACGTCCTACGACGAGGCGACCGTGACGTCCATCGTGGACGGGATGGCCGAGCGCGGGCTGCCGCTGTCGGTCTTCCACTTCGACACGTTCTGGATGCGCGAGTTCCACTGGTGCGACTTCGAGTGGGACCCGGTGACCTTCCCCGACCCGGCCGGCATGCTGGCCCGGCTCAAGGCGAAGGGGCTGCGGATCTGCGTGTGGATCAACCCGTACATCGCGCAACGCTCCGCGCTGTTCGAGGAGGCGACGGCCGCCGGGTACCTGGTGAGGAAGAGCGACGGCGACGTGTGGCAGTGGGACCAGTGGCAGGCCGGGATGGGCCTCGTCGACTTCACGAACCCGGCCGCGCGGGCCTGGTTTCAGGACAAGCTGAAGCACGTGCTCGACCTGGGCGTCGACTGTTTCAAGTCCGACTTCGGCGAGCGCATCCCCACCGACGTCGTCTGGTCCGACGGCGCCGACCCGCTGCGGATGCACAACTACTACACGCACCTGTACAACGAGGCCGTCTTCGAGCTGCTGCGGGAGCGCCGCGGCGACGGCGAGGCGGTGCTCTTCGCCAGGTCCGCGACCGCCGGCGGGCAGCAGTTCCCGGTCCACTGGGGCGGTGACTGCAGCGCCACCTTCGAGTCGATGGCCGAGAGCCTCCGCGGCGGGCTGTCGCTGGCCATGTCGGGGTTCGGGTTCTGGAGCCACGACATCGGCGGCTTCGAAGGTACGCCGGATCCGGCCGTCTTCATGCGCTGGATCCCGTTCGGGCTGCTGTCCTCGCACAGCCGGCTGCACGGCAACGAGTCCTACCGGGTGCCGTGGCACTTCGGCGACGAGGCGGTCGCCGTCCTGCGCGACTACACGCGGCTCAAGGCGCGGCTCATGCCCTACCTGTACGGCGCGGCCGTCACCGCGCACCGCGAGGGCCTGCCGGTGCTGCGGCCGCTCGCGCTGGAGTTCCCCGACGATCCCGCCTGCGCGCACCTGGACCGGCAGTACATGCTGGGCGGCTCGATCCTCGTCGCGCCGGTGTTCAGCGCCGACGGCGACGTCAGCTTCTACCTGCCGGCGGGGCGGTGGACCGACCTGCGCAGCGGCGAGGTGCTGAGCGGGCCCGGCTGGATCCGGCGCCGGTACGGCATGGGCGACCTGCCGGTGCTCGCCCGTCCCGGCTCGGTCGTGCCGCTCGGCGCGTGCGACGACCGCCCCGACTACCCATACGCCGACGGCGTCACCCTGCGGGTCCACGAGCTGCCCGACGGCGCGGGCACGACCGTGGACATCCCCTCGCCGCAGGGCCGGCTCAGCGGCACCGCCGGAGCGAGCTTCACGGTGCGCAGGGCCGGGACGACCGTCGAGGTGCGCCGGGACAACGGGAGCCCGGCGCCCTGGCGGGTGCAGCTGGCCGGCATCGACACGGTGGCGGCCGTCGATGCCGGTCGGCTCACTCGCGACCCCTCCGGCGTGCTGATCGCCGTGGACGCCGAGGTGGACCGGCTGACCGTCAGGCTCGCCTAGCGACTTCCCAGGGGTGTGGAGCGGCGCCGCCGCGGTCCGGATCGGGTGTTCCGGCCGCGGCGGCACCGTTGCGCGGTCCCCCCGGCCGGACGAGCCGAGAGGGCAGCGCCGGGCCGCGGGAGACGCCGGCCGGACGGGCCGCGCGGGCAGCGCCGGGCCGTGGTTCAGGGCCGGCGGGCCGGGGCGGCACTGTCGCGGACCGTCAGGGCCGGCGGGAGCAGTGTCGCCTCGGGGACCTGGCGGCCGTCGAGCTTCGCCATGAGCAGGTCGACCGCCCGCCGGCCCACCTCCTCCGCCGGGATGCTCACCGACGTGAGGCGCGGCTTGCCCCGCTCGGCGACCTCGTCGGGGCAGATCGCCACCACCGACACGTCCCGCGGCACCCGCCGGCCGAGCGCCGCGAACGCGTCCAGCAGCGGCGGCACGGTCGGCTCGTTGTGCACCACCACCCCGGTCAGGTCCGGGTGGCGGTCCAGCAGGCCGCGCACCGTCGACAGGACCGCGTCCGGGGTCGGCTCGCACGGGACGGTCGTGCCGCGCAGGCCACGCCGCCGCAGCGCCTCGTCGAACCCGGCGGCGGTGCGGCTGGCGAAGCCGAGCTCCCGCTCGTACACCTCCGGCGGCGACCCGACGAGAGCCACACAGGCATGACCGAGGTCGGCGAGGTGCTCGACGCATGCCGCGCCGGCCGCCGCGAAGTCCAGGTCGATGCAGGTGAGCCCGTCGGCGTCGGCGGGGAACCCGATGAGCACCGACGGCCGGCCGAGCGTCCGGAGCCGGGGCAGCCGCCGGTCGTGCAGCTCGACGTCCATCACGATGAGCGCGTCGGCGAGCGAGCTGGCGGCGACCCGCTCCAGGCCCTGCACGCCCTCGTCCTGGGTGAGCAGCAGCACGTCGTGGTCGTGGCGGCGGGCCGCCGTCACGACCGAGATCACGAACTGCATCAGCACCGGCACGTACAGCCCCGTGTAGAGCGGCATGATCAGCGCGATCACGTTGGAGCGGTTGCTGGCCAGCGCCCGGGCGCCGGCGTGCGGGTGGTAGCCGAGCACGTCGATCGCGGCGAGCACCCTGCGGCGGGTCTCCTCGGAGATCGTCCGCTTGCCGCTCAGGACGTACGAGACGGTGCTCGGGGACACGCCCGCCTGCCGTGCCACGTCACCGATCGTCGCCATGCCCGCCTTCATGGTCACGACAGTAAGCGACGCGGCGCCTTTGTCGTAGTCGGCAGGAAATTTCCGGACCAGTACGAATTGACGACGATAACCGCGTATCGGTTACTGAAATCAATTCATCTCTCCCGCCCAAGAGACCCTTTCAATACCCCTAACGGGTGCGCTGAATGCGGACAACCGCCGCAATCGGCACCGCCGGCCCTTCCGCTTCGAGCGGCCCTGCCGATACGCTCCCGGCACTGCCCGCGGGCAATTATCGATCGACGGGCGATTATCAGAAAGGAGACCGCCATGAAGGCCGTCCGCTCTCTCTGAGTATTGCTCTGACCTCGATGCCGCCGGCCATCTTTTGGGGACTGTCGTGACACATCGGATCACCGTGCCCTTTCAAGGGGATGGCAGCGGCATCGGGGAACTTACCTGGGGACAGTTCGCCGCCTGGCGGTCCATGCAGGTCGTCGAGGCGACCGAGTGGACCGGCGGCACCATGGCCCTCGCCCCCGGCACGACCGTCGGCGACGTCGCGACCACGCTCGGGTTCATCATGAGCCGCCACCAGTCGCTGCGCACCCGCCTCGTCCCCGACGGCCCCGGGACCGACGCGCCGCCGAAGCAGGTGCTGTCGTCCTCCGGCTCCGTCGTCCTGGAGGTGTACGACGACGACGGCGACCCGGAGCGCCTCGCCGCGACGATCCGCGCCCGGTACGAGACGGCGCCGTGGGACCCGTACACCGACTGGCCGGTGCGGATGGCGGTCGTCGCGCGCCCCGGCACCGGCGACGCGCTGTGGTTCGTCGCGCTGTACTGCCACATGGTCATCGACGGCTACGGCTTCGAGGCGCTCATCGCCGACCTCGCCAACCTCGACCCCGCCACCGGCCGCCACCTCGCGCCCGTCGCCGGCATCCAGCCTCTGGAGCTCGCCGCGGCCCAGCAGGGCGCCGGCGCGCGGCGGCAGCACCAGGCGTCGCTGCGCTACTGGGAGAAGCACCTGCGCACGATCGAGCCCCGCCGGTTCCCGGTGCCGCTCGAGCCGCGGCCCGAGCGCTGGTGCGAGGCGACGCTCACGTCACCCGCGACGCACCTCGCCCTCGCCGCCGTGGCCGAGCGGACGAAGGTGCACAGCGGCACGATCCTGCTCGCCGCGTACGCCATGATGCTCGGCCGCCTGTCGGGCCAGCCGGTCGGCGCGTTCCGGATCGTGGTCAGCAACCGCTTCCGCCCGGGCTTCGCCGAGTCGGTCAGCAACCTCGCCCAGGCCGGGCTCGCCGTCATCGACACGGGTGCCGCCCCGTTCGCCGAGGTGATCGCGCGGACGTTCAAGAGCCAGCTGACCGCCGGGATGTACGCCTACTACCACCCGCGCGACCTGTGGGCGCTCGTCGACCGGGTCGGCGCCGAACGCGGCGTGGAGCTCGACACCGGCTGCTACTTCAACGACCGCCGCCGCTCCGCTCCGCCGCCGAGCGGGATCCCCTCGCCCGCCGAGGTCACCGCCGCGCTGGAGGGCAGCGTGCTGCAGTGGGGGCCGAGCTCCAACGAGTGGGACGCGACCTGCTTCCTGCACATCGACGCCGCTGCCGGCGCGGCCACCGACGCCGTGGACCTCACCTGGCGGGTCGACACCGCGGCCGTCTCGCCCGCGATGCTGGAGGTGTGCCTGCGCGGCATCGAGTCGCTGGTCGTGGCCGCCGCTCTTTCCGAGACTGTCGCGGTCTAAACCCTCAATACCGCGATCGCAACGCCGATACACCGGACGGCCCGGTTGTTCCCGTCGTCGGCAAGGACCCCGCATGACCACTGACAGCACCCCCATCCAGGTGACGGTCCGGCGTGGCCAGCTGGCCGGCTGGGTCGCCGACCGGTCCGTCGGGACGAAGAACCTGATCGGCATCGCGCTCGTGGCGCTGGTCGCGATCGGCGTCGGCATCCTGTCGATCACGAGCATGGCCCGGCTCAACGACCGCTTCGGCCAGCTGAAGACGCGGCACCTCGAGAGCGTCGAGCAGCTCGTCGTCATCCGGCAGGGCGTCAGCGAGAACTACCGGGGCCAGTCGCTGTTCGCCTGGTCCGCCTACGACCCGACGCTCGGCCCGCGAGGGACGCAGGCGGTCGAGGGCGGCGACGCGATGATCGAGGGGGCGATCGCGAAGTACCGCACCCGGCTCGCCGGCTCCGCCGCCCGCGAGGCCGCCCTCAACAACTTCGCCAAGGCGTTCACCGACTACAGCAACCTGCGCGACGTGGTCGTCTTCCGCAAGCAGCCGGCGCCCGGCCTGACCGTGCCGTCGGACATGGCCGCCACGAACACCCTCTGGCAGAGCCTCGAGGCGCAGATGAACGCGTCGCTGGCGAAGCTCCAGCAGCAGGAGACCACCGAGTCCGACGCGATGGCGGCCGCGGCGCGAAACGACTACACCAGCGCGCGCAACTGGACGGTCGGCTCGCTCATCGTCGGGCTCGGGCTCGCGCTGCTGCTGGCGCTGGGCATCGCGCGCCGCATGAACCTGCAGCTGCGGTCGGTCTCCGACACCCTGCGCGGCGTCGCCGACGGCGACCTGACCCTGCGCGCCGACGTGTACGCCCGCGACGAGCTCGGCGCGATGGCGGCCGCGATGAACCGCGCCAACGAGAGCGTCGGGCGCACCGTGCACACGCTCGCCGCCGCGGCCGGCACCCTCGGCGGCAGCACCGGCCGGCTGACCAGCGTCACGACCCGCATCGCCGACAGCGCCAAGGCCGCGGCGGCCCGCGCGAACGTGGTCGCGGGCGACGCCGGGACCGTGTCGCACAACGTCCAGACGGTCGCCGCCGGCTCCGAGGAGATGGGCGCCTCGATCCGCGAGATCGCGCAGAACGCCAACGACGCCGCCCGGGTCGCCTCGGAGGCGGTCGGCGTGGCCGAGTCGACGAACCGCACGGTGTCCAAGCTCGGCGACTCCTCGGCCGAGATCGGCAACGTGGTCAAGGTGATCACCTCGATCGCCGAGCAGACGAACCTCCTCGCCCTCAACGCCACCATCGAGGCCGCCCGCGCGGGCGCGGCGGGCAAGGGGTTCGCGGTCGTCGCCAGCGAGGTGAAGGACCTCGCGCAGGAGACCGCCCGGGCGACCGAGGACATCTCCCGCCGCGTCGAGGCGATCCAGTCCGACACCGCCAACGCCGTCGACGCCATCGGCGAGATCAGCCGGATCATCGCCCGCATCAACGACTACCAGCTCACCATCGCCTCCGCCGTCGAGGAGCAGACCGCCACGACCAGCGAGATGAGCCGCAGCGTCGGCGACGCCGCCCACGGCGCGGCCAACATCGCCGGCAACATCGCCGGTGTCGCCGACGCCGCCGACACCACCACCTCGACCCTCACCGAGGTCGACGCGACCGTCGCCGAGCTCAACAGCCTCGCCGCCGACCTCCAGCTCGCCGTCGGCCGCTTCCGGATCTAGGTGTTCTGCCCACGGACGTTGGTAACAGTACGAGGTTCCTGAACAGATGAGGTGCCAGGTGCCGTCGCGCTGCCACCGGCGGGACAACCGGTACACCGTCTGCCACGGCCCCTCATCGGCGGGCACGTCACGCCACGGGGAGCCTACCCGGATCCGCCGCCGGATGCCGTCGCTCAGCTGCCGCCCGGCTCAGCGCCGGCGGCGCTCGCGGGGTCCCGCCTCGGCCGTCTTGTACGTGACCAGCGGGACCGTGGTCGCCACCGGGGTGGCCAGGCCGTGCGCCTCCAGGTCGCCGATCACCTGCTCGATGCGCTTGTACGCGGTCGGCGCCTCCTCGAAGAGCAGCTGCCGGTCGCCGCACACGACCAGCGAGCCGACCGGCGTGCGGCGCAGCTCCTCGACCGTGTGCTTGGCCTTGCCGCGGCGCAGGGCGTCGGCCCGGGACATCTTGCGGCCGGCGCCGTGCGCCACCGAGTGGTTCGCCTCCGCGCCGGCGTGCGCGGCGACGAGGTACGACGGGGTGCCGCGGGTGCCGGCGACCAGCACGTCCTGCCCGTCGCCGGGCGCGGCGCCCTTGCGGTGCAGGTAGACGCGGTCGCCGTCCTCGCCGGCGCGGACTTCGGCGAGGTTGTGGCACTGGTCGACGACGGGTTCGGACAGCTGCGCGCCGAGGGCGTCGGCGACCCGGGCCGCGAGCAGCCGCCGGTTGAGCGAGCCCCAGCGCACCGCGTCGTCGTGCGCCGCCAGGTACGCGGCCGGGTCGGCGGCCGGTCCGGCGCCGTGGACCTCGGTGTGCGCGCGCAGGATCCGCTCGCCGAAGCCGCGGGACCCGCTGTGCACGACGAGCACCAGGTCGCCGGCGGTGAGCCCGAGCCGGGCGGCGTGCCCCTCGTCGAGGACGGTGCCGACCTTCGCCAGCTCCACGAAGTGGTTGCCGCGGCCGACGGTGCCGAGCCCCTCGACGTGACCGCCGGGGATCTCCCCGTCGACGAGGCCGGGGTCCAGGGGGACGTCCAGGTCGGGGAACTTCGCGGCGAGCTTCTCCGGCACGGCCCGCTTCAGGCCGATCGGGAACACGGCGATGCCGCAGCCGATGTCGGAGCCGACGAGCAGCGGGTACAGCACCGTCGACGCCATCGCGGCGCCGATCGGCGCACCCTTGCCGGGGTGCAGGTCGGGCATGCCGGCGACGTGCAGCATGCCGTCGAGCGCGGCGACCTGGTGGCACTGCGCGACGGCGTCGGACTCGATCCAGCTGCCGGGGCCGGCGAACACGGAGACGGTGGCGGACATGGTCCTCGCTTCAGCGGGAGGAGGGGCATGGCAACACGGGATGTCCGTCAGCGCGTCATGCCGTCCATGATCGTTGGAACCCGCCGGCCGCGGCAACCGGTTTTCGGCGCCCCGGTGCCCCCGCGCCCGGGCGCCCCGGGATCTCCGGAGCGCCGGGGCGTGCGTCGCGCTCAGTCGAGGGTGAAGGTGGCGTCGGCGCGGCTCGTCGCGTCGGTGGCGGTCTGCACGAACAGGTCGGCGCCGCTGTGCCGCACGTACCGGCCGGGGAAGTTCTGCGACTCGAACGACACCGCCGCGTCGCTGCCAGTGCCAGTCGAGAGCCCGGCCCGGCGGAAGAAGCTGGCGTCGGCCTTGAACGTGGCCGAGCCGTCGTTGCGCTCGACCCACACCTCGAAGTTCCGGTGCCGCAGGAAGTAGCCGGGGAAGTTCGTCGACTCCAGCGACACGGTGCCGCCGCCGTTGAGGCCGGTCACGATGCGGAACTGCGCGTCGGCGAGCGGCGTGACGTTCGCCTCGATGCGGGCCCGGAAGTTGTAGTGCCGCACGAAGCTGCCCGCGGAGTTGTACGACTGCAGCCGCACCGGCGTGACGCCGTCGGGCACCGGGATGCCGAAGTTCGGGGTGCCGTCGGCGTTCCAGTACAGCTTCTGCACGCGGGTGCGGCGGTTCGGGTCGTTGAGGGGGTCGCCGCTGATGTCGCGGTAGCTGCGGTCGTGGTAGACGAGGATGTCGCTCTGGCCGTCCTCCGACGTCGTGAACGAGTTGTGCCCGGGGCCGTACTGGCCGGTCGACGCGTTGCTGGTGAAGACCGGCTGCGGGCTCTTCACCCACGACGACGCGCTGAGCAGGTTCGCCGACGCGGACGCCGTCAGCAGGCCGAGGCAGTAGTTCGCGTCGGTGGCGCTGGCGGAGTACGTGAGGAAGATCCTCCCGTTGCGCTGGATGACGGTCGGGCCCTCGTTGACCGCGTACCCGCGCTTCTCCCAGTCGAGGGTGGGCGTCGCGATCCGGACCGGCGTGCCGGTGATGGTCCACGGGTTGCTCATGCGCGCGATGTACACGTTGGAGTTGGTCGCGATGCCGGGCTCGGACTGCGCCCAGATCAGGTACCGGACGCCACCCGCGACGAACGTCGAGGCGTCCAGGGCGAACGTGTCCCAGGCGGTGGTGATGCGGCCCTTCTCGGTCCAGGTCGCGGTGAGCGGGTTCGCGCCGGTGCCCTCCAGCACGTACATGCGGATCGCCCAGACGTTGTCGGTCGCGCCGGCGGCGAAGTACACGTACCACTTGCCGTCGATGAAGTGGATCTCCGGTGCCCAGATGTGCGCGCCCATGACGCCGCTGGAGTGCTTGCGCCAGATGACGGTCTCGGCCGCGGTCGACAGCCCCTGCAGGGTCGTCGCCCGGCGCAGGACGATCCGGTCGTACTCGGGGACGGTCGCGGTGAAGTAGTAGTACCCGTCGGTGTGCTTGACGATCTGGCTGTCGGCGCGCTGGTTGACCAGCGGGTTGGTGAACTGCACGGCGGGCGACGCGGCGGCGGGCCCCGGGGTGACCACGAGCGTGACCACGAGCGTGGCCACCAGCGCGGCGGACGTGGCGATCAGGGCGGCAAGGACCGCGAGCAGACGGCGGCGCATGAAGACTCCTCGTGGCGGCGGGGGGTACGTCATGTTTGCGCTCACATCGGCTCTTGTCAACGGTCCGGCGCTGTCGTCGTGTTCTTGCGCGCTCCTCGTGTGAACGCGAACATGACTGGTGCCTACGGCACCTGGTCGACCGTGCCTCGGGGGGTCGACGCGTTGCACCGGCGGATCCTGGCCGCGGTCAGCCGCGACCCGACGACGAGCCCGTAGCGGCGCACCGCCTCCATGCCATAGTTGCTGCACGTCGGGATCTGCCGGCACCGCGTCGGCAGGTGCGGCGAGAGCCAGCGCTGGTACCCGCGGATGGCCACCATGCCGGCCCGCCCCGGCCCGCTGGCCCGCCGCAGCGGCTTGCGCGTCGGCGCGCTGACCGCCATCGTGCCGAGCAGCATCGTGCCCAGCATGAAGTTGCAGTCACAGCCCGGCACGTCACAGCCGTCACACCCGTCGCAGCCCGGCACGTCGCAGCCGCCGAGGGATTCACACCCGTCCCACCACCGCTGCCTGCGCTGACCCTCGTTCTCCGTCTCCACGCGCGGCATTGTGTCGTGCCCCCGCAACGTTGATCAAGCCTGCTGTCCGCTGTCCGTCCGTTCCGGACAGCGGACAAGCCCGGCGTCCCGCCTGAGGATCAGCGGCTGTGCAGGTGGGGCAGGTGCAGCTCGGCCGGCTCCGGGGGCAGGTCCTTGACGCCGGCGGCCACGGCCTCCTCGTGGCGGCGGTGGGCGGACGGCAGGGCGAGCGAGGCGACGACCGCGAGGACCGCGACGCCGGCGCAGACCCAGAAGCCGGTGGTGAAGGCGGCGTCGGTCGGCAGCCCGCGCGGGGTGCTCTTGGACGTGATGACGGCGGCCACGACGGCGGTGCCGATGCTGCTGCCGATGGTGCGGGCGATGGTGTTGACGCTGCTGGCCTCGCCGGTCTGGGCGGCCGGGACGCTCTCGATGATGGCGTTGGACATGGCGGCGAAGGACAGGCCGATGCCGGCGCCGGTGAGCACGCCCGAGGCGAGCACCTGCCAGACGGCGCCGTGGGCGACGGCCGGGAGGGCGAAGGCGGCGACGACCGCGGCGGCGCCGAGGAACATCGGGACCTTCGGGCCGAAGCGGCGGTTGAGCAGGCCGGCGATGGGGCCGAAGACGACCATCATGAGGACCGTCGGCAGCAGGAAGAGGCCGGACTCCGACACCGACTTGCCGAAGCCGTAGCCGGTGGCGGCGGGCAGCTGCAGCAGGGTCGGCACGAGCAGGAACGTGCCGAACATCGCGAAGCCGAGGATCAGGGCGACGAGGTCGGTGGCCCAGACGCCGCGGATCGACATCAGGCGCATGTCGACGAGCGGCTCCTTCACCCGCAGCTCGACCAGCACGAAGCCGACGAGGGTGGCGACGCCGAGCGCGAGCAGGCCGGTGGTCTTGCCGTCGGTCCAGCCCCACGACTGGCCCTTGCTGATCGCGAGCAGCAGCGACACCAGCGACACGGACAGGATCCCGGCGCCGAGCACGTCGAGGCGGCCCGGGGTGCGCACCGGCGACTCCGGCATCCCGAAGATCGCGCCGAGCAGCGCCACCGCGACCAGCACCAGGGGCAGCCAGAACAGCCAGTGCCACGACAGGTGCTCGACGATCGGCCCGGCGCCGACGATGCCGACACCGGCGCCGACGCCGAAGATCGCCGACAGCAGGCCGACGGTGACGGCGACCTTCTCGCGGGGGAGCTCGTCGCGGACGATGCCGATGGACAGCGGCAGGATCGCGCCGGCGGCGCCCTGCATGGCGCGGGCGACGATGAGCACCGCGAGGTTCGGGGCGAGCGCCGCGAGCAGGGTGCCGGCGGCGAGCACGGCCAGGACGCCGATGAGGACGCGGCGCTTGCCGGCCATGTCGCCGAGGCGGCCGAGGATCGGGGTCAGCACGGACGCCGACAGCAGGTATGCGGTCAGGATCCAGCTGATGTCCGCGGTCGAGGCGTTCAGGTCCCGGGCGATGGTCGACATCGCGGGCGCCACCAGCGACTGGAGCACCGCGAAGGCCAGGCCGCCCAGCGACAGGTAGACCACCAGCAGCGTGCTGTTGGCGTGCCGGGCGGTGGCCGGCGGTTCCAGGGTTCGCGTCATGAGGTCCTCGCGGAGCTATGTAAACGATTGCTGACTTGCCAAGTATGGGCGGCGCGCGAGCTAAGTCAACAATCGTTTACGTCACACCGGACGGCGTCTACCCTGGTGGCGTGACGAGTGAGGACGCGACCGGGGTGCGCCGCCGGGACGCCGCGGCGACCCGCCGGCTGCTGCTGGAGGCGGCCCGCCGCCGGTTCGCCGCGGACGGGTACACGGCCGCCACCGTGCGGGACATCGCCACCGACGCGGGCGTCAACGTCGCGCTCATCAACCGGTACTTCACGTCGAAGGAAGGCCTGTTCGAGGCGTGCCTGACGGGGGTCGGCGACGAGCTCGGCCGCACCGTCCGCGACGTGACGCTGGACCGGATCCCGCACGACATCGCGGCCCGCCTCGCCGGCCCGCACGCCGCCCAGCACCGCGCGCAGCTGCTCCTGCTGCTGCGCTCCTCCGGCGACGAGAAGGCCGAGGCGATCCGGGTCGACATCCTGCGCCGCTTCGCCGAGAAGATGACGGCGGCCGCCGGCCTGCGACCCGACGACGCCGGGATCCTGCGGGCCCAGCTGGCCCTGGCCGCGTCCATCGGCATCGCGCTGCTGCGCGCCTCGACCGCTCTCGAGCCGCTCGCCTCCGCCGGCCAGGACGACCTCGTCGGCCCCCTCACCGACATGTTCACGGCCCTCATGGCACCGCGCGACGCCTGAGTGTGCCACTTTGGCACACGATGGATTGCTCGTGTGCCACGTGCGTGCCATAGTGGTGCCATGGACCTGAACTCGTATGTGGCCAACCTCGGGCGTGAGTTCGCCACCCTCGCCGAAGCCGGCGGGGAGGAGGCGCGTGCGGTGGTCGAGCGGCTGACCGGGCCGCTCGAGTCGGCGATCCGCATGACGCTGCTCGAGGCGCTGTCCGCGGCCGCCGACGAGATCACCCTCGACCTCGCGCCGGGCTCGGTGGAGCTGCGGCTGCGGGGCCGCGACCCGAACTTCGTCGTGACCCTGCCGCCCGCCCCGGCCCCGGCCCCGGTGGACGCCAAGACCACGACGGCGGCGGCGGACCTGGCGGCGGCCGAGCCGCTCCTCGCCGAGGACGGCCCGGCCGCACGGATCAACGTCCGGCTGCCCGAGCAGCTCAAGGCCGCGATCGAGGAGGCCGCCGCGAAGGAGGGCCGCTCGGTCAACGCCTGGCTGAGTCGGGCCGCCGCCGCCGCGCTCCAGCGGTCCGACCCGCGCGCCGAGCCCGCCGCGGCCGCGCCGCAGGCCAGGCAGGCGCTCACCGGCTGGGTGCGCTAGCCCGCACCGTTTCGTCATCACCCGCGCTCCACCACCACTGAGCTGCGTAAACGGCTCACCTACCCATGATGTGGGGACCACCATGCCTGAATTCAGTACCCCCGAATCGATCTCTGTCACTGTCGAGCTGGGCGTCGGCGACGTGCGCATCGTCGCCAGCGACCGCACCGACACCGTCGTCGAGGTCCGCCCGAGCAACGACGCCGACGAGTCCGACGTGCAGGCCTCGAAGCAGGTCCGGGTCGACTACGCCGACGGCGTGCTGCGGGTGACCGGCCCGAGGTCGCGGCTGTTCGACTTCTCCCGCAGGACCAGGTCGGTCGACGTGTCGATCGAGCTGCCCAGCGGCTCGCAGGTGTCCACCGAGCTCCAGGTCGGCGGCGTCCGCGGCGACGGCCGGCTCGGCGAGTGCCGCGTGCGGACCGGCGCCGGCAACGTCTCGCTCGCGGACACCGGCCCGCTGCGCCTGGACACGGCGGCCGGGCACGTCACCGTCGGCGGGGTCGCCGGCAACGCCGAGATCCACACCGGCACCGGCAAGGTCCGCGTCGGCGACGTGCGGGGCAGCGCCGTGGTCAAGAACTCCAACGGCGACACCACCATCGCGTCCGCCGCGGGTGACGTACGGGTGCGCAACGCCAACGGCGACATCGCCGTCGAGCGGGCCGGCGCGGGCGTCGACGCGAAGACCTCCAACGGCGCCATCCGCCTCGGCGAGATCGCCCGCGGCTCGGTCGTCCTCGGCACCGCGATGGGCGACCTGGAGATCGGGATCGCCGAGGGCACGGCCGCGTGGCTCGACGTCACCACCGGCTTCGGCCGCGTGCACAACCTGCTCGACAGCGCCACCAAGCCCGAGCCCACCGACGAGACGGTCGAGGTCCGCGGCCGCACCACGTACGGCGACATCACCGTCCGCCGCTCCTGACCTCTTTCGCAATGGAGGAACCGCCATGTTCGACAGATGGGGCAAGTTCGTCGTCCGGCGCGCCTGGTGGGTCATCGCCGGCTGGCTCGTGGGCGCGGCGCTGATCATCGGCCTGCTGCCCGGCCTCTCCGACATCACCAGCGGCGACCAGGGCGGCTTCCTGCCCGACAGCTACGAGTCCGTGCAGGCGATCAACCTGGCCAAGGCCGCGTTCCCGGAGCAGGCCACGTCCACCGCGATCGTCGTGGTGAAGCGCGCCGACGGCGGGCCGCTGACCGCCGCCGACCAGACCCGGGTCGGCGCCCTCGCCACCGCGATCGACGGCGCGCGCGTCGCCGGGATCGGCAAGGCGCAGACCGGCCCGCAGGCCGTCGCGCCCAACGGCCTGGTGCAGCTCGTCACCGTGCCCATCACCGCCGCCCTGACCGACGCGCAGGGGCAGCTGGACGCGGTGACCGGGACCCGCGACGTCATCAAGGCCGACCTCGCCGGCACCGGGCTCAGCGCCGGCGTCGCCGGGCAGGTGGCCCAGGTCGTCGACAACAACGACACGTTCAACACCGCGTTCGCGGTCGTCGGCGCCGCCACGTTCGCGCTGATCATCGTGCTGATCCTCATCATCTTCCGCAGCCCGATCGCCGCGCTGCTGCCGATCGTCGTCATCAGCGTGGTGCTGCAGGTGTCGTCGAACCTGATCGCGGCCGCCGGCAAGGCGTTCGGCTTCAACGTCGACCAGAGCCTGCAGACGCTGCTGCTGATCGTCCTGTACGGCATCGGCACCGACTACCTGCTGTTCCTGCTCTTCCGGTACCGCGAACGGCTGCGCGCCGGCGAGGACCGCAAGACCGCGATGGTGCACGCCGTCGCCCGGGTCGGTGAGGTCATCACCTCGGCCGCGGCCGCCGTCATCGTCGCCTTCCTGGTGCTGCTGCTGGCGAGCTTCGGCGGGTTCGGCTCGCTCGGCCCGGCGCTCGCCATCGCCGTCTTCGTCATGCTGGTCACCGGCCTGACCCTGATCCCGGCCCTGGTGAGCCTGATCGGCCCGGCGACGTTCTGGCCGTCGAAGGCGTGGCGGCGCGAGCCGAAGGGCACCGCGTTCCTGCGCATCGGCGCGGCGCTCGGCCGCCGGCCCGCGGTCGCGGCGATCGCCTCCGGCGCCGTGCTGGTCGCGCTCGCCGGCGGGGTCCTGCTGTACAAGGCGGACTACGACTTCGCGGCGGGCTTCCCGAGCACGACCGAGTCGGCGAAGGCCGCCGCCGACCTGGAGCGCGGCTTCCCGCAGGGCGCGCTGGACCCGACCGAGGCGTACCTCACCACCGGCGACGGCAGCCGGCTCACCCCCGCGCAGCTCGACCAGTTCGGCGCCGCCGCCGCCAAGGTGGCCGGGGTCGGCGGCGTCCAGCCACCGGTCACCGCGGCCGGCGGGACCGTGGCCCGCTTCGCCCTGCTGCTGTCGGTCAACCCGGCCTCCAACGAGGCGATCGACCTGGTCCACGACCACCTCCGCGCCGACCTGCACGCCGTCGCGCCGCCCGGCACGAAGGTCCTCGTCGGCGGCACCACGGCGATCTACGCGGACATCAACGCGGCCAACAATCGCGACCTGTCGGTGATCCTGCCCGTCGCGGCCCTGCTCATCGCGGTCATCCTCGGCCTGCTGCTGCGCAGCGTCGTCGCGCCGCTCTACCTGGTGGTCGCGGTGCTGCTCAACTTCGCCGCCACCCTCGGCGCCGCGATCTACCTGTTCCAGAGCCTCGCCGGGCGGCCGGGGGTGACGTTCCAGCTGCCGATCGTGCTCTACCTGTTCGTCCTGGCGATCGGCACCGACTACAACATCCTGATGATCGCCCGCCTGCGGGAGGAGGCGCGGGCCGGCAACGAGCCCCGGGCCGCCGCGGCGCTCGCCGTCCGGCACGCCGGCCCGTCCGTCGCCGCGGCCGGCCTGATCCTCGCCGGCACGTTCGCGGTCCTCGCCCTCGCCCCGGTGTCGTTCCTGCGGCAGATCGGGTTCTCGGTGGCGGCCGGCATCCTGCTGTCGGCGTTCGTGATGTCGATGTTCCTGGTGCCGGCGCTGACCGCGCTGCTCGGGCACGCCGCCTGGTGGCCGGGGCACGGCGACGCCGCCCGGACCGCCGCCGTCGACCTCGGCAAGCGCCAGGAGGCACCGGCCGGGTCGCACTGACCAGGAAGGCCGCGAACGGCAGCGGCGGCACCGCCCCGGACCCGACCGTCCGGGGTGGTGCCGCCCTGTTGCCGTCGTCGACGCGGGGGTCAGTCGTCGTCGACGGCGACGCCGTGCAGGGTGGCGAGCCCGGCGAGGCCGTGGTCGTACCCCTGCCCGATGGCCCGCAGCCGCCACCGGCCGTCGCGCCGGTAGACGGTGGCGAGCAGCAGGCTGCGTTCGGTGGTGGCCGCGTCGAGGGTGGCGCGGGCGTGGGTGGCGCCGTCACCGGCCCGCGCGACGAACTCGACGGGTCCGAGGTCCCCGAACGTGTGCGTGCCGGTGATGGCGGCGGCGAGCACGATCCGGGTGACGTCCTCGGGGATCCGGCCGAGCCGGACGTCGACGAGCGCCTCGTGCGGCACGTCGAGGGTCAGCTCCACCGACCCGTCCGCCGCGGCGGGCTGGTTGTAGAAGACGAAGTCGGCGTCGGCGCGGACCTGCTCGTCCTGGTCGGTGAGGAACGCGACCACGTCCACCTCGGCGCCCGCGCCCGCCGGCCAGCTGACGGCGACCGTCCAGTCCTCGACGTCGTCGGGCAGGTCGATGACGGCGCCCCGGGACAGGACCACTGCCGCGGCCGGCGGCGGCTCGACCACCGCGGCGTCGGGTGCGGCGTCTGTTGCGGCGGCCGGCGGTTCGAGGGCGTCCGGGGTGCGGACGGGCAGGGCGAGGGCGGTGACGGTGGCCCAGCGGCGGTCGTTGTCCGCGCCGGGGAGGGCCACGACGCCGTTGACCCGGGCCGTCAGGTTGACCGCGGCGATCCCGCCCAGGTCGGCGATCCGGTTGCGGACCTCCGCCGCCTCGGCGTGGGTGCCGCCGAGCACGAGCAGGCACCGCCCGGCGAGCGGCCCCGCCGGTGCGGCGGCCCGCTGCGACGGCACGCCGGCCCGGGGGCGGTCCGCCGGCTTCGGCGTCCCGGGCTCCACGTCCGCCAGCAGCGACGCGAACGTGGCCTCGGAGACGACCGGCACGGCGTACATGGCGGCGGCGCGCAGCTTCGAGGTGGCGGCGGTCGCGTCGTTGGTGACGAGCAGGCCGGTCCTGCCGCTGACGGTGTTCATCACGTCGAGCCCCGCCTCGGTCGCGCGGGCCGCGAGGGCGTCCCGGGCCGTCGCGGTGCTCCCGGTGATGGCGACCTTCGCGCCCTGGATCAGGCGGCGGCCCTGCGTCCAGCGGCCCGGCCACGCCCACGGGCAGACGGGTCGCGGCAGCCGGGCCGGGTAGACCGGGTCGGCGGCGGCCGGGTCGCAGGCGCTCAGCGGCAGCTCGACCGCGAGGGTGTCGGCGGCGGCGAGGCTGTGCCGGAGGATCTCGGTGAGGACCCGGGTGTCGTCCTCGGCGTCGTGCGGCCGGGCCTGCGTCACGCCCCAGTGCGCGGCGAGCGCCGCCAGGGACAGGCTCGCCGTCGGCAGGTCGAGGCGGCGGCTCAGCGCGAGCGTGCACAGCCGCTGGCTGACCGGGAGGCGGTGCACGGCCCGGTGCGCCTCCGCGGCCAGGAACTTCCAGTCGAACGCGGCGTTGTGCGCGACCAGCACCCGCCCGTCGAGCAGCCGCGCGAGGTGCCCGACGACCGCGTCGAAGCGGGGCGCGCCGGCGAGGCGCTCGCGCGTGATCCCGTGGACGTGCACCGGGCCGGGGTCGCGCCCGGGGTCGACCAGGGTCGACCAGACCTGCCCGAGGGTCCCGTCGGACTCCATCTGCGTGACGGCGATCTGCAGCACCCGGTCGCCGGGCGCGTGCAGGCCGGTCGTCTCCACGTCGACGACGGCGTACCGCAGCGGGTACCGCGTCGCCGCGCTGGCCGGCAGGGTCAGCATGACCGTCACAACAGGGTCCTTCCGGTGGGCGGGAGGCGATTGTGAACCCACCGCGCCGCGGAACCCGGCCGCACCGCGCGGCGTGTCGCCGACCCGCGCCGAACGGTGGCGCGCCGGCGGGCGGAACGGTCACCCGCCATGCCCCGAACGGCGGTGGCGGTGGTGACGGCATGCGTTACCGTGCGGGAGGTGCAGAACGAGATCGTCGCGGTCACCGTCTATCCCCGGCAGGCCCGCGTCACCCGGCGCGGCCAGGCCACCCTCGAGGCCGGCGAGCAGCTCGTCGAGATCGGCCCGCTGCCGATGGGCATGGACACCGACTCGGTCCGGGTCAGCGGGCGCGGCCCGGCGACCGTCCTCGGCGTCGACGTGGTGCTCAAGCGCCACGCCGAGCCGTCCGACGGCACCGTGACGGCCGTCCAGGAGGAGCGGCGCGCGCTCGAGGACGAGCTGGCCGAGATCGCGGACACCGAGACGGTCCTGCGGCAGCGGCAGGCGTTCCTGACGACCCTCGGCGAGCGGGCCAGCGGCGCCTACGCGCGGGCCCTCGCCACCGGCGACGCCGCCGCGGAGACGGTCACCGCGTTCACCGCCACGATGGGCGGCGAGCTGTCGTCGGTCCTGGCCGGCGTCCGCGACCTGCAGCGCCGGCGCACCCGGGCCGCCGACCGGATCGCCGCCCTAGACCGGCAGCTGCTGGACCTGTCGGGCAAACGGGAGCCGGACGCGCACTACGCGGTCGTCGCGCTCGCCGTGTCGGCGGCCGGGCCGGTCCAGCTGGACCTGTCGTACCAGGTGCCCGACGCCGGCTGGCGCTCCACCTACGACGTGCGGCTCACCGGCGAGACGCTGCGCCTGACCTGGTTCGGCCTGGTCGAGCAGCACACCGGCGAGGACTGGCCGGAGTGCGAGCTGGCGCTGTCGACGGCCCGCCCGTCCGGCGTCGTCGGGATCCCCGAGCTGCAGCCCTGGTACCTCGACCTGCTGATGCCGCCACCGCCGAGGCCGCCGATGCAGTCGTTCGCGGCCTACGGCGCCGCGCCCGGTGGCGCTCCCGCGCCCGCGATGGCCCCGGCGCCCCGCGCGATGGCGAAGGAGCAGTTCGACGGGTTCGCGGAGGTCGAGATCGCGCAGGCCAGGGTCGAGGAGGGGCCGGTCGCGGCCACCTACCGCCCGGCCCGCGCGGTCCCGGTGCCCGCCGACGGCACCACGTCCCGCGCGACGGTGCTGGTGCTCGACCTCGGCAGCCAGCTCGACCACGTCGTCGCGCCGTCGCACTCCATCGACGTGCACCTGCGGGCGAAGGTGACCAACACGTCGCAGCACACGCTGCCGCCCGGGCAGGCGGCCGTCTTCCACGAGGCCGACTTCGTCAGCAAGACCGCCCTGTCGACGTGGGCGCCCGGGGAGGAGCTGGAGCTGGCGCTCGGCCTCGACGACCGGGTCCGGGTCGAGCGGGAGCTGACCCGCCGCACCGCGACCAAGGCGACGCTGGGCTCCAGCCGGCGCCGCGAGGTCGAATACCGCACCACCGTCGGCAACTACACGGGCCGCCCGGTGCGGATCACCGTGCTCGACCAGGTGCCGGTCGCCCGCCACGACACGATCACCGTCAGGGAGACCGTCCTGGAGCCGCCGCCGGCGGAGCGCACCGACCTCGGCGTCCTCACCTGGCGCCTGGTCGTGCCCGAGGGGCAGAGCCAGACGGTGCGGCTCGGCTACCGCGTCGAGACCGCCAAGGGCGCCGAGCTGTCGGGCTGGCGCGAGTAGCGACCGCCGGGGCGGCGCAAGTAGCGGGGGAGAGCGCGGCAGGGGCCCGTCGATGTACAGTGCACTGGGTGGTCACTTCGATGACTTCCGCCCCGCCGCTGCGTGCTTACGACTTCCGGTACAAGCGCAATATCGCTGAGCTGCACTATCGCTATGTCCTGAACCCGGCCTCACCGCACAGCGACTGGGCGCTGCGGGAGATCATCCAGCCGGCGTTCCGCGCGCTGCACCGCGAGTACGGCGTGACCGCCGAGCCCCTCGCCTTCGGCAAGCTGCCGCAGGAGCGGCCGGGCGGCGTCACGTATGTCATCTACGGGCCGACGAACCCGCTGCTGATGTCGCCGGAGGAGCAGCACTACCTCGCGGCGCTCGCCGCGACCGGCGCCAGGACCAACATCATCTCGGCGTACCCGCTGACCGAGACGAACGAGGACGGGCCCGACTACGCCCTGGCCCGCACCGTCGTGCCGCAGCTGTGCGACGCGCTCGACATCAACGCGATCTACCCCGACCACCTCGACCTGGCCCGGGGGCTGCGCACCAACACGTGGCAGGACGTGCACGCCAACGCGATCGGTGAGACGGTCCGGGTCAAGTACCACCCGACGCAGAGCGTCGACCCGGGCGACCGGGCGGTGCTCGACCGGCTGCGTGTGCGGCACGCCGGGGAGGTCGCGGAGCTGGCCCGCATCCACCGCGACCACCACCTGTGGCAGCGCAAGCCCTACACCGACGGCTCGATCATGTTCACGCACGACGGGCACTGGCTGGTGTCCCAGACGGTCACCGACAAGTCGCGGATGACCGCCGCCGACTACGACCTGATCACCTCGTTCGACGAGGGGACGCAGAGCCTCACCTACACGGGGGAGCGCCTGCCGAGCTCCGACGCGCCCGAGTTCCTGATGCTGAGCGGCCTGATGGCCATGCAGGGCCGGCGGCCGCGGCTCCTCGTGCACTTCCACCACCGGGAGCTGACCCGCGGGCGGCGCCACCGCGACCTCGTCTCCGACACGCGGATCGAGGGCGGGCGCTTCGCCGCGGGCCGGCAGTTCTTCCGGGAGCTGCGGCAGAAGTCGACGAACTGGTTCATCATCCGCGAGCACGGCATGGTGTGGACCGGCGACTCGGTCGTGGAGTTCGAGGACTACGTCCGCTCCGTCGTGTCGGCCACGACCTGACGGCGGCGGAGGGTGCCGAGCGTGCGCCCATTCACGAGCGCTGCGGCACCGCCTCCGCCGGCTCGGTCCGGGTCGCCGCCGTGACCTCGTGCCGGCGGGCCAGGAACAGCATCGGCAGCGCCATCACCTGCAGCAGGCCGCCCAGCACGAACGAGGTCGGGTAGCCCCACAGGTCGGCGGCCCGGCCCAGCCCCGGCTGGGTCACCACGCCGCCGCTGCTGGCGACGAGCGAGTCGAACGACAGCACAGTGGCCCGCCGGTCCGACGGCAGCAGGCCGTTGAGGTACGCCTGCCGCGACGGCAGGATCGCCGCGGACACCATGCTGTGCAGCGCGAGGAGGGCGATCGCGAGCGGTACACCACCCGCCAGCCCGAACCCGGCGAGCAGCGCGCCGTTGAGCGCCACCCCGGCGATGACCACCGACATCCGCCACCGGAACAGCGACTGGAACGCCATCGCGAGCAGGCCGCCGACGGTCTGCGCCGCGGCGTTGGCGGCCGCCGCGATGCCGAGCAGGCCGTAGGCGCGCCTGTCACCGGCGAGCTGCAGCAGGTAGGGCTTCATGGTGAACGCGACGTAGTAGCCGACCCCGGCGGCGACCATCGAGCCGAGCATGACCCAGCGCACCGCCGGCCGCCCCCAGCCGTGCCGCACCGACTCCGTCAGCACCCGCCGGACGTCCTTCACCGGCCCGCTGCCCCGCCGGGGTGTGAACCCGATGTCGTGCATGACCCGCCACGCGACCACGGTGAGCGTCAGCAGCAGCGCGGCCCGGACGAGGAACGGGACGCCGACGTCGGTCGCCTGCGCCACGTACGCGCCGCCGAGCGAACCGGCGAGGGTGCCGATCCCGGCCGCCACCTGCCCCCGCGCGAACACCTGCTCCAGCCGGCCGTCGTACCGCAGGTGGTGCAGCGCGTCGACCAGCCACGCCTCGGTGGCGCCGGAGAAGAACGTGAAGCCGACCGCGAGGACGACCGACACCCCCGCCCATACCCACACCCCGGCGTGCAGGCGCCAGGCCAGCCAGTACAGCAGCGTCGTGACCGCCAGGGTGCCGCCGCCCAGCAGGTACGACGCCCGACGCCCCCACGTGTCGGCGATCGACCCGGTGGGGATCTCGAACACGGCGTAGCCGAGCGTGAAGCACGCGTTGGCGGCGAGGGCCTCGGTGTTGCTCAGCCCCGCCTCGAACAGCAGCAGCGAGTTGATGCCCCAGATGAACGTGACGGCGAGGGTGTTGAGCAGCACCAGTGTGAGGTAGAGGCGGCGCACGTGGCGGCTCGTCACGGCCATGGCGGCAGCTTACGGCCTGAGACCCGTCTATGTGGAGGTTTGTCGATGAGGGAGCGCCTCGGCCACGGAGCGCGGTCGGGTCCCGAGCGTCCCTTGGCTACAGTCATGGTCATGGGGAGTGAGTGGGGGAGTGACACGGCCGCGGGCACGCCGGTGGACCCGGTCGGCGCGGCCGAGGGCACGGCGGAGAGCACGGCGGCGGACGGGGCCGGTGACGGCGCCGGGGACGGCGACGGCTGGCAGCCGCGGTCGCGGGTCGGTGCCGTGGTGGCGGCGCTGCTCAACGGGGACCACGACGCGGCCGAGCAGGTCGCCGACGAGTCGCAGGAGCACGACCGGCACGCCGACAAGGACCCCGAGGTCCTGGCCGCCGCGATCCGGCTCGCCGTGTGCAGCCTGTTCGACGAGGACACCCCGCCCGACGCGATCGCCGACTACGTCGCGGTCATGGCCCGCGACGTCGAGGTCGACCAGGACGCGGCGGTGGCGCTCATCCGCGCCCAGCTCGGCCACGAGGACGAGATCCGCGCGTTTCCGGAGCAGGTGGTGATCGACACCACATGGTCGGTGTTCGGGTACCTGTGCGAGCAGCGCCTCGGCCGGGAGGACTCCCTGGAGCTGATCGCGCAGGCCGAGGCGGAGACGCTGTAACGGCCGGTCGGCCATCAGTCACCGAACGGCGGATCTCAATCCCGGCCGCCTGTGCCAACATCAACTTCCGTGGATGCTGAGACGCGGATCGTCGTGCGGTTCGAGGGGCCCGGCGCCGGTGCCGGCCCCCTCGCCTGGGGGCAGCGGCAGGTGTGGGCGGCGATGGTCGAGATCGACTCGTCGATGAGCATGGGCGGTGCGATGCCCGTCACCGGCGGGCGGACCGCCGAGGACTACGCGGCTGAGCTGCGCTTCTTCATGTGCCGCTACGCGGCGATGCGGACGCTGCTGCGCTTCGCGGACGACGGGACGGTGACGCAGGAGGTGTCCGGCTCCGGCGAGACCGCCCTGGTGGTGCTCGACGCGGCCGATGACGACGACCCGGCGGCGGTCGCCGAGGACCTCGCCACCCGGTGGCGGGAGCGCAAGTTCGACTACGAGCGCGAGTGGCCGCTGCGCATGGGCGTGGTCCGGCAGCACGGCGCCGTCACGCACGTGGTGGCGCTGATGTGCCACATCGCCGCCGACCTCGGCGGGGTCGCCGTGATGATGCGGGAGCTGGCCGGGCGGGACCAGGTCACCGGCGAGCCGGCCGGCCCCTACGAGGCGCCCCAGCCGCTCGACCTGGTCCGCCTCCAGCAGGAGCCGGCGATGACCCGGCAGACCGCCGCGGCGATGCGCTACTGGGAGTCGCACCTGCGCGCCATCCCGGCGTCGATGTTCGACGCCCCCGCCGACCGCGGGGCGCCGGTGTTCTGCCGGCTGCGGTGGCGGTCCCGCGCCATGCACCTGGCCGCCGAGGCGGTGTCGGCCCGGCTCGGCGCCGACCCGGCGTGGGTGCTGCTCGCCGCCTTCGCCGCCGGCCTCGAACGGCTGCGGCCCGGCACCGGCCCGTTCGTCGCGATCAACATCATCAGCAACCGCTTCCGGCCGGCGCTGCGCGACGTGGTCAGCCCGATCACCCAGGACGGGCTGTGCGTCCTCGACGTCGCCGGGGTGAGCCCCGACGAGGCGATCGCCCGGGCCCGGACGGCGTCGATGAGCGCGTCGAAGTACGCCTACTACGACCCGGCGGCCCGCGCGGCGCTCACCGAGCGGGTCAGCCGGGAGCGCGGCGAGGAGCTCGACCTCACCTGCATCTACAACGACCGGCGCACGCCCCGGCCGGCCGGCCCGGCGGCGCCGGTGCCCGCCGAGACGCGGGTGTTGTCGGAGGAGCCGCTGCGGTCCCTGGGGCCGAAGCTCATGATCGTCGTCGAGGACGTGCCGGACGTGGTCCAGCTGACCGTCGACGTCAAGACCCGGTTCCTGTCCCTGCCGGACCTGCGGGCGCTGCTGCACGAGATGGAGGCGTTCGTCGTGGACGCCGCCGGCCAGCCGGTGGCGTAATCCGCGCGGGAACGGGCACTGACCCGCATGCCTTACATCACCGTCGGGACGGAGAACGCCGGCCCCATCGACCTGTACTACGAGGACCACGGCGCCGGCCGCCCGGTCGTGCTGATCCACGGCTTCCCGTTCAACGGCGCCACCTGGGAGAAGCTGTCGATCCCGCTGCTGGCGAGCGGGCACCGGGTGATCACGTACGACCGCCGCGGCTTCGGCAACTCGTCGCAGCCGTCGACCGGCTACGACTACGACACGCTCGCCGCCGACCTCGACGCGCTGATGACGAAGCTCGACCTGCGCGACGCCGTGCTCATCGGTCACTCGATGGGCACCGGGGAGGTGACCCGCTACCTCGGCACCCGTGACTCCCGGCGGGTGGCGCGGGCGGTGCTGCTCGCGCCGCTCGCGCCGTTCCTGCTCAAGACCGCCGACAACCCCGAGGGTGTGGACCGCAGCGTGTTCGACGGCATCCAGGCCGCGATCCTGGAGGACCGCTTCGCGTACCTCACGAAGTTCTGCGAGGCGTTCTTCAACTGGGACGAGAACCGGGGCACGCTGGTGAGCGAGGAGGCGTTCCGGGCGCACTGGGAGATCGGCGCGCGGGGCTCCGCGAAGGGCACCCACGACTGCGTCGCCGCCTGGCTGACCGACTTCCGCCCCGACCTGCCGCGCATCGACGTGCCGGTGCTCATCGTGCAGGGCGACCAGGACCGCGTCCTGCCCTACGCGGCGACGGGCGGGCGCCTGCAGCCGATGCTGCCCGACGCCCGCCTCATCACGCTGCGGGGTGCCCCGCACGGCATTCCGTGGACCCACCCGAAGGAGGTGGTGGCGGCGACGATGGAGTTCATCGGCGCCACCGCCATGACGCACGCCTGAAGGGTCGTGCCGGGCCTTACCGAAGGGCCCGGCACGACCCGGTCATCAGCAGGCGCCCTGGTCCTCCCAGACGCCCCACTGGCCGGTGGTCGTCGGGTTCTCGCCCTGCGTCCACCACTTCGCGCGGTACTTGCGGCCGCTGTACTGCACGACGGTGTTGCCGCTGTACGCCGTGCCCGCGTTCCACACCGGCAGGCCCGCGCACCCGGCGCCCGTGGACGTGCTCGGCGACGTGCTCGGGCTCCTGCTCGGCGACGTGCTCGCGCTGGGCGAGGTGCTCGGGGACGTGCTCGGGCTCTTGCTCGCGCTCGGCGAGGCGGTCGGGGACGTGCCGGAGCAGACGCCCTGGTCGACCCAGACCGCGTTGGTGCCCGGGGTGTCACCCTGCGTCCACCACTGCGCCTTCCACGTGTGGCCGTTGTGCGACACCAGGTTCCCGCCGGTGTACACCGTGCCCGCCGCCCACGGCGGCGCCGTGCAGGTGCCGGTCGACGGGTTGCCCGAGACGGTGGGGGAGACGGTCGGCGCGGTGCCGCCGCGGCCGTAGTCGGCGGCGAGCGCGTAGGTCTGGCCGCCGATGGTGAGCGTGAAGTTCGACGGGCCCGAGATCGGCAGCTGGTAGTTGAGCGTCACCTCGGCGTAGGAGCCCGCGGCGATCGCCGGCACGTTGAGCCGCACCCGGTGGAAGTCGCCCTTGAGGCCGCCGACGTTGCTGCCGGTGTGGCCGGTCGACACGGTGGTCAGCGCCCAGCCGGACTGCTGGCCGAGGTTGCCGGGCGCGGTGGTCGGGTAGTCGAACTCCAGCTGCGAGCCGGCCGGGATCGCCGCACCGGTGTTGTTGATCAGCCGCAGCTCGGGGTTGATCGGGTAGTTGTTGTCACCCAGCGCGAACCCGCCCATCTGCACCCCGACGTTGAGCGTCTGCGTCGGCAGCGTGATGTTGGCCTTCTTCGCGCCGTACGGTGCGGCGGTCTTGAACTTGTCGTAGAGCAGGTTCGTCAGCGTGTTGCCCATGTACCACTCGTTGCGGGCCGCGTCCCACGCGTAGTCGCCGGCGAGCTCCCAGATCATGACGCCGCCGATGCCCTTGTTCACGACGTAGTCGGCCTTGGTACCGAGCGACTGGTCGTCCTCGGTGGACAGGAACACCTGCTTCTGCGCGTTCCACAGCCACGGCGCGACGAGGGCGCTGGAGTAGTTGCGGGTGTACGTGCCGGTGATGCGGTCCTCCGGGTCGGTGGCCGGGGTCAGCCCGTAGGCCTCCAGGTAGTCACCGGCCCGCCCCTCCTGCAGGTTCTTCGCGTGCCACATCGGGTTGGCGCCGGCCGGCACCTCGGCGTTGAGCTCTTCGTCGTGCCACAGGTTGTCGATGCCGACCGCGCCGTTGCCGCACGGGGTCGTCGAGCCGATGGCCCCGCCGGTGCCCGCCGGGCACTTCGTCTGGTCGGGCAGCGCCGCGCGTCCCCACAGGCCGTTGGTGCCGCCTGTCACGCCGCGCCAGCCCCGGGTGTAGTACGGGACGCCGATGTTTATCCGGCCGGACTGCATCGCGCCGCGGAAGTAGTGGTACGCCCAGTCCGTGTTCAGGTAACCGATGTTGGAGTACGCGCCGTACACGCCGCCCTGGGACAGCTCGGCGTCGTCGCCGTTGTCGTACAGCGCCGCGTTCGGGCCGACGAAGTGGTTCCACGAGCCGTGCAGGTCGTAGGACATGATGTTGACGTAGTCGAGGTACTGCAGCGCCTGGTAGGACTCCAGGCCGCGCAGCAGCCAGCCGGAGGCGGGCGCGGCGACGGTCACCATGTAGTACTTGCCGTCCGCCGCGGCGGCCGCGTCGAGCTTCTCCCGCAGCGTCTTCATCAGCAGGTGGTAGGAGGCGTTGAGCCCGGCCCGCTTCGCGTCCGCCTGGGCGAAGTCGAGCGGGTTGCCGGCCTTCGCGTTCGACGTCGGGTACTCGTAGTCGATGTCGACGCCGTCGAAGCCGTACGTGCGCAGGAACGTCACGACCGAGTCGGCGAAGGTGTTGATGCCGGCGGTGTTGATGCTGTTGTCGGCGTTGGTCGTCATCCGGTAGAAGCCGCCGGAGTCGACCCGGTCGCCGTTGTCGTTGAAGAACCCGCCGGTCTCGGCCCAGCCGCCGACGCTGATCAGCGTCTTGACCGCCGGGTGCTGCTTCTTGAACTTGTTGAGCAGGTTGAAGTGGCCGGTGTACGAGTAGGCCGGGTCCATCTCCGCGCCGGCGACGCCGGGCCACGTCATGTTCGTCGCCGCGTTGTTCGCCGCCGTCGGCGTGCCGACCGAGATCTTGTTGGCGCCGTCGACGTGCGCGAACGCGTAGTTGATGTGGGTGATCTTGTCCCACGGGATGTTGCTGGCCAGGTACGCGGGCGCGCCGTTCTTGCCGGTCCGCCAGCTGGTGAAGTAGCCGATGATCCGGCGGCCGTGGTCGGCGCCCAGGTTCTCCCGGCCGTTGGTGTCGTAGACCTTGCAGTACGGCACGGTGACGCCCGCGGTCGGGTAGAGCCCGTCCGGGCGGCAGGCAGCGTGGTCGACCTCCGCGTTGGCGGTGGTCACGAAGAACGCCGCGGACGCGGCCACGAGGGCCGCCGTCGCGGCGGACAAGAGGTGCAGGGTGCGTCGTCGCATAGAACCCTCCGCCAACCGTTAATAAAGTTAACAGTAAAGTGTCCTAGATGTATAACGGCATCGACGAGGGTGCGCAAGAGCCAGCCTTAGCGGAGCCTTAGTACGCGACTTATTTCTTTCGTTTACTGTTTGACTGCGCTGTACAGGTTGCGCATCGCGAGGATCGAGGACCGGACCTCCTGGAGCAGCTCGGTGGTCGCCAGGGGGCGCCCCCACTCGGCCGTCGCGAGGTCGTCCATGCCGATGGTCTCGATGCCGCAGCCGTACGTGAGGCCGAGCAGCCGGACCGCGTCGCAGTGCTGGTGCCGCACGTAGGGGTCGTTGGTCACCAGCAGCACCCGGTCCGTCCGCAGGGGCCTGCTGACGTGCTCGGCCCAGCCGATCAGGGTGCAGGCGGTGCTGGCCCGCAGCGGGAGCCGGGTCGACGCGGCCGCCAGGACGTGGATGCCGCCGTCCGGCCACGTCTGGTGCCACCAGCCGTCGCCGGTCTCGGTCCTCGCCGGCTCCGGCAGGTCGAGGAACCGGCGCAGCGCGGCCGTCATCATGTCGGCCTCGGTCTCCAGCTCGCCGAGGCCGAGGCGGAGGCCTTCCCGGTGCTCCCGGTCGTCGCGGTGCCGCAGGCTGCCCAGCCCGGCGACGGTCGCGGCCGTCGTGCCGCTGCGGAGCAGCCTCGCCGTGAAGTCGACGCGGCCGAGGGTGACCCGGATGCCGCCGCCGAGGACGACGACGTGGTCGTAGTGCTCATGGACGGGCTTCGGGCGGCCGCCGTTGCCGAGGGCGTGGATGAGGTCGCGGATCCGCTCGTCGTCCGCGCCGTAGCCGACGCGGGCGGTGTCGAACCGCTCCTTCGTCCCGGCCCTGAAGTCCCAGACCTTCGAGAATTCCGTGACGTGGTCCAGCGCCTCCCGCGCCGGCGCGTCGGGCACCGCACCACCGAACCTGGCCACGAGCTCGCGCATCTGGGGCGAGGCGACCCAGGCCTCGATCGCGGCGGACGGATCCGTCCCGCCGGGCTCGCACGGCGGCAGCGGGAACGGCTCCATGCCGGCGAAGCCTACCTTCTCCAAAGTGGACGGTCGGGAGTATGACGCGATGATCGACTGCGAGATACCGTGTCGCTACGCTCACGCCCCGGAGGTGGCCCCGCATGACGACCGCAGCACTTGCCCGCGGTGCGAACACCGCGATCGACGAGACGGCGGTCACGGCCCTCGTGGCCTGGCGCGCCGGCGCGACCGTCGACGCGTGCGCGCTGCTGGTCGGCGAGGGCGGCAAGGTGCGCGGCGACGCCGACTTCGTCTTCTACAACCAGCCGCGGGACGCCACCGGCGCGGTGTCGCTCAGCGCCGACGGCCCGCGCGCGGCGACCCTCGCGGTCGACCTGGCCCGGGTCCCCGCGGACGTGGCGAGCGTCGTCATCGCGGGGTCGATGGACGACGGCACGTTCGACACCGTGCCCGGCCTCGAGGTCACCGTGAAGGGCCGCCGCGGGCAGGTCGTCGCGCGGTTCCCCGTCCGCGACGTGGAGCCGGTCACCGCGATGGTGTTCGGCGAGTTCTACCGGCGGCAGGGCAGGTGGAAGTTCCGCGCCGTCGGGCAGGGCTGGTCCTCCGGCCTCGCGGGCCTGGCGACCGACTACGGCGTCTCGGTCGACGCTGACGACTCCGTCGCCGAGGCGTCGGGTGCGTTGCCGGCGGAGCGCCCGCGCCCCGACTGGTACGTCGCACCTCGTGACCCTTCGCTGCTGCGGTGGTGGAACGGCACCGAGTGGACGATGCAGACGGTTCCGCTCATCCACGACACGCCGGCGGTCTGCGGCCGGTGCGGCGGGCCGAAGTACCGCAGCTACGCCGGCATACCGTCCACCTGCCGCCGGTGCGACCCCGAGATCGCCAACGTGCTCAACGTGTGGCGGGCCAGGGCGACCCGGGTCCTCGCCGCCACCGGCACGGCCGAGCCGGCCTGGTCGGAGCTGTGGGCCGAGCTGCGCTACCACCGGGTGCGCGAGGACGCCGGCCGCGAGACGCTGCGCCCCGTCGCCCTGCACCACCTGCACCAGCTGCTGACGTTCGCGTTCGCGGACGAGGTGATCGAGCAGCACGAGATGGACGCCTTCGACGACGCGGTCCGCGCGCTCGGCGTCGTCGACCCCGCGATCAGCCAGATGCGCCGCCGGCTGCGGCGCGGCCTGGAGCTCGGGCTGATCAGCGGCGGCGAGGTGCCCCGGGTCACCTCCAGCACCCTGCACCTCGACGCGGAGGAGATCCTGCACCTGGAGGTGCCGGCGACGCGGGTACGGCAGCTGGCCAGCGGCACGAAGCGCGACGGCGGCCGGCTGATCGTCACCAACACCAAGCTGCGCTTCGTCGGCGACAGCGCCGGCTCCGACCTCGTCTGGGCGAAGGTCATCGAGGCGCGCCCCGAGTACAGCACCGTCGTCGTCGCCGCGACCACCTCCCGGGGCGGCGGCACGTACGAGGTCGGCGACCCCGAGTACGTGGCCGCCGTGCTCACCGGGGTGCTGCGCGTGGCGAAACGCACCGCGGTGGCGCCGGCGCAGCGCGACTCCCGCTCCGTGTCGCCGGCGATCCGGGCCGAGGTGTGGCGCCGCGACGGCGGCGCGTGCGTGGAGTGCCAGGCCACCGAGTACCTCGAGTTCGACCACGTCATCCCGTGGAGCCGCGGCGGCGCGACCAGCGTCGGCAACCTGCAGCTGCTGTGCCGCCGCTGCAACCTCGCCAAGGGCGCCCGGATCTAACTTCCTGGATTTCTTCAGCTGCGCTGGATTTCGAGGGCCTGCCAGGTCGCGAGGTCTTCGATCTCCTTGTCGACCGCTGCCCTCGTCTCGGCGTCGAACGGCTCGTCCTCGTGGACCGCGTTGATCCGCAGGACACGCTGCTTCCGGTCCGCGGTGGCGTCGAGCTTGCCGACGAGCCGGTCGCCGACCAGGATCGGCAGCGCGTAGTAGCCCCACCGGCGTTTCGCGGCCGGCTTGTACATCTCCAGGCCGTAGTCGAACCCGAACAGCTCCAGGGTCCGCTTCCGGTCGTGGATGAGCCGGTCGAACGGCGACAGCAGCGCGGCCCTGCCCTCGAAGGGCTCGCCCAGGCGCTCCAGCTGCGCCGGGTCGACCCGCCAGACGCCCTTGACCCCCTCGACCACGGCCGGCTCGCCGACGTCGCCGACGCCCCACGGCTCGATCGGCACCTCGGTCGTCTTCGCCCGCGCGACGCCCAGCGCCCGCAGCCGCCGCTCGCCCCGCAGCCGGACCACCTCCTCCGCCGGCACCGGCGGGTGGTCCGGGTACACCCGCCCGGCCAGGTCCCACAGCCGGTCCCGCCCCTGCCGCCCCGCGACCGCCACCTCACCGCACGCCGCCATCAGGTCGAGCAGCCGGATGACGTTCTGGTCGTTGGTCCAGCCCGTCGACGCCCACGGCATCGCGCACGTGTCGGGGATGGCCCGCGACGGCAGCGGCCCCTCCGCCGTCAGCCTGGCGAGGATGTCCTTCCGGCACGCGTCGTTGGCCCGCATCCACTCCGGGTGCCGCCGGTACTTGAACGCCCCGGGCGCGTCGTCGCGGCGCAGCGCCATCTCCGCCGTGTACAGCGCCAGGTCCTCCGCCGGCCGGACCGTCGCCGCCAGCTCGATCAGCTCCCTGCGCTGCAACGCCCCGACCAGCTCCGCGGGCGCGTACCCGCCGGCGCCGAGCCTGCTCCACGCCACGAGGTCCGCGGTGGGCGCGATGGCGGCGGTCGGGTCGATCTGCAGCAGCGCCAGGTGCCGCACCGTCTCGAGCAGCCCCGCCGGCCGCTCGCCGCCCAGCAGCTGCGCCCGCACGGCGATCCGCCGCGCCTCAACGATCGATATCCGGTGCGTCGTCACCCTGCGAGGCTAGCCCTTCGATCTTGGCTGCCCATCCTGGGTGGCTTTCTCGCGTGGCCGCCTGTGTACCCGTGAACCGACTCAGCTCCGACCGCAGGGGACACCGGTGAGCCTGAACATCACGATGGCCAGGCCGGCCCCCTCACCTTCCGCGCCGTCCCGCCCGGCGTCAACGCCAGCGCCGGCGGCGAGAGCGCCTGCCAGCGGCTGCACTCCTCACAGATCGTGCGCGACCTGGGCGCCGTCTACCTGCCCTGCCTCGCCGACGACTGGCTCGTCGTCCCACCGGAGGAGACCGTCGCCTTCCTGTGCGAGTGCGCCCGGGTGCTTGCCGAACTGCCCGCGGTCACCGCCGCCCGGGCGACATTCGAAGATCAAGCAGCGACCGCCTCCATCTTCCAAACCACCTCAAAGCCAGACAATTAGCACGCCATCCTCATGGACGTGACCGTGCGCGCCGCCCGACCGGCACGGCGGCCTGGCTTTGTCCCATCCGGGTATGCGCCGCTGCCCAGGAGCGGGTCGCTATCCGGTCGGGAGGAGCCGGCCGCTGTCCGGCGGGCGCTGCCTGGTCGACGCTGCTGGCCGGTGCATGCCGCTTGGTGAATGTCCCCGTCGGGCAGGCGTCGCCGTCCGCGGCGGACGGCGTGTTTCGTGGACGCCGCCGCCCGGTGTGCGTCGATGGCCGGTGCGCGCCGCCTGGTGGGCGCTCAGTTCCTGGTGGGCGCTCAGTTCCTGGTGGGGCGCTCAGTTCGTGGACGTCGGTCAGCGAACGCCGCTTGGTGAATGCCCCCCGTCCGGTGGGCGCCCCTTGTCCAGTGGGCGCCCTGTCTGGTGAGTGACGCCCCCGAGCGACTGTCAACGCCTGGCGGGTCTTCCTGTCCGGTGGGCGCCGGCCGGTGAGTGCCACCACCTGGTCGACGCTGCCCGCGAGGCACCGCCTCGCACCTGGTCGACGATGCTGCCCGGGAGGCGTCGCCTGGCGAACAGGGCCTTGCGGACTCGTCGGTGCCTCCAGCCGATGGACGGCGCTGCCCTGGTGGGCACCGCTGCCTCTGGTGAGCAACTGCTGTCTTGGTGGGGCGCCGCCGCACTGGTGAGCGTCGCCGGTCGATAGGCGCTGCCTGCCGGTGAACGCGGTTGCCCGGGGGGTGAGTGCTGCCGGGCTGGTGAGCGTCGCCGGGGTCGATGGGCGCAGTTGTCGATGTGTGAGATGAGGAACTGGTCGAGGCCGGTGTGCCGTGGACCGCTTGCAAGCAAACCTTACCCCAGCGATGGAAATTGATCTCCGGAGTCGTTGCTGTCCGTAGTCTACGCTGCTCCGTCTGGCTGACAGGGGCTTGCGGAAGGTGAAGGGACCGGCACGTCCCGTGGGGGCGGCGTGCCGGTCCGCAGGGTTGTCAGCGCTTCATGCCGTGCTCGATCGCCTCGATGATGCGGGGGCGCAGCTCGGCGGCGCTGATGATGGCGTCCACGGAGCCGACGGTGACGGCGCGCTGGATGTTGTGCACGCGGTCGAACTCGGCGGCCACCTCGCCCAGCTTCTCGGCGCGGACCGCGGAGTGCACCTCGGCGAGCTGCGCGTTGAGTGCCGCCCGTTCCGCGCCGGTCGCGGCGGCGACCCGGGCCTGCAGGTCGGTGACCCGCGGGTCGGTGGCGGTGCGGTTGTTGACGTCGCCCGTGAAGACCACCGCGGCGGCCGGGGCGCCACCCAGTACCGACGCGAACGAACCCTCAAGGGCGAGCACGGTCATGTTCGGGTTGAGGGCCTTGGAGAAGACGACGAACGCGCCGCCGTGGTAGCGGGAGATGACGCAGAAGACGATCGGGCCGTCGAAGTTGACGATCGCGCGGCCGATCTCGGCGCCGTACTCCAGCTGCAGCTTGCGCATCGACTCGGGGGAGCCGTCGAAGCCCGACAGGTTGGCGAGGACGACGAGCGGGCGGTTGCCGGAGGCGGCGTTGATCGCGCGGGCGGTCTTCTTCGACGAGCGCGGGAAGAGCGTGCCGGCGGTGTACGTGTCGGGGCCGTCGGTGGGCGGGAAACCCCGCCGCGGCACGGAGCGGGACTCGATGCCGATGAGGC
This sequence comes from Dactylosporangium sp. NPDC006015, assembly GCF_040614215.1. Lineage (NCBI taxonomy): Bacteria > Bacillati > Actinomycetota > Actinomycetes > Micromonosporales > Micromonosporaceae > Dactylosporangium > Dactylosporangium sp. NPDC006015. Next base: position 234,353 of record NZ_JBEXUD010000006.1, read on the forward strand.
AGACGGGCCAGCCGCCGATGTGCACGTCCTGCACCGCGGACGTCTCCGCGTCGGCCATGCCGGCCCAGCGCTCCAGGACCAAGTGGTCCTGGTCGGAGACGGCCCGCATGACGGTCCGGATGTCGAAGGGCTTCTTCCGGTCGGGGTTGTGCGTGGCGGAGAAGATCTGCCCGACCGTGGTGAAGTCACTGCCCGCGACATTGTGCGGGAAGTCCGAAATGTCCCGATCGACGGCGTCCGCGGTCAAAGCCTTACGCGGACCGGACTCGCCGGGCACCACGTACGTGTGGTCGTAGTGCGCCATGAGGATGTCCCGGGCGGCCGGCAGGTGCGGCGCCCAGTACTGCGCCTGGCCGTTGGGGCCCATGACCCGGTCGTAGCCGCCGATGCCGTAGTTGTCCTCGGCGGAGACGCCGCCGGAGAAGTCCAGCGACTGCTTGCCGGTGAGGACCATCGCCGAGTCGGGGGTCATGACCAGGATGCCCTTGGTGTGCATGAGCATCGTCGCCTCGGCGTTCCAGTACGGCTGGGCGCCGACGTTGATCCCGGCGACCACGATGTTGATCTCACCGCCGGCCTGGGTGAACGTGACGATCCGCTTGAGGGCGGCGGCGACCCAGTCCATGTTCTCGGTGCCGGAGCTCATCGAGATCTTCGCGCCCGCGGACAGCGCGAACCACTCCAGGGGCACCTGCATCGAGGCGGCGAGGTCGAGGGCGGCGATCACCCGGGAGCACTCGGGCTCGGCGAGGGCGCCGAGCGCCTTGGTCGGGTCGCCGAGGAGCACGACGCGGGTGATGCCCTCGGGGTGCCGGTCGGTCGGCGTGGTGACGACACCGCAGACGATCGCCGCGGTGTTGCGCCCCTTCGGCCGGTCGACCGGCACCAGGACACCGTCGACGAGGTCGTGCTCGACGAAGGAGCCGAGCAGCGAGGTCAGCTCGTACGGGTAGACGTTGCCGCGCCGGGCCGCCTGCAGGACCTTCTGACGGTAGTCGTCCAGGGGCCGCAGCGGCTCGGTCGACGGCTTGTCGACGGACACCTGCACGCCGTGGCCGTGGTTGAGGGTGATGCGGACCGCGACCTCGCTGAGGTCACCCGCCGAGGTGCGCTGGCGGGCGATGAACTGCACCTCCTCGAGGCCGGCGCCGGCCGTCGTCGGCAGGATGCGCTGGACGAGCGCGTTGAGCTCGTCGCCGGTCAGCTCGGTCGACGGCCACACGTACATGAGGATCCGGTTGGTGTCGAACCGCTTGTTCTGCGGGCGCTGCGCCTGGATGTTGCGGATCGCGTCGAGCCCGGCGGTGATCGCGTCCTCGACGGCGGGCAGCGCGACCAGGCGGCCGTCGGCCTCGCGCAGCGGCGTCAGGTCACGGACCTGGCCCATCGCGATGAGCCGCTCGTCGGCCGGGTTGCTGCGCGCGACCGCCTTGAACAGGTAGATCTCCTCATCCGCGGACGGCAGGCGGGTGAGGTCGAACTCGCGCAGCCGGTGCAGCTGCAGCCGCTGCGCGATCTGCGGGTGCAGCCCGCGCAGCAGCCGGTCCTCATCAAAGCCACCGGCGGAGGGGCGGAAGGTGAAGTGGTGGTGCATGACGGCGCCGCTGGTGCCGGCCACGGTGGTGGTGATGCGCCGGACCCCGTTGGGCAGCGGCTGCTCCGTCAGCAGTTGCCGCAGCCGTACGGCCATCGCGTCCGCGTCCGGCTGGTCCTCCCAGGTGACGTAGAGGTCCGCGACGAGACCGTGCTCGGCGACGCCCGCGGCCAGCTCGCCGACCGCCCCGATCGCGGCCGGCAGGGCGGCGATGTCGACGGCGGTGGTGACGACCCGGACGGTGCCGGATCCGTCGGTGCGTTCCGCGGTCACGAACCGGCAGCCGCCCGCCTCCCGCACGGTGACGCCGGACAGCGCCCGGTTGCCGTAGTACCGGCGGGTCACGACCTCCAGCAGCGCCAAGGCGTCGCGGCCGGGGCGCCCGATCCGCTGGCCGATGAGCCGCACGAGCGGCTCGGCGCTGGCGACCATCGCCTGGATCCGCTCGGCGCGGTCGGGTGCGTCGGGGTTGCGGTCGAGGTGCTGCAGGTCGGCGCGGACCGCGGCGTAGACCTTGGCGCGGTTGCGGCGCAGCAGCGGCTGGGCGAACCAGCGGAAGACGACACCGCGGGCGAGGTCCGACACGGCGGGGAAGCGCACCTGGGTGGCCTCGACGAGGTGCTCGAGGGCCAGGCCCGCCCGCTCGTTCATCGACTCCACCGGCGGCGGGCCGGCCAGCCACTGGCGCAGCAGCTCCAGCACGACGGCGACGTCGGTGGACATCCGCTGCTGGGCGAGGAAGATGCGGAAGACCGCGGACTCCAGCTCCGGGGTGCGGTCCAGCTCGGTGACGCCGTAGTGGCCCAGCGCCTTGCGCAGCTTGGCCTGGAACCCGTCGGGGAGGCCGGCCCGGTCGACGTCGAGGCTCTGCAGGTAGCTGTGGAAGTACTCGCGCGGGCTGTGCACGGGGCTGCCCGGCTCCTCCTCGAACTCGCCGCCGGGCTTGTTGCGGCTGAGCTCCGACAGGTCGGCGAACGTGGTGAGCAGGTCGATCTCGCCCTGCAGCGGCCGCCCGCCCAGCTCGGCGCGGGCGGCGAGGTAGCCGGTCAGCAGCCGCCGCCCGTCCTGCGGGTCGACGTCGAAGCCGAGCAGCAGGCTGCACAGGTCCTGCAGGCCGCGCTCGACCCGCTCGGCCACGCTCACGCCGTCGCGCTCGGGCGGCAGCTCGATGTCGACCGTCTGGGTCTCGACGACCTCGTCGGCGGAGGCGTCGTCGGCGAGGGGCTCCAGGCGCATCAGCGGCGCGCCGGTCTCCACCTGGCTGCCGACGGACACGGGGCACTCGCGGACCCGGGCGCGGAACGGCGCGCGCAGCACCGTCTCCATCTTCATGCTCTCCAGCACGAGGATCGGCGCGCCGGCCTCGACCTCGTCGCCGACCGTGAGGGGGGTCGCGACGACCAGCGCGGGCGCGGGGGAGCGCACGACGCCGCCCTCGTCGCGGCTGACGCGGTGGGTGATGCCGTCGACCTCGACCAGGTGGACCGGGCCGTGGGTGGCGGTGACGAGCCGGAAGCGGTGGCCGTTGACGACGATCCGGCCGCTGTGGGCGTCGAAGCGCTCGATCTCGACGTCGACGGGGTGCACGTCGCCGCCGCCGGAGACGCCGACCCGGTAGCGCTTCTGGCCCACGCGGGCGACGCTCACCCGATACCCGACGCCGCGCAGCTTCAGGTCGAGGGGGCGCCCGGTCTCGTGCTGGACCTGGGGGCGCCCGCCGTGCGCGGTGGACAGCAGCCGGTGCCGGCTGATCTCCTCCTCGTCCTGGTAGGCCTCGATCGCGGCGGCGGCGAGGGCGACCGCGGAGTGGCGGTGGCTGACGAGCCGGCCCTCGGCGCGGACCCGGTCGATCCAGCCGGTGTCGGCGCTGGCGTCGATGACCTCGGGCTGGTCGAGCAGGTCGAGCACGAAGCTCTTGTTCGTGGTGCCGCCCTCGATGACGACGGTCGTCTCGGCCATCGCGCGGCGCAGGCGGCCGAGGGCCTCGTCGCGGTCCCGGCCGTACGCGATGATCTTCGCGATCATGGAGTCGAAGTCGGCGGGGATGGAGTCGCCCTCGCTGACGCCGGTGTCGACGCGGATGCCGGGGCCGGCGGGCAGAACCAGGCGGGTGATGCGGCCGGGTGACGGCGCGAAGTCCCGGTCGGGGTCCTCGGCGTTGAGCCGCGCCTCGACGGCGTGGCCGGCCTCGCCCGGCTTCGGTCCTTCCAGGCGCCCGCCGCCGGCGACGTGCAGCTGCAGCTTGACCAGGTCGGTGCCGGTGGTGATCTCGGTGATCGGGTGCTCGACCTGCAGCCGGGTGTTGACCTCGAGGAACGCGAACAGCCGCTCACCCGGGTGGTAGAGGAACTCGACGGTGCACGCGCCGCGGTACCCGACGCTGACGGCGAGCCGCTCCGCGGACGCCTTGAGGTCGGCGGCCTGTGAGGGCGACAGGACCGGCGACGCGGACTCCTCGATGATCTTCTGGTTGCGCCGCTGCACGGAGCAGTCGCGCACGCCGAGCGCCCAGGCGGTGCCCTGCCCGTCGGCGATGACCTGCACCTCGACGTGCCGGGCGCCGGTGACGAGGCGCTCCAGGAAGACCACGCCGGACCCGAACGCGCGCAGCGCCTCCTGGCTGGTCCGCTCGTAGGCGTCGGTCAGGTCCTCGGCGGAGGTGACCTTGCGGATGCCGCGCCCGCCGCCGCCGGCGGTCGCCTTGAGCATCAGCGGGTAGCCGATCTGCTCGCCCGCGCGCAGCGCCTCGTCCAGCGTGGACACCGCGCCGCGGCTCCACGGCGCGACCGGCACCCCCACCTCCTCGGCCACCAGCTTCGAGCCGATCTTGTCGCCGAGCTTGCGCATCGCCTCGGCGCTCGGGCCGACGAACGTCACCCCGAGCTTCTCGCACAGCTCCGCGAACGCGGGGTCCTCGGCGACGAAGCCCCAGCCGACCCAGGCGGCGTCGGCCCGGGTCTCGACGAGGGCCCGTTCGAGGACGGCGTGGTCCAGGTACGGCCGGGCGGAGGCGGGGCCGAGCGGGTAGGCGACGTCGGCCTCCCGCACGAACGTCGCGGTGCGGTCGGCGTCGGTGTAGAGGGCGATCGTCTCGATCCGCTCCCCGGTTTCGGCCGAAAGATCCCGGACGGCGTGGATGAGCCGCATCGCGGCCTCACCACGGTTGACGATGGCGACACGACTGAACACCGGTTGAGCCTCCCAATTGCCCCACACGCAGCAGGCGACGTCCGGGTCCCGGAGCGCCGCCTGCACCTGGCTACACCCTGCGTGATTACCGCCGAGTACGCCACTGTGCCGCACGACGCATCCCGCACCCCTCGCGTTGTAAGAATCCTACAAAGGACTTCCGGGTCGACGCGCGGGTGGACAGTGACCGGCATCACCCAACTATCACCTTGCGTACCCACTTCGTTCATCTCCGACACTGCGCAGTCATCCCCGGCGCCGCGCGGTCAGCGTGTCTCCCACATCGAGGCCGAGGTGGGTGGCTCGAACTCCTCGAAGACCAGGAGGGTGCGGGTGTTCACCACGCCGGGCATGCCCTGGATGACGTCGAGGACGAGGCGGCGCAGGTCCGCGTTGTCCTTGGCGCGGACCAGGAGGATCACGTCGAACTCGCCGCCGACGAGGGCGATGTGCACGACGCCCGGCAGGGCCCGCAGGCGCTCGCCGACCACCCGCCACTCGGCCTGGCGCAGGTTGACCGTCACGTACGCCGACGTGCCCATGCCGGCCGCCACGTGGTCGACGTCGGCGTGGAAGCCGCGGATGACCCCGGTGTCGCGCAGGCGCTGGACCCGGGCGTAGGCGTTCGCGCGGGAGATGTGCAGCAGCTCGGCCAGGGTGCGCATCGACATGCGGCCGTCCCGGCTGAGCTCCACGAGGATACGCCGGTCGATGTCGTCGAGCGGGGCGGCCACCTGTCTCGCCCACCTTCCTGAACGAGCCCTTAGGTTGGACGTTTGGCATCGTACGACGCCCTGAACACGAACATCTTCTCGGTTTGGCGCCGGAAGTGGAACGCGAATGGCGCGAGGCCCAGGATTGCGGCATGACGCGTGACCCGAGTCACCTGCTACCGGGCGACGAACCGGTCGCCCTCATCGACGCGCACGGCCAGGCCCTCGACCCAGGGCGCCACGCGCTTCCGGACAACGAAGCACTCGTCACGGCGCTCGGCGCGCTGCTCACCGCGCGGCGGCTCAACGACCAGGCCTACGCGCTCGTGCGGCAGGGGCGGCTCGCCGTGTACCCGTCGTCGCACGGGCAGGAGGCGTGCCAGGTCGCCGCGGCGCAGGTCCTCGACGCCGGCGACTGGCTCTTCCCCACCTACCGGGACACGGTCGCCGCGGCCGTCAAGGGCGTCGACCCCGTCGAGGCGCTCAGCCTGCTCAAGGGCGACTGGCACTGCGGGTACGACCCGTACGAGCACAACGTCGCCCCGCACGCGACGCCGCTGGCCACCCAGCTGCCGCACGCGGTCGGGGTCGCGCACGCGGCCAGGCTCCGCGGCGAGCCGACCGTCGTCATGGCGATGTGCGGCGACGGCGGCACCAGCGAGGGCGACTTCCACGAGGCGCTCAACTTCGCCGCCGTGTTCCAGGCGCCGGTGGTCTTCTTCATCCAGAACAACGGCTACGCCATCAGCGTCCCGCTGTCGCGGCAGACCGCGGCGCCGTCCCTGGCGCACAAGGGGATCGGCTACGGCATCAAGGGCGAACGCGTCGACGGCAACGACATGGCCGCCCTGCTCGCCGTGCTCGGCGCCGCCGTCGAGCGGGCCCGGTCCGGCGGCGGGCCGCAGCTGGTCGAGGCGCACACGTACCGGATGCAGGCGCACACCAACGCCGACGACGCCACCCGGTACCGCGACGACGCCGAGGTCGCGGCGTGGGTCGAGCGCGACCCGATCGCCCGGCTGCGGGCGTACCTGACCGGCCAGGGGCTGATCGACGACGCGACGATCGCGGCCTTCACCGAGGAGGCCGAGCGGGTCGCCACGCACCTGCGCGACGGCCTCAACCGGGACGTCGAGCCGGACCCCGCCGACCTGTTCGCCCACGTGTACGCGACCCCCACACCCCAGCTGCGCGAGCAGGCGGCGATGGTGGCGGACGAGCTGAGCCGCGAAGGAAGCCCCCGATGACCACAACCACGCACGAGAAGCTGTCGATGGCGCAGGCGCTCAACCGGGCCCTGCGCGACGCGCTCGAAGCAGACCCCACGGTGGTCGTGTTCGGCGAGGACGTCGGCGCGCTCGGCGGCGTCTTCCGGATCACCGACGGCATCACCGCCGACTTCGGCGAGGCGCGCTGCTTCGACACGCCGCTCGCGGAGTCCGGGATCGTCGGGATGGCCGTGGGGATGGCGATGAACGGGATGCGTCCCGTCGTCGAGATGCAGTTCGACGCGTTCGCCTACCCCGCGTTCGAGCAGATCGTCAGCCACGTCGCGAAGATGCGCAACCGCACCCGCGGGCGGGTGGCGCTGCCGATGGTCATCCGCGTCCCGTACGCCGGCGGCATCGGCGGCGTCGAGCACCACTGCGACTCGTCGGAGGCCTACTACGCCCACACCCCCGGGCTGCACGTGGTCGCGCCGTCGACGCCGTCGGACGCCTACACGCTGCTGCGGGCGGCGATCGCGTCGCCGGACCCGGTCGTCTTCCTCGAGCCGAAGAAGCTCTACTGGAGCAAGGAGGAGGTCGAGCTGCCGTCCGGGGCGCCCGGCATCGGCACCGCCGTCATCCGCCGCGACGGCACCGACGCGACCCTCATCGCCTACGGACCCGCCGTCCCCGTCGCGCTGGAGGCCGCCGAGGCCGCCGCGCAGGAGGGGCGGAGCCTGCAGGTGGTCGACCTGCGCTCGATCGTGCCGTTCGACGACGAGACCGTGTGCGCGGCGGTGCGCTCCACCGGCCGGGCCGTGGTCGTCGCGGAGGCCGCCGGGTTCGCCGGGGTCTCCGCCGAGATCGTCGCCCGGGTCACCGAGCGCTGCTTCAACGCCCTGGCCGCGCCGATCCGCCGGGTCGGCGGGTTCGACATCCCGTACCCGCCGCCGAAGCTGGAGCACTTCCAGCTGCCCGGCGTGGACCGGGTCCTGGACGCCGTCGACGACCTGCAGTGGGAGCAGTGATGGCGACGTTCCTGCTGCCGGACCTCGGTGAGGGGCTCACCGAGGCGGAGGTCGTGCGGTGGCTCGTCGCCGAGGGCGACACGGTGACCGTCGACCAGAGCGTCGTCGAGGTCGAGACGGCGAAGTCCGTGGTGGAGGTGCCGTCGCCGTACGCGGGCCGGGTCGAGACCCTGCACGCCCGGCCCGGCGCCACGGTCCAGGTCGGCAAGCCGCTCATCTCGATCGCCGCCGCGGAGCGCGAGCCCGTGAGCGTGGCGGCGGCCGCCAAGGAGGCCTACCGGGAGGAGGAGCGGGCCGGCTCCGGCAACGTCCTCATCGGCTACGGCACCACCGGCGCCACCACAACCGGCCGCACCCGCCGCCCGCGCGCCAACGTCCGCCCGGCCGCGCCCGCGTTCCCCGCCCCGGCGGCCCGGAAGGTCCCCCTCGTCGTCTCGCCGCTGGTGCGCAACCTGGCCCGCGCCAACGGCGTGGACCTGCGCACCGTGCAGGGGACGGGTGAGGGCGGCGTCATCACCCGCGCCGACGTGGAGCGCGCCTGCGTCACGACAGCCGTCGCCGCGTCGGTACCGGGGGAGCGCCGGATCCCGCTCAGCGGCTTCCGCCGCAGCGTCTCGGCGGCACTGAGCCGCAGCCGGGCAGAGATCCCCGAGGCGACCGTCTGGGTCGACGTCGACGCGACGAAGCTGTGGCAGCTGCGCGAGAGCGTCCCCGCCGGGCCGGGCCTGATCGCGTACGTCGCCCGGTTCGTGGTCGCGGCCCTGCACGAGTACCCGGTGTTCAACGCCCGCCTCGACACCGTGCGCCAGGAGATCGTCGAGCTCGACCGGGTCGACCTCGGCATCGCCGTGCAGGGCGCCCGCGGCCTCGTGGTGCCCGCGGTCATGGACGCCGGCGCGATGACGACCGCCCGGCTCGACCAGGAGATCCGCGCGGTCACGGCCAGGGCGCGGGAAGGCCGTTCGACGGCGCAGGAGCTGTCGGCGGGCACGTTCACGCTCAACAACTACGGCGCGTTCCGGGTCGACGGCAGCGCGGCCATCATCAACCACCCGCAGGTCGCGATCCTCGGCCTGGGCCGGATCATCGACCGGCCGTGGGTCGTCGACGGCCAGCTGTGCGTCCGTAAGATCGCGCAGATGAGCTTCGTGTTCGACCACCGCGTGTGCGACGGCGGCACCGCCGCCGGGTTCATGCGCAGCGTCGCCGACGCCATCGAGGAGCCCGCCTCCGTCATCGCCAGGCTGTGACGGTCGTCCTGCTCGACGGGTCGCCCCTGCCGGGCGGCCCGTCCGCCGACGTCGCCCTCGGCCCGCACCTGCTGCGGGCCGGCGCCGGCCGGGAGTTCCTGCGGATCTTCTCGCCGGCGCCGACGGCCGCGTTCAGCCGGCGCGACACCCTGCGCCCGGGCTACCCGGACGCCGAGGCGGCAGTGCTCGCGGCCGGCTTCACCCCGGTGATCCGCCCGCAGGGCGGCACCCTGGCGCTCTACCACGAGGGCAGCGTCGTCGTGGACCACGTGTGCCGCACCCCGGACGCGTCCCGTGACCCGGTCGGGCGGTTCCGGCGGTTCGCGGCCATGCACGCCGCCGTCCTCACCGGGCTCGGCGCCGACGCCCGGATCGGCGCCGTCCCGGGCGAGTACTGCCCCGGCGAGTACAGCATCAACCTCGGCGGCACGGTCAAGGTCGTCGGCTCGGCCCAGCGGGTCACCCGGGACGGGTGGCTGTTCAGCTCCGTCTTCCAGGTGACGGGCGCCGGCCTGCTCCGGGCGCCGCTGACCGCCGCCTACGCCGCGCTCGGCTACGACTTCGACCCCGCCACCGCCGGTGCCCTGGAGACCGTGACGGTCGAGGCGGTCACGGCGGCGCTGACGGACGCCTACAGCATGCTGCGGGCCTGACCGAGCGGCTGGAGCAGGTCGGTGAGGGCGGCGACGACGCCCTCCTCCACCCCGGCGGTCATCCGGGTGGTCGGCACCGAGACCGAGACGGCGTCGGTCGCCGGCACCGTCAGCGGCACCGCCATCGCGAAGCACATGATGCCGTCCGCGTTCTCCTCGCGGTCGACGGCGTACCCCGTCTCGCGGACCGTGGCGAGGGCCCGGTGCAGCGCGTCGCGGTCGGTGATGGTGCCGGCGGTCAGCCGCTGCAGCGGCCAGCTGAGCATCGCGTCGGCGTCGGCGTCGGCGTGCTGGGCCAGCAGCGCCTTGCCGAGGGCCGTCGCGTGCGCGGGCAGCCGGCGGCCGACGGCGCTGTAGAGGCGCAGGCGGTGGGTGGAGTCCCGCTTGGCGAGGTACACGATCTGGTCGCCCTCGATCCGGCCGAGGTGGACGGTCTCGCCGAGCCGGCGGGAGAGCTCGTCGAGGACCCCAGACATCACCGCGACGCTGTCGTCGCCGTCGAGGTAGGCGGCGCCGACCTGCAGGGCGCGCATGCCGAGCCGGAAGCGGGTGCCGGTCTCGTCGGCGCGGACCCAGCCGCGGGCGGTCATGGTCCGCATGAGCCCGTGCAGGCTGCTCTTCGGGATGTCCAGCGCGCGGGCGAGGTCGACGAGCGTCCAGGCGCGCGGCTGATCCGCGAGGACCTCGAGCACGTCAAGGGTGCGCCCCGCTGACTTGACCGGCTGGAAGTCGTCCTGCACGGCGCCACTGTAGCGAACACGCCGCGCGTGCACTATGTTCATACCCGTGACTGACGTTCAACAGGCTGAACAGCTCGATATGGGACGGGTCGTGCCGGTGGTGGTCCTCGAGGACGCCCGGCACGCGGCGGCGCTCGGCGACGCCCTCGTCAAGGGCGGCCTCAAGGCCGCCGAGATCACCCTGCGCACCGCCGCCGGCCTCGACGCGATCGAGGCCATCGCCGGCCGCGACGACCTGGTCGTCGGCGCCGGCACGGTGCTCACCGCCCGGCAGGCCGAGCGGGCCATCGCCGCCGGCGCCCGGTTCGTGGTGACGCCGGGCTTCGCGCCCGCCGTCGTCGCCGCGTGCCAGGACGCCGGCGTGCTCGTCGTGCCCGGCGCCGCCACCGCCACCGAGATCCAGATGGCCCTCGACGCCGGCCTGGACATCGTGAAGTTCTTCCCGGCCCAGCAGCTCGGCGGCGCACCGATGATCAAGGCTCTCGCGGCGCCGTTCCGCGGGGTGCGGTTCATCCCCACCGGCGGCATCACCCCCGAGGTGATGCCGGACTACCTCGCCCTGCCGCAGGTCCTCGCGGTCGGCGCGAGCTGGATCGTCGCCCCCGACCTCCTGCAGGCCGGGCGCTGGGACACGGTGACCGAGCGGGCCGCCGCCGCGGTGGAGGCGGCGGCATGACGCTCACGCTGCGCCCCAAGGACGAGTGCCGTTACGACCTCGTCTCGCTCGGCGAGGTGATGCTGCGCCTCGACCCCGGTGCCGGCCGGGTCCGCACCGCCCGCACCTTCCAGGCGTGGGAGGGCGGCGGGGAGTACAACGTCGCCCGCGGCCTGCGCCGCTGCTTCGGCCTGCGCACCGCGATCGTCACCGCGTTCGCCGACAACGAGATCGGCCGCCTCCTGGAGGACCTCATCCTGCAGGGCGGGGTCGACACGTCGTTCGTGCGCTGGGTGCCGTATGACGGGATCGGCCGCGCCACCCGCAACGGGCTCAACTTCACCGAGCGCGGCTTCGGTGTCCGCGGCGCCGTCGGCACGTCCGACCGCGGGCACACCGCCGCCAGCCAGTTGCGCCCCGAGGACGTGGACTGGGATCACCTCTTCGGCACGCTCGGGGTCCGCTGGCTGCACACCGGCGGCATCTACGCGGCGCTGTCGGAGACCGCGCCGGCCACCGTCGAGGCCGCGATGACCGCCGCGCGCAGGCACGGCACGGTCGTCTCGTACGACCTGAACTACCGCCCGTCGCTGTGGAAGGCGGTCGGTGGCAAGGCCCGCGCGCAGGAGGTGAACCGCCGCCTCGCCGGCCTCGTCGACGTGATGATCGGCAACGAGGAGGACTTCACCGCCTGCCTCGGCTTCGCCGTGCCCGACACCGACATCCACGCCGGCGCGCTCGACGCCGGCAACTTCAAGGCGATGATCAAGGAGGTCGTCGAGGAGTACCCGAACTTCGCGGTCGTCGCGACCACGCTGCGCGCCGTGCACAGCGCCACCGTCAACGACTGGGGCGCCGTCGCCTGGGCGGGCGGCGAGTTCGCCGAGGCGACCCACCGGCCGGCCCTGGAGATCCTCGACCGGGTCGGCGGCGGCGACAGCTTCGCGTCCGGGCTCATCTTCGGCCTGCTCGAGCGCGACGGCGGCATCGCCACCGCGGTCGAGTACGGCGCGGCGCACGGCGCCCTGGCCATGACCACCCCCGGCGACACCTCGATGGCGAGCCTCGCCGAGGTCGAGTCCCTGGTGCGCGGCGGCGGCGCCCGCGTCCAGCGCTGAGTGTCCCAGCGCTGGACGCCCAGGGTCGCGCGTCCAGCGCTGGGCGTCCGGCAAGACCACGGCACGGCGTCCGGCGCCGTCCGGCATCACGGTGTCCGAAGCACAGCGTTGTTGACCCCGGCGGGCAGGCCTCGCACAGCCGCCCGCCGGGGTCCGTCATCGGTACAGGGGCCGACTCAACTGTCGCGGGTAACCCCCGGCGGCGCTGTCCGCCCGCCGGCCGTCAATCGCCGGACGGGCGGGGGTCGCCGGTGGCGCGCAGGATGTCGGCGTCGAAGGTGCGCCGCGCCCGGAGGATGATCCAGGCGCCGAGCCCCAGCGGCAGCAGCAGCACGGTGAACGCGCCGCGCAGCGAGCCGGACCCGCCGCCGCCGAGCGCGTCGGAGGCGGCCCCGACGAGGAACGGGCCGGCGGCGCCGCCGAGGGTGACGACCGCGTTGAGGACCGCGAAGCCCAGGCCGCGCCGGTGCGCGGGCACCACGTCGGCGTTGGCCGCCGTCAGGTTCGGGATCGCCGCGGAGAACCCGGCGTTGGCGAGGAAGTAGCCGGCGATCTGCACGGGCAGCACCGGCACGAGCGCGGCGACGGCGAGGCCCAGCGCGCCGATGAACAGGGCCGTGCCGGCCAGGACCATCCGCCAGCCTGGGCGCCGGCCGTGGAAGCGGTCGCCGTACCGGCCGCCGACGATCACCCCGAGGACGATGCCGACGCCGCCGACCCCGCCCGCGATCCCGGTCGCGGCCGCCTCCTCCAGGCCGAACTCCCGCTGGTAGAACGTCGGCATCCAGAAGAACAGCCCGCCGAGGCCGAAGAACATGATGGTCAGCCCCGCGACCACCGACCGCAGCGTCGGGATCCGCACGAGCTGCCGCAGCTGCCGGTGTACGGGCACCGCCGCGGCCTCCGCCGGTCGTTCGACGGGTGCGACACCGGCGGCCAGCGCGCCGATACGGTCGCCGAGGCCGCGGACCGGCTCGCGGACGGTGAGGCACAGCAGCGCGATGACGGCCCCCGGCACGGCCACGAACAGGAACGCGTGCCGCCACCCGACCGCCTGCGCGAGCGAACCGCCGACGAGCACCCCGACCGGCAGCCCGACGAAGTAGCCGAGGCGCTCCAGCCCGAACGCGCGCGCCCGGCCGCCGGGCGGGAAGTAGTCCGCGAGCAGGCTGGAGGCGGGCGGGTTGTAGAGCTGCCCCGCCGCGCCGAGCAGCACCCGGATCGCGAAGAGCACCGCGTAGGACGTGGCCAGCCCCGTTCCGAGGGTCAGCACCGCCCACGTGCCGACGACGCCGGCGATGATCCAGTTGCGCCGGCCGGTGTCGGCGAGCCGGCCGGCCGGCAGCAGCAGCACCACGCCCGCGATCGCCCCCGCGGTGGGGATGGCGCCGACCGCCTTGTCGCTGAGCCCGAACTCCGCCTGGATCTGCGGCACGACCCCGGCCAGGAGGTTGTATTCGACCCGGTCGACGAACGCGACCAGCGCCACGCAGATCGCCGGCCACCACCCGAGCGGCGCGGTCCGCGCGGGCTCGACCGCCACCTTCGGCCGCCCGGCGTACGCCTCCACCAGCACGGTCCCGCCACGGTCGGTCTCGGTGCCCATGGCGGCCTCCTCGGTAGGGAAACAGTGTTTCCCTTACGGTCCTGGGGTCACGATAGGCGCCGGGCCCGCCCCACCACAAGATCGGGCCTCGCTCCCGCCGACGGCGGAGGCGATCGCGGCGGCGACGGCGCGCTCGATGACGTCGAGGGCGGGGGCCGGCGCGGGCAGCAGGCGCCGAGGGTCGGCGGGTGGCGTGTGCGGGGGCGGGTCGCCGGGGGAGGGGGCGTAGCGGACGGGACGGTCGAGCAGCCAGGCGAGCAGTGCGGCGATGTCCGCGCCGCCGAGGAGGGTGTCGCCGTGCAGGTGGTACGTGGCGCCGGCGTGCCGGTCCGGGCGGCCGGCGGCGAGGTCCGCGGCCGACTCGGCGGCGACGCGGGCGGCGGCGCCGGTCACGTCCCGCAGGGCGACGAGTGGCCACCGGCGGTCGCCGAGCGGGGCGGTGAGGACCCCGGTGACCGCGGCGGAGACGGCCGCGGCCGCGGCGAGCGCGGCGAAGGACTCGGCGACGGGCGCGCACCGCAGGACCGCCGTGCCGGGCGCCGGCGCGCGGCCGTCCACGCGTGCGGCGTGCCGGACGCCGGCGGGGCCGACCAGGGGGCCGACCAGCACGTCGACGCCCGTGACGGCGAGTGTCGGAGTGGGCTGCGGGCCGGCGCCGGGCACGGTGGTGGTGTCGCCGGGGACGCCGCTGACGGGAATCATGGTCCTGAGCATCGACGGCGGTGCGCGGGCGGAGAAGGAGGCACTTCCGTGTCGGTCGCGAACACCGGGGTAACCCCGCAGGCCGGGCCGTGCGACGACGACTGCGGCATCCGCGACCTCCTCGCCCGGCTCGGCGACCGGTGGACGGTGCTCGTGCAGGGCATGGCCCATCAGGCCCGCGACGGCGCCGACCGGGAGGCCCTGGAGGCGGTCGCCGATCTGGCCATGCGGGCATGGCCCGCGCGGTAGGGAGAAAGACGGATGTTGATATGACCATGCCTTGGGTGGTCACCTGGTAGCTCGTTCACCTCCACCACCCAAGGAGGCTAGATGAGCCACCCCCGCAGGGGCACCATCCCACTCGCGATGGCCGGTGCCGTCGCGCTCGTGGTCGCCGCGATCAGCCCGGCCGGCGCCGCGCCGGCCGACGCGGTGACCGCCGAGACGTCCGCTCCCTACCTGGTGAGCGGGGTCGGCACGCTCGACCAGCGCAACCAGGTCGCCGGGACCGGCGCCGCGATCGACGGCATCGACCACGGCGTCGCGGACATCACCGCGACCCCGTCCGAGGTCGCGAGGCTGCGGCAGCTGGGCTTCACCGTCACCCGCGCGCTGCGGCCGGCGACGCCGGGCGGGCCCGCGACGATCCTCGACTTCCCGTCGGCGGACTCGATGTACCACAACTACGCGGAGATGACCGCCGAGCTCAACCAGGCCGTCGCCGACCACCCGGCGATCCTGCGCAAGAGCAGCCTCGGCACGTCGTACGAGGGCCGGGACATCCCGGTCATCAAGATCTCCGACAACGTCGCGGTCGACGAGAACGAGCCGGAGGTGCTCTACACGGCGCACCAGCACGCCCGCGAGCACCTCACCGTCGAGATGGCGCTGTACCTGATCAAGCAGCTCACCGACGGCTACGGCACCGACACCCGGATCACGAACGTGGTGAACTCGCGCGAGATCTGGATCGTGCCGGACATGAACCCCGACGGCGGCGAGTACGACATCGCCACCGGCGCCTACCGGTCGTGGCGCAAGAACCGGCAGCCGAACAGCGGCAGCAGCAACGTCGGCACCGACCTGAACCGCAACTGGGGCTACAACTTCGGCTGCTGCGGCGGGTCGTCGAGCTCGACCAGCTCGGAGACCTACCGCGGGCCGTCGGCGTTCTCCGCGCCGGAGACCCAGCGGGTGCGCGACCTCGTGCTGAGCCGGCGCGTCGGCGGGGTGCAGCAGATCAAGACGCACATCGACTTCCACACCTACGGCAAGCTCGTGCTCTGGCCCTTCGGGTACACCACCTCGAACACCGCACCGGGCCTGGACGCCGACCAGGAGCTCACCTTCCGAACCCTCGGCACCCAGATGGCCGCCACCAACGGCTACACCCCGGAGCAGGCCAGCGACCTGTACATCACCGACGGCACCATCGACGACTGGCTGTGGGCCGACCAGGGCGTGTGGTCCTACACGTTCGAGATGTACCCGGGCAACTCCGGCGGCGGCGGCTTCTACCCGCCGGACGAGGTCATCGCCGCGCAGACCGCGCTCAACCGGGAGGCGAGCCTGCAGATCGCCGAGTACGCCGACTGCCCGTACCGGGTGATCGGCAAGGAGGCCCAGTACTGCGGCACCGCGCCCGGCACCACGGTCTGGTCCGACGACTTCGAGACGAACCTCGGCTGGACCACCAACCCGTCGGGCACCGACACCGCGACCACCGGCGCCTGGGAGCGCGGCGACCCCGAGGCCACCGACTCCAGCGGCCCGAAGCAGCTCGGCACCACGGTCAGCGGCAGCAACGACCTGGTGACGGCGCGCCTGGCCGGCGCCGACGCCGGGGCCAACGACGTCGACGGCGGCACGACGAGCGTGCGCTCGCCGAGCATCACGCTGCCGTCGAGCGGGACGCTGACGCTGAGCTACTCCTGGTACCTCGGCCACGGCAGCAACGCCTCGTCGGCGGACTTCTTCCGGGTCAGCGTCGTCACGGCGAGCGGGACGACCGTGCTGGCCACGGTGGCCGGCGCCGCCTCCGACCGGGACGCGTCCTGGTCGACCGGCAGCGTCAACCTCAGCGCGTACGCCGGGCAGAGCGTCCGGATCCTGTTCGAGGCGGCGGACGCGTCGACGGCCAGCCTGGTCGAGGCCGGCGTCGACAACGTCGTCATCCGGCAGTCCTGACGAAAGAAATGTGGCCGCCCGTGTCTACGGCACGGGCGGCCCGCCGCGTGTATAGGGACGTGACGTTCGAGGAGTACGCGTTCGCCCGCGCCGGGGCGCTGCTGCGCTTCGCCAGGCTGCTCACCGATGACGAGCACCGCGCCGAGGACCTGGTGCAGGACGTCCTGGCCAAGGCCTACGCCCGCTGGGGCCGCATCGCACGCACCGACCGGCCGGACGTCTACGTGCGCCGGATGCTGGTCAACACCCACCACTCGTGGTGGCGGAGGCGCAGCAGCCGCGAGGTGACCGTCGAGGCCGTCGGCGAGCGGCCCGCGACCGGGGACGAGGCCGCCGAGGTGGCCGAGCGCGACGCGCTGTGGCGCCTGGTCCGGCAGCTGCCCAAGAGGCAGCGCACCGTCATCGTCCTGCGCTACTACGAGGACCTGGACGACGCGCGGATCGCCGAGATCCTGGACTGCTCCACCGGCACCGTGCGCACCCACGCGAAACGGGCCCTCGACACGCTGCGCGCCGCGCCGTCTGCCATCTCCACGGGAGGGTCCCGATGAACCTCGACGATCGGCTCACCACCATGCTGCGGGACCGCGCCGGCGGCGACGCCGACCCGGCGCCGATCGTCGCGCACGCCCGCCGCCGCGGGCAGCGGATCCGGTTGCGGCGCAGGGCCGGTGCCGTGGCCGCCGCGGTCGCCTGTGCCGTTCTCGTCGCGTTGGCGGCGTCGGTACCGACGAAGCCCGTGCCGGACGGGCCCGCCGCGCCGGCCGTGGCGCTCGGCCTGCCGCCGGCCCCCGACGTGCCCGGCGCGCTGGAGCAGCCGGACGCGGTCGGATCCGACCCGGGCACCGTCCACTTCGCCGCCGACGACCTCGCGGCCGGCGCCGAGTACGCGACCTGGAGCACCGGCCCGGGCATCGAGAGCGTCCAGTTCCTGCGCCGCGCCACGGTCACGCTCGCCGCCACCGCCGACAAGCTCGACGCGGCGGGGTCGCAGCTGGAGTCGGCGGGGACGCCGGGGGCGCCGGTCGGCGTGACCGTGGGCGACCGGCCGGGGACGGCGCGGGCGGACGCGGGACCCGCCGGCGGCCAGGCCCTGTGGTCCGTGCGCTGGCAGCCCGTGGGCACCCTGTGGGCCAGGCTCGACCTGTACGCCGGCGGCAGCGACGAGGCGACGGCCGCCGCGGCCCGGATCACCTTCGACACCGCGCACCGCTGCGTGGTGCCCTTCGGCATCGAGCGGTTCCCCGCCGGCGCGGACGTCCTGGGCTGCTCGCTGACGCTCGGGCGGCAGACCGGCTTCGCCGAGGGCGCCCTCACGATCGGCGACCACGACCGCTGGCTCACGGTCCGGGCCGAGCGCACCCCGCCGGGGATGGAGCACACCACCGGCGACCTGGTCGCGGGCCCCTACCGGGTGGCCCGCGCCGGCGACGGCCTGCTGGAGATGCTCGTGCAGCCGTGCCTCGTCGACCTGTTCCTCACCGACCGCGGCAAGGGCTACACCGAGCAGGACGGCCTGCAGCTCCTGGCGGGCTACCTGCCCGTCCAGGACCTGGAGCATCCCGAGCGCTGGTGACTTCGCGGCCTCTGTCCACATTGGAGATAACGGGGCGACGGGGACCGTGGCGCGGGTCTATGGTTCGCCTCGACAGACGTCCATCGTCACGGGGGGTCTCCAATGTCACGAAACCCTGCGTCATCACGAAGTCGGCGGGCCGGGCTCGTCGCGGTACTCGTCGCGGCCGGCGGTGCGGTGCTCATCCACCCGCCGGCCGCCTCCGCCACCAGCCAGCAGGCGCTCCGGCCGACCAGCTGGACCTACACCGACTCCCGCACGCCCGACAAGGCCTACACCGGCAGCGCCGCCGACGCGCCCGTCGGGGCCTGGCGGGACGCCGCGGGCAAGCACAAGTCCCGGTCCTACTTCAGCTACGACATCAGCGCCTACCGGGGGATGCGGATCAACGCGGCCGGCTTCGTCCTCGCCGAGACGCAGGTCACCGACTGCCGCAAGGAACGCACCTGGCAGCTGTGGAGCACGGACCCGGTCACGTCCACGACGTCGTGGAACCGGCCGCCGCGCGAGCGGCAGCGGTTCGAGGTGACCGGCGCCGACGCCTGCCCGTCCAGCTACATCGGCGTCGACCTCGGCACCGTCGTGCGCGACGCGCTCGCCGCGGGCCGGCACACGGTCACGTTCGAGCTGCGGGTCCCCGACCGCCTGGAGGGCAACCTGCACTACGGGCGGCACGTCCGCAACGATCCGGTGCTGATCATCAACGCCAACGGCATCCCCGGCACACCCGCCCAGGTCACCGTCGACGGGCGGTCCTGCGACACGGGTGGCCCGCTGTGGGTCACGACCGACACGCCGCAGCTGACCGCGCTGCTCACCGACGCCGACATCAACGACACCGGCGGCGGTGACGTCGCCTACGGCAGGTTCGCGGTGTGGCCGGTCGACCGGCCACAGGACCGGGTCGAGCTGCCGGAGAACTTCGCCGGGTACACGCCGGCCCGGTCGTGGGGCACCATCCCGGCCGGCATCCTCACCGACGGCGGCACCTACGCGGTCGCCGCCCAGTCCCGCGACGACATGGACGTGTCGCCGTGGAGCGCCGAGTGCCGCTTCACCGTCGACACCAGCCACCCCGCGCCGCCGGTCGTGTCCTCCGCCGACTACCCGCCCGGCGCCCCCGCGCACGGCGGCCCGGGGATCCCCGGCGCCTTCACGTTCACGGCCAACGGCGTCGCCGACGTCGCCGGCTACCAGTACGGCGAGTCCTACTTCAGCATGACCAGCGTCGCCGCCCCCACCCTGGGCGGGCCGGTCACGATCCAGCTCGCGCCGTCCCGGGCGGGGATCCTGACGCTGTACGTGCAGAGCGTCGACCGCGCGGGCAACCTCTCCGAGATGGTGTCCTACCGGTTCCTGGTCCGGAACACGGCACCGGCGATCGAGGACGCCGACCCCGACGCGTGGCTGGGCGACCCGCACCGCCTGACGTTCGCCGCCAACCTGGACGGCACGGTCAGCTACACGTACCAGATCGACGGCGGCACCCAGCAGACGGTGCCGGCGGAGGCGGACGGCAAGGCGCGCGTCACGGTGGTGCCCGGCGCCGAGGGCACCACGGTCTCGGTGTTCAGCACCGCCGCGTCCGGGTTGCGATCGGGCACGAGCTCGCGGACGCTGTTCGTCGACTCGGAGCCCTTCGTCGAGTCGGCGGACTACCCGACCGACGGCTCCCCGGGCAGGCCGGTCGGCACCGAGGGCGTCTTCACGCTGAAGCCGCACATGCACGGCGTGGTCGCCTACACGTACCAGTTCAACCAGGGGCAGGTGGACGAGCAGCCGCAGGGGACGGTCGCCGCCGGCGCCGACGGCACCGCGACGGTCCGCTTCACCCCGAGCCGGGCGGGCAACAATACGCTGACGGTCACCTCCAGGACGGCCGACGGCACCGAGTCGGAGACCACCGGCGTCTCGTTCTTCCCGGCGTCGATCGCGCCGGCCGTGACGTCCGCGGACTACCCGCCCGGCGACTGGCAGGGCGGCGGCGGGCCCGGCGTCGAGGGCACGTTCGTGTTCCACCCGACCGCGGCCGGTGTCGTGTCCTACACCTACCAGTTCGGCGCGGAGCCGCAGCAGACGGTCGCCGCCGCGGCGGACGGCACGGCCACGGTGCGGTGGACGCCGCTGGAGTACCCGGCCGTCACCGGCGGCTGGGTGGACCTCCTCGTCCGCAGCACCAGCGACGGCGGGCCGGTCTCCGACTGGGCCTACGTCACCTTCCGGATCAGGCCGCCGTCCTGATCAAGCCGTCCTGACCCGGTCTTCCGGGGCCGGGCCGTGCGGCACCCGCCGCGCGGCCCGGCGCTTCAGTGGCTGCCGGTCTTCGCGAGGTCGGGCTCGGCGGCGGGCCTCCCGGCGACCGGGGTGGTCGGGCTGCCGGGCGCGATCCGCAGGTGGACCGTCGCGCCGGTGTCGATGCCCAGGGCGAGGAACTCGTTGCGGGTCACGGTCACGATGACGTCCTCGCCGGCGGCGGTGGTCACGTCGATGCGGATCTCGAAGCCGATCCGGGTGATCCGCGCGACCTGCCCGGTCACGTCGTCCGGGGCGGACGGGTCCGCGGGGCCGGCGCCGATCTGCAGGTCGTGCGGGCGCACCAGGCGGCCGCCGAGCTGGGTGACCGGGCCGAGGAAGCGCATGACGAAGTCGTTGGCGGGGCGGTCGTAGAGGTCGTCGGGCGAGCCGATCTGCTCGATCCGCCCGTCGTTGATGACCACGATCTCGTCGGCGACCTCGAGGGCCTCCTCCTGGTCGTGGGTGACGAAGACGGTGGTGACCTCGACCTCGTCGTGCAGGCGGCGCAGCCAGTCGCGCAGCTCCTTGCGGACCTTGGCGTCCAGGGCGCCGAAGGGCTCGTCGAGCAGCAGCACCGTCGGCTTGATGGCGAGGGCCCGGGCCAGGGCCATGCGCTGCCGCTGGCCGCCGGACAGCTGCGCGGGCAGCCGGTCGGCGAACTGCTGCAGGTGCACCAGCTTGAGCAGCTCGTCGACGCGCTCGGCGATCTCGTCCTTCGGGCGCTTGCGGATCTGCAGGCCGAAGGCGACGTTGCGGCGCACCGACATGTGCTTGAACGCGGCGTAGTGCTGGAACACGAAGCCGACGTTGCGCTTCTGCGGCGGGAGGTCCGTCGCGTCGACGCCCTCGATCTCGACCCGGCCGGTGTCGGCGCGTTCGAGGCCCGCGATGATGCGCAGCAGCGTGGACTTGCCGCCGCCGGACGGGCCGAGCAGCGCCGTGAGGCGGCCCGAGGGGATGCTCACCGACACGTTGTCGAGCGCGACGAAGTCCCCGAAGCGCTTGCCGACCCCTGCGATTTCGATGCTCAACGGTCTTCCTTCGGCCGGAGGACGGATACGACGATGATGCTCGCCACCGCGACGAGGGCGAGGAGGAACGCGGTCGCGTAGGCGCCGCCCTTGTCGAAGTTGAGGTACTTCTCCTCGACCACGAGCGGTGCGGTGCGGGTGAGCCCCAGCACGTTGCCGGACACGATCTTCACCGCGCCGAACTCGCCGAGCGAGCGGGCGAGGCTCAGCACGACGCCGTAGATGATGCCCCACTTGATCGACGGCAGGGTGATGCGGCGGAAGGTCTGCCACGCGTTGGCGCCGAGGCTGCGGGCGGCCTGCTCCTGCTCCTCGCCGATCTCCTCGAGGACCGGCACGACCTCGCGGATGACCAGCGGCAGGGCCACGAAGACGGTGGCCATCACCATGCCGGCCTCGGCGAAGATGATCTGCAGGCCCCAGCTCTCCAGGGTCGGGCCGAACCAGCCGTTGCGGCCGCCGTAGACGAGCACCAGCGACAGGCCGACGACGACGGGCGACACCGACAGCGGCACGTCGAGCAGGGCGTTGAGCAGGCGCTTGCCGGGGAAGCGGTAGCGCACGAGCAGGATCGAGATGCCGACGCCGAAGACCGTGTTGATGAGCACCGCGATGATTGCGATCTCGACCGACAGGTGCAGCGCGTGCACGATGTCCGGGTCGGTGAGGATGGCCTGCAGGTCGTCGAAGCCGTTCTTGAAGGTGTTCTGGCCGACGAGGTACACCGGCCAGGCCACCAGGAAGAACAGGTAGACCACGACGACCAGCCGGACCAGGTAGGTGACCGGGCCGCGGCGGCGGGTCCAGGCCTTGCCGCCGCCCTTCCTGACCGGGGGTGCGGCGGTCTTCTCCACAACGGCGGTGTCAGCCACGGCGGACCGTCCTTCGCTGGATCACGTCGAGGATCACGATGACGGCGAACGAGATCACCAGCAGCACGGTGGCGACGGCGGCCGCGTTCTCCAGGTGGTCGTTCTCGATGCTGCTGAAGATGCGCACCGAGGTGACCTCGGTGCGCATCGGGAGGTTGCCTGACAGCAGGACCAGCGAGCCGTACTCGCTGACGCCGCGGGCGAAGGACAGCGCGGCCCCGGCGGTGATCGCCGGGGTGAGGCTGGGCAGGATGACCCGCCAGAAGATCGTGAACCGGCTGGCGCCCAGCGAGGCGGCGGCCTCCTCGACGTCCTGGTCGATCTCGGCGAGGACCGGCTGCACGGTCCGCACGATGAACGGCAGCGTCACGAACAGGAACGCGACGAAGACCGCGACCCTGGTGTTGGCGATGTCGACCCCGATGGGGCTGTTCGGCCCGTACAGCGACAGCAGCACCAGACCGGCGACGATCGTCGGCAGCGCGAACGGGATGTCGACGAGGACCTCCAGGACGCGCTTGCCGAAGAAGCGGTCCCGGACCAGCACCCACGCGATGAGCGTGCCCATGACGACGTTGACCAGCGTGACGCCGATCGAGGTGAAGATGGTGAGCTCGATCGACGCGAGGGTCTGCTCGGCGGTGATCGCGTCCCAGAAGCCGCTCCACCCCTCGGAGCCGGCGACGGCCACGACCGCGGCGAGCGGGATGAGCACCAGGAGGCTGAACCACAGCATCGCGACCCCGAGCCCGAGCCCGGAGACGCGCGTGAGGGGGTGCCCGGACACGGCCGACCGGGCCGGCCGGCGGTTGCCCGCCGACCGGCCCGTGACCGTGGTCTCGGATGTCACTTGGCCTTGCCCGAAGCGGCGATGATCTTGACGATGAGGCCCTCTTTCTCGTCGAAGAACTTCTTGGACAGCTTCGACCAGCTCTCGAAGTCCTTGTCGACGGTGAGCAGCTTCTTCGGCGCCGGGAACGGGTTGGCGGGGTCGATGGCGCCCTCGACGCCCTTGGTGTCGACCCCGGAGATGATCGGCCGGAAGCCCTTGAGCGCGAACTGGCGCTGACCGTTGACGCTCAGCACGAAGTCGAGCCACTCCTTCGCCTTCGGGTCGGCGTTGGTGAGGATCGCGCCCGGGTTCTCGATCAGGATCGTGGTGTCCGGGTAGACCCAGTCCAGCTTCTCGCCGCTCTGCCGGGCCAGGATGGCCTCGTTCTCGTAGGCGAGCAGCACGTCGCCGGTGCCGCCGAGGAACGCGGTGGTGGCGTCGCGGCCGCTGCCGGGCAGCGCGACGACGTTGCCGAAGAGCTTGGTGAGGAACTCGCCGGCCTGGGCGTCGGTGCCGCCGTTGGCGGTGACGTGACCCCATGCCGCCAGGGCGTTCCAGCGGGCCGCGCCCGAGGAGGCCGGGTTCGGGGTGACGATGCCGATACCGGGCTTGACCAGGTCGTCCCAGCCCTTGATGCCCTTCGGGTTGCCGGGGCGCACCGCGAGGACCACGACCGACGAGGACACGATGCCCTTGGTGGGCCCGGCGTTCCAGCTCGGGTCGACCAGCTTGGCGTCGACCAGGCGGGTCACGTCGCTGGACACCGAGAAGTGCACGTAGTCGGCCTTGAGGCCGGCGACGACCGCGCGGCTCTGGTCGCCGGAGGCGCCGTAGGAGGTCTGGAACTTGACGCCCTTACCGGCCGGGGTCTTGTTCCACTCCGCGGCGATGGCCTTGTTCGCGGCCTCGGGCACCGCGAAACCGACGATGTTGAGCGTGGTCGACGCGCCGGCGGCGCCGGCGTCGTCCTTCTTGGTGGTCCCCGCGCACGCCGACAGCAGTAAGCCGGCGGTGAGCATGAGAGCGGCGGCCGCTCTGATCCGGTGCTTCATGGGGAACCTGTCCTCCTGGGGTCGGCTGTGCTCAAGGGGGTGCTGCGGTGGTCGTCGTCAAGTTCCAGCCCGGGGTCGGCGAGCAGGTCGGCGAGGGTGGCCCGGTCGACGATCGCGTTGACCGCGTCGTCGACCGACAGCCAGACCTTGCGCAACCCGCGGCCGACCCCGTCGTACGTCGCCTGCCCGGTCGGCAGGCCACGCACCGTGGTCAGTGCGCCGTTCATGGCGCGGAGGATCTCGCCGACCGTGATGGCTGCCGCCGGTCGGGCGAGGCCGTATCCCCGCTCCGTGCCGCGGTGGCTGTGCACGAGCCCGACGCGGCGTAGTTCAAGAAGCACCGTCTGCAGGGATCCGATGGACATCCGCTCGCTGTGCGCCAGCTCCGATGCCGTGATCCGGCCCGGCTCCGCCGCGGCGATCGCGAGCATCGCCCTGATCGCGTAGTCGGCACGGACAGAGATGTGCACCTCGCTGTGCTCCGATCGGGTCCCCCGGTACTGCCATTGCCTATCTTGTCTAGTTAGTAGGTAGGAATAGAATAGTTGCGGAGCGACGGGTGTCAAGACGTGTGGGTTGCGTTACACCGAGCGTGTGCCGAGTGTGTGCCGGGCGGGGGTCAGGCCTGCTGGGCGCGCTCGGTGACCATCTGCAGGAGCACGGGGTCGATGACCTGCGGGTCCGCGCCCGCCAGCAGCCGCACGAGCGCCGGCCCGGCGTCCCGCGCCACGACGACCGTCAGGCTCGTCGACTCGAGCTGCGCCGGCGCGAGCCGGATGCCGTCGGACTGCGCGCCGTCGGTGGTCAGCACGACGACGCAGCCGGCGCTGACCCCGGCGGTGCCCCAGCCGGCGGCGTCGACGCCGCGGGCGAGGTCCTTGAGCCGCGTGTCGACGGACGTGTTGGGCCGCCCGTCGGCGAACACCCGGCAGGGGTGCCCGTTCGCGGGGTTCAGCTCGTACCGGCCGGGGCGCACACCGTCGAGCACGGCCACGAACGCCACGCTCCGGTCGCACACCACCGCGAACCGGAGCGCGCCGCCGCCCCGCCAGGGCATCGCCCGGGCCGCGGGCAGCGGCCCGAGCACGTCGTCGAGCCAGTCCGGCGGATGGGCGCCGTCCAGCCAGTACCGCTCGCGGAACCGCTCGAACAGCTGCCCGCGCTCCTGGTTCGCGCGGGCGGTCTCCGACTGCGCCATGTCCTGCCGGGCGTACCGCTCGACCTCGTGCACCGCGGCGACCTGGCCGCCGAACGCGACCAGCGTGAACACGACCATCACGAGGTTGATGAACGGGTCCTCGTCGATGCGGGTCAGGTAGGTCACGCCCGGCACCGCGTAGCAGGCGAGCGTCGCCGCGGCGGCCGGGCCGAACAGCCGCCGGGTGCCCAGCCCCCGGCGCAGGGCCGCGGCGACGCCGACCGGCGCCGCGACGATCAGCGCGCCGCCCCACCAGGCCCAGTCGAGCAGCACCAGCCCGCCGAGCCCGCCGGCCAGGGCGAGCACGCCGGCGGCGATGTTGCGGCCCAGGTCCGGGTCGGTGGTCGGCGGCTCGATCAGCCGCGGACGGACGGCCCCGGGCGGGTCGTCCGGCAGGACCCTGGTCGACGCCGGCGCGGGACTGGCGAACGACGACTCCCGGGTGGTCACGAGGTCCGCGGCGCGCAGCAGGTCCTCGCGCAGCCGCCGGGCGGACTCCTGCCGGTGCGCCGGGTCGGGCGACAGGGCCCGGCGCAGCACCGTGGCGGCCGGCTCGGGCACCGCGTCGAGCGCCGACCGGCCCGGCCCGGCCGGCGGGCCGCCGGTCAGCAGCGTGTGCAGGGTGGCGCCGAGGGAGTAGATGTCCGACGCGACGCTCTCGGAGTCCCCGGCGTGCACCTCCGGCGCCGTGTACCCCAGCGTGCCGATCCGCGCCGTCGCCGTGAACCGGCCGTCGTCGCGGTGGATCGCGGAGATGCCGAAGTCGGACAGCACCGCCGCGCCGTCGCCGGTGAGCAGGATGTTGCCCGGTTTGATGTCGCGGTGCAGGATGCGCGCCGCCGCCTCGTGCGTGTGGGTGAGGGCCTCGGCCACCTCCGCGCCGATGCGCAGCGCGTCGCCGACGGGCAGCGTCCCCTCCACCGCCAGCCGGTCGGCGACCGACCCGGCGTAGAGGTCCATGACCACGTATCCGCGGCCGTCGGCGGTGAAGTCGGCCTCCAGCAGCCGCACGACGTGCGGGCGGCCCTGCAGCGCCTGGAGTGCCTGGACCTCGCGGCGGAACCGCCGCCGGTCGGCGTCGTCGAGGTCCCGCCGGTACACCTTGATCGCGACGGCGGAGGAGTCCATGGTCGCCTTGCGCGCCCGGTACACGTGCGCCTGCCCGCCCCGGGCGCTGATCAGCGTCAGGTCGCGGTAGCCGTGGATCTGCGGCGCAGTGGCCATGAGGCCTCCCGGATGGCAGGGCTGCGGCGAGTCTAACCGCCACCGCATCGACCACCGGCGGCTTTGCCGGACGCCCTCACCCGCCCTCACCCGCCCTCACACCGGCGGCCGGCTCCCGGACGCCTATGCTCCAACCCGTCACCGGACGACGGGGGGAGTGCGTGATGGCAGCAGCGGGGTGGCCGGAAGTGGCCGACGAGCTCGTCGGGGCGCTCGCGGCGCTGCGGCCCGAGGCGGCGATCTCCCTCTCCGGCGGCGACGGGTTCGTGCAGTTCATCCGCTTCACCCGTGGCTACAGGCTGGACGTGCCGTCGGTGTACATGCTCACCCGGGACGTGCCGGAGCGGGCGGCGGACCTCGCCGCGCTGGGGTGGCAGCCGGACGAGGACGGGACGGAGACCCTGTGCTTCCCGGAGGTCCCGGCGCCGGTGGAGCCCGCCACGGCCCGGCGGCTCGCCGACGTGATCGTCCGGACACTGCGCGACGTGCACGGCTTCGCCGACCCGGCCGAGGTGACGTACACGTCGTTCGACAACAACGGGATGCGGGCGCCGCAGCTGCGCACGGTCGCGGCCGAGGCCGGGCAGGAGGTGCCCGACGACCGGGACCCGGCCACGCTGCTGCCGGCGCCCTCACCGGCGTGGCGGCGGCTGTGCGCGGTCTTCGCCGGCGGGCTCGGCGACTGGTCCCGCGGCGCGTTCGACCGGCTCGTCGCCGAGCAGGGCTGGCAGCCGGACGGCGACGAGCTCCTGGCCGCCGGCGGCGAGCGGATCGAGGCGCACGACTGGGACGCCGGGTACTACGGGCACGGCGAGATCAGCTCGCTGAGCGCGCGGCTGCCGGTCGGCGAGGCCGGCGTCGCCGACGACTTCCGCCGGGCGCTCGCCGCCGCCGTCGCGGTGCTCGGCCACCCGCCGATCGTCGGCTCCGAGGGCCGGATGCCCCTCGCGCGCTGGCGCGGCGAGGACACCACGCTCACCCTCGAGGCCCTGTGGGGCCGGCACATCCGGCTGACGGCGGAGCCGACCGGCCCGCGCGAGAACGTCATCTACAACAAGCAGAAGTGGATGATGACGCCGGACGACTGGGCCCCGGACGAGCTGTGGTTCACCGAGCCCGACGTCGAGGCGCCGCAGGCGAAGGCCCTGCACGGCATGATGACCTACTGGCACTCGCCGTCGGAGACCCTCGACGGGACCGTGGACGAGCTGCGGGTCCTGTTCGCGTCGTGGTGCTCCGCGCTGCCGATGCTGCACCCGTACGCCAGCAGCGCCCGCTGGCGGTTGCGCCGCACCAGCGGGACCATGGTCGCCGAGGGCGAGTTCACCCGTGAGCGGGTGACGGCCCGGTTCGGCTGGTCCGACGAGTTCGGCGAGCGGATGGAGACCGTCCCGGGCGGGGACGTCGCCGCCGACCTCGCCGCCCGGGTGGCCGCCGCCCTCGACCGCGCCGGCGTCACCGCGCCCGGCGATCTGGACGGCGGCGCGTGGTCCGACACCCCCGCCGAGCGCCTCAACGCCCTCCGGCTCACCGTCAGGCGCTGAGGCTTCCTCGACGTCGCGCCGCTACGGGCGGACCGGCAGGATGTGCACGCCCGGCTGGGTGCCGCCGGTCGAGGTGCGGGTCAGCCCCGTCGGCGACGGGTCCAGCAGCGCGCCGTCGGTGCGGGACCCCGGCAGCTCGACGAACGTCCCCGGCTGCCCCGTGCCGTTGGAGTAGCCGACCCCGGCGGGCACGGAGCTGAGGTCACCCTTGTCCCATTGGAGGCGGGTGTACCGCAGCACGATGTCGAACGCGCCGGGTGCGACGTCGCCGCGGTCGACGAGGTACAGCTGGAACGCGTTGAGCTTGTCGTCGTGCCGGTCGTAGTAGCCGACCCTGTTGAAGTCGACGCAGAAGGCGCGCCGGCCGTCGACGGTGCCGCCGCCGTAGCGGACCGGCTGGGAGCCCGCGCCGCGGGTGTCGACGTCGGCGAACCAGGCCGCGACGATCGGGGTGCGGATGGTGTCCATCGGCACCGCGGTGAACGTCGACAGCGGACCGTCGAACGTGACGTTGCCGTTGTTGTTGACCCACAGCGAGCCGAACGTCCGGCCGTGGAAGTTCAGGTCGAACGGCAGGGTCACCTCCGGGCTCGACTGGTCGTCGTTGGGGGCGACCTCCGTGGCGTTGCAGGTGAGGTCCAGCTGCCGGCCGTCGGCCCGCAGCTCGTACCGGCCGGTGAAGCCGCCCTGGTCGGTGACGCGCAGCTCGTACCGGCCGGACTCGCGCAGCCCGGTGAACCCGAGCGTGCCGCAGCCCTCGCCGCGGGTCCGGCCGACCGGGCGGCCGCTCGGCGCGACCAGCGTGACCGCGAACGTGCCGTCGCCCGGGCAGACCCCGAACGTGGACACCGTGACCGAGTCACCGGCCTGGAGGGTGACGGTGAGGACGTCGACCGCGAACGGCGCGTCGAGCGACCCGGTCACCTTCTGCCCCAGGGTGATCTCGGTGGTGGTCTCCACGGTTCGCGCCAGCGCGGCGAGGTCCACCGTGGACCGCAGCCGGTTCGCCACCACGCCGGCGTCGGCGGCGAACGTGTCGTCGCCGGTGATGCCGACGTCCAGCACGCACTGTTCGAGCCCGGCGCCCGGCCGCAGCGCCCGGCAGACGGTCTCGGCGTGCGCCCGGGCCGCGGCCGGCAGCGCCGCCACCGACGCCTGGTCCACCGGGTCCACCGGGGTGACCCGGTCGGCCGGCAGGACGCTGCGCAGCAGGGAGGCCTGCCCGGTCACCCGCCAGCTCGCGGCGAACGACCCGTACAGCTGCGCGCGGTCCCGGATGTCGCGCACGAGCGTGCCGTCGCGGGCGGTGAGGTCGTCGCGCGGGTTGCCGTCGGCGTCGCCGAGCACGCCGCGGACCTTCCCGTAGCGGGACTCGGCGAGGGTGACGAACATGTTGTCGCCGGTCCACCGCCCGGCGGCGAGTCTCGTGCCGTCGGGCCAGGTGACGACGGCGCCGCCGGCGGTGGTGAACGTGAGCGCCGCGCCGCCGGGCAGCGTGGTGCGCATGCCGGGGGTGAGCGGGACCGGTTGCCCGTCGAGGGTCGCGACGAGCGGGTCGAAGCGTTCGCCGGTCGCGGTGTCGCCGAACGCGATGACCGAGGTGCCGACGCGGGCGGCGACGGCCCGGTTGAGGCTGATCGCCGTGGTGCCGGGCCGGCGCACGAACCGGCCGTGGACCGCGAAGCCGTCCACTGTGGACTCGGCGAGGACGTAGTCGCCGGCGGCGTGGAAGCCGAACGAGCCGCCGTCGAAGCTCACCAGGTGCGGGTCGCCGTAGGAGCCGCCGGTGCCGCGGCCGCCGCCCTCGCCGGTGTCGCCGGTGGTGCCGCCGTCCCCGCCGGGCGGGGGTTCGGTGCCGCCGGGCGGGAGCCCGCCGTCGCCCGGGTCCGGGTCGTCGGGCTCGTCACAGGCGTCGCCGGCCCCGTCCCCGTCGGCGTCGGCCTGGGTGGGGTTGGCGACCGCCGGGCAGTTGTCGAGGGTGAAGGCGGCGCCGTTCCACGGCTGCGCGTCGGGGACGCCGTCGCCGTCCTTGTCGTTCGTCGGGTACAGCGCGGTGATGTCGCGCCGCTTCGGCTGGAGCAGGTCGTCCTTCAGCGGGACGGCGGCCTCGAAGAGGATCGGCCTTGCATAGGTGCCGGTGCCGGACGGCAGCGGCGTCGCCTCGAGGCGGCTGAGCGGGATCGTGGCGTTGGTCTCCAGCCAGGCGCCGGGGTCGCCGTCGCACAGGTCGATCGAGTCCTGCACGGTCATGGTGAGGTCGGCGACGAGCTCGACCTTCGTCCGGACGCCCTTGGCGTCGGCGGCCGGCACGAAGCGCAGGTCGCCGGTGAAGGTGCGGTCGTCGCGGACGTAGCCGGACGGCAGCTGGACCCCGCCGACCGCGCCGGCGATGTTGCCCGGCACGTCGTAGGGCCAGCTGAAGTTGACGTCGACCCCGCGGCCGATCGGCGGGTAGTCCGACACCTGCTTGGTGGTCGGGGTGGCCGGCGCGGCGAGCTGCGGCGGGGTGCCGAGCGCGGCGACGAGCTGGTCGACGACCTTGTCGCGGGCGTCGATGGTCGGGGCGTTCCAGCGGAACTGGCGGATCGTGTCGGCGTCGGTGATCGTCTCGCGGGCCGTGGTCGGCACGCCGCCGAGCAGGTACTTGGTCCACAGGTCGCGCGACGTCGCGCCGATGACCGCGCCGAGGAACGGCAGCAGCGTCGCGCGCAGGTAGGCGACGGCCCGGTCGGCGTCGGCGGAGGTGGCGAAGGGCGTGCAGTACGCGGCCGGCCCGCCCCACTGGTTGAGGACGCCGGGCTCTGGCTCGGTGCGGATCTCCTCGCCGTCGAGCACCGACAGCTGGACGACCCGCTCCCGCCCGACGACCCGCGACGGGATGACCGTGGCGGTCGGGCCGCCCGGGTTCACGCCGACGATCCTGGCGGTCGCCGGCTCCAGGCCGAGGACGGACGGGTCGACGGCGACGGTGATCGGCTTGGCGAAGCGCAGCCCGTCGGGTGACAGGTCGACGATCGGCGCGCCGAACACATCCTTGGCGCCGCTGTAGCCGAGCGGCGTGATGTGCAGGTCGGTCGGCCGGCTGACGGCGCCGCGGGGGACCACGACCCGCCAGCCGGGGCCGGTGAACACGCCGCCGTCGGGGCTCAGCCGCACCGGCGCCGCGAGCGCCTGCACGGTCAGGTCCGGCGCGGTCCCGGCGGCCTTGTCGACGCGGGCGACGCTCAGGCCGCCGAGCCGGCCGGCCTTCTTCGCGACCAGGGCGATCCCGCCGTCGGGCAGGCCGCGCAGGACGTAGCCGCCGTCGGCGCCGGTGGTGGCGGTCCGGCCGCCGTACGAGACGACCGCGGCGGCGACGGGCAGCTTCGTGACCGGGTCGACGACCCGGCCGGCGACCTGGCCGGCGGCGGTGGCCGCGATCCGCTGCCGCACCTGGGCGCGGGCCGTGCCGGTGCGGCCGCCCGACGGGTCCCAGGCGCGCACGTCGAGGCCGTTGGCGCGCTGCGGGTGCAGCAGCACCTCGACGGCGAACTTCCCGTCCGGCCCGGCGAACGTGGTCGCCGGCAGGACCCCGCCGTCGACGCGGACGGCGCCGCGGGCGAAGGTCCGGCCGGCGACGACGACACTGCCGCGGTCGGTGTCCGCCGGGACGGTGAGCTTGACGGCGTCCTGATGGGGCCCGCCGGGCCCGCCGTCCGGCGTACAGGCGCCCATGAGCGCCAGGAAGGCGCAGAGCACCACCGTCCGGGTTCTCCGCTTTCGGTCCATCATCACCTCGCGGTCGTCGGTGGGGCACGCAGCGTGCCCGGGCACCGACAGCCTTCCAACACATCGCAACTGGTCGATGCGGACAGAAGCGGCAAGTCACCCTTCCCCGCGGCGGCCACGTGAACTGTCCGTGAACGCCCCGTCAACATCGACGCGTATCTGTCGACTAGCCGACCGTCCGGCCGATGAAACGTTCAGCCCCGGGCCGGTATTTCGGTTGGGGCGGGGCGCGGGCGGCGTTACGGTCGGCCCGTGACCGACGTACGGGGGTTCGTGCGGCAGGACCTGGCGGCCGTCCGCGCCGCGTTCGAGCGGAACTTCGCCGACGGCGCCGAGGCGGGGGCGTCCTTCTGCGCCACCGTCGACGGTGAGATCGTCGCCGACCTGTGGGGCGGGCACGCCGACGCGGCCGGGGCCCGGCCCTGGGAGCGGGACACGATCGTCAACGTCTACTCGATCACCAAGACGATGGCGGCACTGACGGCGCTGCTGGTCGCCGACCGGGGCGAGCTGGACTTCCACGCGCCGGTCGCCCGGTACTGGCCGCAGTTCGCGGCCGGCGGCAAGGGTGACGTCACCGTCGCGCAGGTGATGAGCCACTCCGCCGGGCTGTCCGGCTGGCGCGAGCCCCTCGCACCCGCGGACCTGTACGACTGGGAGAAGGTGACCGCCCTGCTGGCGGCGCAGGAGCCGTTCTGGCCGCCCGGCACCGCCTCCGGCTACCACGTGGTCACGCAGGGGTTCCTGATCGGCGAGATCGTCCGGCGGATCACCGGGCGGACGCTGGGCACCGTGTTCCGGCAGGAGCTCGCGGAGCCGCTCGGCGCGGACTTCCACATCGGGCTGCCGGCGTCCGAGGAGCCCCGGGTCGCCGACCTGGTCCCGCCGGACGAGGAGCCGTTCACCGACGGCCTGACCGAGCTGCAGGACAACGCGGCGCACAACCCGCGGCTGGACACGGCCGTGGCCGACTCGCGGGCGTGGCGGGCCGCGGAGATCCCCGCCGGCGGCGGCACCGGCAACGCGCGGTCCGTCGCCCTGGTGCACACGGTCCTCGCCTGCGGCGGCGTCGCCCGGGGCCGCCGCCTCCTGTCCGAGGCGACCTGCCGCAGCGCCCTGGAGGTCCAGGTCGAGGGCACCGACCTCGTGCTCGGCATGCCGGTGCGCTTCGGGCTCGGCTTCGCGGTCGGCGGGCCGTTCATGCCCGGCCCGGACACGCTGTACTGGGGCGGCGCCGGCGGCTCCCTGGCCGTCATCGACCTCGGCGCCCGGGCGACCTACGCCTACGCCATGAACAGGATGGGCGGCCCGGGCGACCTGCGCGGCTTCACCCCGGTCTCCGCCGCCTGGACCGCCCTCGCGGCATCGACCTGATTCCTGCCGAATGCATGGCGTGCAAGTGGAAAAGGCGCATTCACCAGGGGGCCGAACGGCCTATTACATAGGCGATTGTGAATTATAATATTTACCGCCACGACTTTGAAGCCAGCTCGCCGTCCCGCCGGAGAAGGTGCCGTTGCTGACGTACTCCGCCGCCGTGGCCGGCTGCGGCGCGACCAGGACGGCGCCGAGCAGCGCGGTGGTGGCCAGGGCGGCCAGGGCCCGCCTCAGCACTGCGGCACCATGGTCTTGACGTCGTACGTCGTGGAGATCCACGTGTCGGCCGCGTAGCCGGTGGCGCCGGTGGCCGGGTTGGTGATCCGGTCCCACGTGGAGGACGGCCAGTAGCCGCCGCCGACGTACTCGCCGAAGGTGTAGCAGGTGATGTTCACGACGGCGCCGTACGCGGCGGAGCCGACCGAGCCGTAGCCGGTGCCCGGGCCGGACCGGATGTTCAGCGACGGGCCGGTTGACACCAGGCTTTACACGGCAGGGAGCGTCCATGACGGGTCAAAACGGAAGTTCCGGCGGGCCGCCGCCGCCCTGTCCGGGCCGGCGGACGTGGTCGCCTCGCCCGGATCCCCGGACCGCCCCGCCCGTGGCCCCCTCGCGCTGACGGTCGGGATCGCCGCCCTGGTCGGGTCGCTGGTCGTCGCGGTCGCCGCCACCACCGGCGCGTTCACGTCCGGGCCGGCGACCTCCCCGTCCGCCGGCACGTCCGGTACACCCGCCGCGAACGCCTCCGGGGCGGCATCGGCGGCCGGGTCCGCCGCCGCGGACGGCAGCGACCCGCAGGAGCAGCGCTGCCAGCTCGACGCGGTCAGCACCCGCACCGTGCCCGTCCCGGACCGCGACGCGGCCCAGCCGCCGTACGGCAGCCTCACCCTGCGGTTCTCGCCGCACGCCGCGTGGCCGCTGTTCGTCTCCACCGAACGGGTCCCGACCGGCGCCACGATCCGGCTGCGCGCCACCCGCCCCGCCGACGGCGGGACGAGCGGGTTCGACTACCCGTACATGGTCCCGCCCCAGGTCTTCAGCGTCTTCGGCAACGTCCTGGGCGCCGGCCGGGCTGCGTCGCGGTGTCGGTCGAGATCACCGCCCCGCAGACCGCCGCCCCGCTCGCCACCGCCGAGACCCCTGCCTCCAGCCGTCATAGCCGGCGGTCCCCGATCGCCGCACGGGTGCGGTCGTCCGCGGGCACCAGGATCCGCAGGCGCAGCCACGGCGCATGGGCCGGGCGGCTCTGGGCCGACAGGAACGCGAGGTCGCCGAGCACCGGGTGCGGGATCCGCTTGCGGGACGGCTCCAGGACCCGCACGTCGTGCCCGGCCCACCAGTCCCGGAACGCCGGGCTGCGCGCGATGAGCTCCTCGACCAGCGCCACGGAGGCGGGGTCGCCGGGGTGCCGGGCGTATTCGCTGCGGAAGTCGAGCAGGTTCGCGTGGGCGGTCCGCTGCCACGCCGGCGACCCGGTGTCCCAGGCCGGCGGGTCGAAGAGCCACAGCAGCAGGTTGCGCCGGCCGCCCGCCGGGGGCGCGACCAGGCCCGACATGATGATCTCGGCGGCCCGGTTGTGCGCGACCACGTCGAACCGGGGGTCCAGCACGAACGCGACGTGCGGCAGCAGCGCGTCGACGAACGCGGCCGTCTCCTCGTCGACCGGACCGTCCCCGGGCTGCGGCGGGGCCACGGCGGCGAGCAGGAACAGGTGGTCGCGCTCCGACGGGGTGAGCGCGAGCGCGCGGCTCAGCGCGAGCAGCACCTGCGCGGACGGCGCGACGTCGCGGCCCTGCTCGAGCCACGTGTACCAGGACAGGCCCACGCCGGACAGCTGCGCGACCTCCTCGCGGCGCAGGCCGGGCGTGCGGCGGCGGCCCGGGCCGGGGTCCAGGCCGGCGTCCTGCGGGCGCCGCGCTGCGCGGCGGGTCCGGAGGAAGTCCGCCAGGGCGGCGCGACGGGCGGCGTTGGGTGTTGGTGCGGGTCCCACGATGGACCATCCTCTCCCGCCGCCCGCTCCGGGACCGAATCCTGGACCGGTGACCGATGACGACGTGACCTTCCTCGAGCTCGGCGCGGGCGCCGAGCCGTTCCTGCTCCTGCACGGCGGTGCCGGCCCGCGCTCGATGCTGCCCTTCGCCGGGCTGCTCGCCGCGTCCCGGGACGCGCGGGTGATCGTGCCGACGCACCCCGGCTTCGCGGGCACGCCCCGGCCCGCGGGCCTCACCACCGTCGCGGGGCTCGCCGCGCTGTACGCCGGCCTGCTCGACCGCCTGGACGTCGGGGCCGTGACGGTGCTCGGCAACTCGATCGGCGGCTGGGTCGCCGCCGAGCTGGCGCTGCTGCGCAGCCCGCGGGTCGACCGGGTCGTGCTGGTGAACGCGGTCGGCCTCGACGTGCCGGAGCACCCGGTCACCGACGTGTCCGGCCTGACCCCGGCCGGGCTGGCCGCGCTGTCGTTCCACGACCCGGCGCGCTTCCCGCCGGACCCGGACCGCCCGAAGCCCGACCTGGCGGCGCTCGCCGCGTACACCCGGATGTCGATGACCGACCCGGGCCTGCGGGACCGGCTCGCCGCGGTCGACCTGCCGGTGCACGTGGTGTGGGGCGAGTCCGACGGCATCGCCCCGCCCGACTACGGCCGCGCCTACGCCAAGGCCATCCCCGGCGCCCGGTTCACGCTGCTGCCGGGCGCCGGGCACCTGCCGCAGCTGGAGGCCCCGGACCGCCTGCTCGCCGCCGTCGCCTGACCTGGCGCCGGCCTCGACGGGTCACTCGGTCGGGCGGGCGGCGAGGCGCAGCTCCAGCATCGCGGCGAAGCGGGCGTCGGGGTCGTGCAGGTCGAGCGGGCCGACCTCGGCCACCCGGCGCAGCCGGTACCGGAAGGTGTTCGGGTGCACGTACATGGCCGCGGCGGCGGCGACCGCGTCGCCGAAGGCGTCCAGCCAGGCCCGCAGCGTGTCGACGAGGTTGGTGTTGTGCTTGGCGTCGTAGGCGAGCAGGTTCGCCACCGCGCCGCTGGGCCGGTCACCGCGGGCCGACACGACGTCGGCGAGGTCCAGCAGCAGCGCCTCCACGTGCACGTCGGCGAGCCGGGCGACCCGGCGCCCGGCGGTGTTGCCGGTGCGCAGGACCCGCAGCGCCCGGTCCGCCTCCGCCCTCGCCGCGGCGAGCCCCGCCACGTCCTGCGCGACCGGGCCGATGCCGGCGACCGCGGGGGTGCGCTCGCCGACCCGGTCGAGGAAGTCGGTGGCGATGCGGACGGCGCCGTCGGCGCGGCCGCGGGCGACCGGGACGAGCCCGTAGACGACGTCGCCGACGAGGGCCGCCGCCGAGCGCGGGTGCACCGCGCCGATGTGCATGGCGAGCGCGTCGGCCAGCCGCTGCCGCTCGGTGGCGAGGCCCGCGTCGGCGGTGACGCCGGACGGGTCGTCGGGGCGGGGGAGGAGCGCGAGCCCGAGCACGGCGACCGGCCGGTCGGCGAGCCCGAGGCGGGTCAGCGCGTCCAGCGCCCCCGGCCCACCCTCCAGGGCGGTGCTGAGCAGGTCGGTGCGCAGCCGGCGCTCGACGTCGGCGCCGGCCCGGATGCGCAGCATGTGCAGC
Organism: Dactylosporangium sp. NPDC006015; assembly: GCF_040614215.1. Lineage (NCBI taxonomy): Bacteria > Bacillati > Actinomycetota > Actinomycetes > Micromonosporales > Micromonosporaceae > Dactylosporangium > Dactylosporangium sp. NPDC006015. The sequence goes on from NZ_JBEXUD010000006.1 coordinate 271,368, forward strand.
GCGACGACCCGGGCCGCGTCCCGCAGCGCCTGCATCCGGTCGAGGTTCGGGGGCCCCTGCACGGCCGCCCAGATCGAGCCGAGGATCTCGTCGCCGGCCCGGACCGCGACCGCGACCCGGGGCAGCAGGAAGAAGTCGTCGCCGCCGGGCTCGACGTAGACGGGTTGGTCGCTGCGGTACAGGTCGCGGAAGATGCCCCGGTCGGTGAGCTGGCGCGAGTACCGCTCGGGCACCTGCCGGCCGAGGATCGTCTCGATGCGGGACCGGTCGGCCTCGTCCTGCCGGCCCGAGTAGGCCAGGACGCGGGAGCTGCGGTCCTCGATGGTGACCGGCGCGTCGAGCAGCGCCGCGATCGCGTTGGCGAGCGCGAACAGGTCGCCGGCCGGCACCCCGCCGAGGGTCTGCGGCTCGGCGTCGCCGACGTCGCCCTCGGCCAGCAGCGAGCGCAGCAGCGCGGCGAGCTGCGCCCACGACGCGCCGCGGGTCAGCCCGAGCAGCGCCACCCCGGACTCCGCCGCGGCGGCGGCCAGGTCGGGGTCGGCCGGCACCGGCGCCCGCACGACCAGCGCGACGGCCTCCTGCCGGCCGAGCATGCGCAGCAGCCGGGCGGTCTCCGCGGCGTCGCCGACGCCGACCCCGAGGACCAGCGCGTGCTGGGGGAGCACCGGCTCGTCGAGGGGATCGTGGATGACCACGCCGCCGATCGCGGCGGCCTGCCGCGGGTGGAGGTCCGGGTCGCCGTGGACCAGCTCGAGCAGGGTCGCGCCGAGGTCGTCCAGGACACGCCCGAGGCTGGCCTGTGGTCGCACACCAGGAATTCTAGATCCGGATCCAGGTCGTCTCGGTGGTGATCCCGGCGAGGACGTCCGGCAGCGGCTCGACGCCGAGCCCCGGCCCGGCCGGCACGGCCAGGTGGCCGTCGTCGAGCACGAACGGCGCCGTGACGTCGGTGCGGTAGTAGCGGCCGGAGGCGGACGTGTCGCCGGGCAGGGTGAAACCGGGCAGCGCGGCGAGCGCCACGTTCGCGGCCCGCCCGATGCCGGTCTCCAGCATCCCGCCGCACCAGACCGGCACGCCGTGCGCCACACAGACGTCGTGGATCCGGCGCGCCTCCAGGTAGCCGCCGACCCGCCCGGGCTTCACGTTCACGATCTCGCAGGCGCCGAGCGTGATCGCCGCGGCCGCGCTGCGGGCCGACGTGATCGACTCGTCGAGGCAGACGGGGGTGCGGATGAGCTTCGCCAGGGCGGCGTGGCCGAGCAGGTCCTCCTCGTCGAGGGGCTGCTCGATGAGCAGCAGGTCGAACGGGTCGAGCCGGCTCAGGTGCCGGGCGTCGGCGAGGGTGTAGGCGGTGTTGGCGTCGACCTGCAGCAGCAGCGCGTCGCCGAAGCGCTCGCGGACCGCCCGGACGGGCTCGACGTCCCAGCCGGGCTCGATCTTCAGCTTGATCCGCACGTACCCGTCGGCGACGTACCCGGCGACCGCGTCGAGCAGCTCGCCGATCGAGTCCATGATCCCGACGGAGACCCCGCACGGCACGCGGTCGTGGACCGCGCCGAGCTCCCGGGCGAAGGACCGGCCGGCGGCGCGCAGCTCCGCGTCGAGGACGGCCATCTCCAGGGCCGCCTTCGCCATCCGGTGTCCCTTGTACGGCGCGAGCACCGGCCCGACCGCGTTGGCGTCGAGCCGCGGGGCCGCCCCGAGCGCCGGCACGAGGAACCGGGTGAGCACGTCGATGGCGGCCTCGACGTACTCCGAGGAGTACAGCGGGTCGGCCATCGCCACGCACTCGCCCCAGCCCTCGGCGTCGGGGGTGACCGCCCGCAGCAGCAGCAGGTCCCGGTCGGTGCTGGTGCCGAAGGAGGTGCGGAAGGGCGCCACCAGCGGCATCTTGACGCGCCGCAGCTCGACCCCGGTGAGTTTCATGATGTCCCGTCGTTCCCTTCGGTGAGCACGTACCAGCCGGCCCGGTCGAAGCCGGTCACCCGCCGGCCGTTGGCCATGAGCGTGCCGAGCGTCTCGCGGACCGCGATCCGCCAGGCGTGGGCGGCGTCCGGATCGGTCCGCCGCAGCGTCTCGATGTCCGGCGGCACCGCCACCAGGATCGCCCGCCCGTCTGTGTCCTTGTCGAGGTCACCGGGTGCGGGGCGGCCGTCCGCGGAGCGTCCCAGGCCGACCACCGCGCCCCGGTGCAGTTCGTGTTCGACGGTACGGGTAGCCGGCCGCCCGCCGCACGCCGCCTCCACGGCCGGCGCGGCCAGGTCCCAGCTGACCAGCAGCCGGTCGCTGTCGTCGGCGCCGTTGAGCCCGTCGTTCATGCCGCCGTAGAAGTTGGTCAGGTACTCCGCCGGGGTCGCGGCCAGCTTCGCCAGGTTGAAGTAGGAGTTGCGGGCGACGAGAGGGTCGTAGGTCCACGAGATGGTCCGCAGCCCGCGGCGCACGGCCCAGCCGCGCTGGTGCGTCTTGAGCGCGAACCCGACCGCCCGCCGCCCGCCACCGGCCGCGACGCCGGTGATGTGGCTGTGCATGGTCGCGTGCGCCGGCGGGCCGAAGAACGCGACGCACGCGCCGACGAGCTCGTCCCCGTCGTACGCGCCGGCGACGTAGTTGTCGGCCTTGCTGAACGCCCGCAGCAGCACGGCGGTGACCGGCTGGTTGGCCGGGTCGGGCCGCCAGATCCGGTCGAACAGCCGGTGCATCGCCTGGAAGCCGTCGTCGCCGGTGATCTCGCGGACGGTCACCCCGGCCGCGTCCGCGGCGGCCCGCGCCTGCGCGTCGGCGGCGTCGGCGGCGACGGCCGCGTCGCCGGCGGTGGCAGCGGTAGCGGCGGTTTCAAGGGTCGCCATCACGCACCTCCCGCGGCGGCCAGGACGTCCAGCACCAGGGCCGCGACGAGGGCGGTGCGCCCGGGCAGCGCGTCGACGAGGACGTGCTCGTCGTCGGCGTGCGCGCCGCCACCGACCGCGCCGAGCCCGTCGAGCGTCGGCGTGCCGACGCCGGCGGTGAAGTTGCCGTCGGACGCCCCGCCCACGGCGGCCCCGGTCAGCGGCGGCAGGCCCAGCCCGGCGGCGAGCGCGGTGGCGCGGGCGAAGAGCCCGGCGGACGCGGCGGCGGTCAGCGGCGGGCGGTTGCCGCCGCCCTCGACCTCGAGGGTCGCGCCGTCGAGCACGGGGCGCAGCCCGGCGAGGGCGGCGGCGACCCGGTGCTGCTCGGCCTCGTCGCGGACGCGGACGTCCACGGCGAGCTCGGCGGCGGCCGGCACGGTGTTGGTGGTGGTGCCGGCCGACACCGCGGTCGGCGTGACGGTGGTGCCGAGGGCGGGGTCGCCGAGCCGGTGCACGGCGAGGACCTGGTGGGCCAGCTCGACGCCGGCGTTGATCCCGCGCTCCGGCTCGAGCCCGGCGTGGGCGGCCCGGCCGGCGATCCGGATCCGGTAGAACCCGGCGCCCTTGCGGGCGGTCTTGAGCGCGCCGCCGTCCGCGGACGGTTCGAGGACGAGCGCGGCGCGGGCGCCGGCCGCCTCCTGCTCGACGAGCGCCTGGGAGCTCGGCGAGCCGATCTCCTCGTCGCCGGTGATGAGCACGGTCACGGCGGCGCCCCGCCCGGCCGCGGCGGCGGCCGCGTGCAGCGCCATCACGACCCCGGCCTTCATGTCGAAGCAGCCGGGGCCGCGCAGCCGCCCGCCGGTCGTGGCGAACGGGTGCGTGGCGAGGGTGCCGACCGGCCACACCGTGTCGTGGTGGCCGAGCAGCAGGACCCGGTCCGGTCCGGCGCCGAGCCGCCAGCGCAGGTGGGTGCGGCCGTCGACGACGATCCGGTCCGGCGCGACGCCGAGGCGCCGGGCGCCGACGCCGGCGAGCACGTCGGCGCTGCGGGCGACGGCGGCGAGGTCGGTGGACGGCGACTCGGCCCGCACGAGCGTCTCGATCTCCGCGAGCAGCGCCGGCAGCGCCGCCCGCATCGACCGCAGCAGGGAAACGGTGTCCAGCTCAGTGTCCATTGTGGACCTTCGGCGTCGCCCGCACCCCGAAGTGCAGGTACGGCTCACCGGTCGGCAGCGCGTAGAACGTGACCGGCGCCCAGTTCTGCGCCGACGGCTCCTTGACCAGGAACAGGTTGTCCTCGACCGGGACCATCGCGTATTCGCTCACCGGGTCCGGGATCAGCTCGGCGATCGGGCCGGTGACGGTGCTCCGCATGACCGGCCCGCCGTCGCGCTCGAAGACCTCGATGCGGACGCTGGCCCGCTCGTAGGTGCCGAGGTACCGCTGGAAGTCGACCTGGACCGGCTCGGCGGGCGGCGCGATCGGGCGCGGCATCGCGACGCCGGCCGCCTCGGCGAAGATCTCCCGGTAGAGCTCGTCGTAGAGGTCGCGGCCGTTGCCGCCGTTGGTGAGCAGGGTGACGGCGAGGCCCTGCTCGGGCAGCAGGCGCAGGAACGCGGACTGGCCGATGGTGTTGCCGTCGTGCCCGATGAGCCGGTGGCCGTCCCAGCCGAACCGGATCCAGCCGAGCCCCCACGAGTCGCCGAGGGAGTACTTGTCGGGCAGCTCGGCGTGCTCGGCGGCCATCGCGGCGGCGCTCGCCTCGCTCAGCACCCGGGTGCCGTCGGCGGCGAGCCCGCCGGTGAGGTGCAGCCGGGCGAACGCGAGCACGTCGGCGGCGGTGGCGTTGATCAGGCCGGCCGGCCCGAGCGAGCGGGGCAGCGCCCACGCCGGCGCGACCTTCAGGTCGTCGGGGTCCTCACCGACGTGGCCGATCGCGGTCCGGTGGGCGAGGGCCTCCTCCGGCAGCGTGCCGGTGCGGCGCAGCCCGAGCGGGCCGGACAGCCTGGCCCGTAGCGCGGCGTCCCAGGTGCCGCCGGTCAGCTTCTCGATGACCCGGCCGGCGAGGGAGAAACCGGCGTTGCAGTACGACCAGGTGACGCCGAGCGGGTGGTTCTGGGTCTGCTCGGCGAGCAGCGCCACGTACCGCTCGAGACAGTCGTCGCCGCGCCCGGTGTCGGTGAACACGTCGCCGTCGATGCCGCTGGTGTGGGTGAGCAGGTGCCGCATGGTGACCTGCTTGGTGACCTCCGGGTCGGCGAGGCGGAACTCGGGCAGCACGTCGGCGACCGGCGCGTCCAGGTCGAGCAGGCCCTCGTCGACGAGCTGCAGGACCACGGTCGCGGTCCACACCTTCGAGATCGACCCGATCTGGAACACCGAGTCGGTGGTGGTGGCGACGCCGGTGTCCTTGTTGACGACGCCGTACGCCGCCTCCACCAGCTCGTCGCCACCGCTGTCGGCTCCAGGGCGCAGGCGCAGGATGCCGAGCGTCGCGCCGGGCACCTTGTGCCGCTGGGCGAGGGCGGTCAGCCGGCGCTGCCAGTGCGCCGCGTCCAGGGCGGGCCGGCGGGGCTCGCGGTCGGCGGCGAACCGCTCGACCCAGTCGACGATCCGGCGGTTGAAGTCGATCCGGTGCGACGGCCGGCCCTGGAGGATGAACAGGTGCGAGGCGTCCGGGTAGAGGACGAGGCGGGTCGGCACGTCCCGCTCGCGCAGCGCGGTGTGCCACTGCTGCGCCTGCCCGGCGGGGCACCGCACGTCGGCGGCGCCGTGCAGGATCAGGGTCGGGGTGCGGACCTGGTCCACCCGGGTGATGGGGGACATGTCGGCGACCGAGCCACCGGCGAGCTCGAAGGCGTTGAGGAAGTGGCCCGCGTCGGCGGTGCCGGACTCGCTGGTCAGGTCGCTGACGACGCCGCCGGCGACGGCCGCGGCGAACCGGTCGGTGACACCGGTCAGGTAGCAGGTCATGTAGCCGCCGTAGCTGTAGCCGGCGACGGCGAGCCGGGCCGGGTCGGCGACCCCTTCCGCGACGAGGGTGTCGACGGGCTCCAGGAAGTCCTTGGCGTCGGCGACGCCCCAGGCGCCGACCGCGGCGGTGTAGAAGGCCTCGCCGTAGCCGTCGCTGCCGCGCGGGTTGAGCAGCAGCACGGTCCAGCCGCGCGCGGCGAGCTCCTGGTGGTACAGGTGGACGTCGTCGGTGGCGGCGTTCCACGCGTTGTGCGGGCCGCCGTGGATGTCCAGCAGCAGCGGGCCGGGCCCGGTCGCCGCCGGGTCGCGGACCAGCCAGCCGTGCACCACGGTGCCGTCGGAGATGGTGAACTCCCGCTCCAGCCGCGGGAACAGGTCGACCTCGGCGTCCCGCTCGACCAGCACCGTCTCGTCGCCGGTGCTCAGGTCGAGGGCGACGAGCGAGCCGAGGGAGGTCGGGGTGAGCAGCAGGACGACCGCGGTGCCGCCGGCGACGGACAGGCCGGCGACCGAGCGTCCGGCGCCGGCGAGGACCGGTCGCGGGTCGCCGCCGCCGACCGGGACGGTGTAGAGGTGGGTGTCGCCGCGGTCGCGGGCGCAGAACAGCACCGACCGTCCACTGTCGACGGTCACCGGGAGCGCGCCCGGGTAGCCCGGCCCGCCCGGCATGACGTTGCGGTCCAGCGGGGCGGACAGGCTGGTGACGGGCCCGCCGTCCAGCGGCACGCGCAGCAGGTGCGCGTGGCCGGTGAGCGGGCCGGGGAACCCGGTGACCAGCAGCGTCCCGCCGTCCGCGGCCCAGGTGACCGGGCCGCCGGTGCCGTCGGCGAGCCCGGCGAGCCGTGGCGGCGCCGCCGGGTCGGTGGCGGAGCGCACGTACACCGGGCAATGCATCGTCCGGTCCGCGTCGGGCGCGGTGGCCGCCGCGTAGGCGAGCCGCGTGCCGTCCGGCGACCAGGCGGGGTCGCCCGCGTGCCAGTCGCCGTCGGTGAACCGGCGGCACGCCTTGGTGGCCACGTCCACGACGTGCACGTGGCTGCGCATGGTGCGCAGGTAGCCGGCGCCGTCGGCGAGGTAGTCGAGCCGGTCCGCGACGATCGGCGCGGCGCCGCGCCGCTGCCGGGCCGCGTCGTCCTCGCCGTCGGAGGCGTGCAGGTCGACCGGCGCGGCGAACGCGATGGCCGTGCCGTCCGGGCTCCACACCGGCCGGCCGGCGCCCAGCGGCAGCGTCGTCAGCTGCTCGGGCTCGCCGCCGCCGGCGGGCAGCAGCCACACCTGCGCCGCGCCCCCTGTGGCGCCGCCGCCGGCCCGCAGGAACGCGATCCGCGTGCCGTCCGGCGACCACGCCGGCGCCGTGTCGGCGCCGCCCCGGGTGAGCTGCTCCGGCCCGCCCGAGCGGGTGCCGGCCCACCAGAGGTTGTGCAGGGTGCGGTCCGCCCCGGCGTCCACGGTGCGGAGCACATAGACGACCCGTGAGCCGTCCGGCGCGATCGCCGGCTGCTCCGGCGCGGCGAGGGTGGGCAGGTCGTCGATGCGCTGGCGTCGGGTCACGACAGACTCCTCGTGGGAAGCGGGGCTTGCTTTTCAAGGCCGGGTCGCGGCGCGGCGAAGTGGCAGGCGGCCAGGTGCCGGTGGGCGGCGCCGTCCGGTTCGGTGTCGCGGCAGACGTCGCGCTGGAGCACGAGCGGGCCGGCCGGGCAGCGGGGGTGGAACCGGCAGCCGGCCGGCGGGTGGTGCGGGTCCGTGGGCTCCGCGGCGTCCAGGACGGCCTTGGTGCCGGTCAGCGTGCCGAGCAGCGCCGGCCGGGGGCCGCCGGGCTGCGGCGCCGAGGCGAGCAGCTGCCGGGTGTACGGGTGCTGCGGGTCGCCGAGCACGTCGTCGACCGGCCCGCACTCGACGATCCGGCCGAGGTACATGACGGCGAGGACGTCGCTGACGTAGCGGACGACCGCCAGGTTGTGCGAGATGAACAGCATCGACAGGCCCAGCCGGCGCTGCAGGTCGCGCACCAGGTTCAGCACGGTGCCCTGGATGGACACGTCCAGCGCGGAGGTGATCTCGTCGGCGACGATCACGTCGGGGCGGGCGGCGAGGGCGCGGGCGAGGGCGACCCGCTGCCGCTGCCCGCCGGACAGCTGCGCCGGGTACTGCCGGGCCCGCTCCGGCGCCAGCTCGACCAGGTCGAGGAGCCGGGCGACCTCGGCGCGGCGGGCGGCGGCGGCCGTGCCGCGCGGCACCGCCTCGGCGATGGAGGCGCCGATCGTCATCCGCGGGTCGAGCGACGAGTACGGGTCCTGGAACACCATCTGCACGCGGCGCCCGGCGTCGGTGCCGGGGGTGCGCGGCAGCCGCCGCCCGTCCAGCAGGATCTCCCCGCCGGACAGCGGGGCGAGGCCGACCGCCGAGCGGGCGAGGGTCGACTTGCCGGAGCCGGACTCGCCGACGAGCCCCACGACGCTGCCGGCGGGGACGGTGAGGTCGACGCGGTCGACGGCGGTGACGCCGCGCCGCCGCCCGCCGAAGCGGACCGACACGTCCCGGAAGCGCAGCTCGTTCACCGGACCTCACCCACGTGCCAGCAGGCGACCCGCGCCCCGGTGGCGTCGGTCTCCAACGGTGGCTCCTCGCGCCGGCACTGCTCGTCGGCGTACCCGCAGCGGGGCGCGAACGCGCAGCCGGCGGGCACCTCGCCGGGCTCGACCGGCCTGCCCGGGATGACGGTCAGCGGCAGGTCCCGGTCGGTGCCGAGGTGCGGCACCGCCGCGAGCAGCGCCCGGGTGTACGGGTGCCGCGCCCCGCCCGGCAGCGCCGCGGCGTCCACGTCCTCGACCAGGCGCCCCGCGTACATCACCAGCACCCGTTGGCAGACCTGACCGACGACGGTGATGTCGTGGCTGATCAGCAGCAACGCGACCGAGTCGGCGGCCCGGATGTCCTCCAGCAGCGCCAGCACCTGCCGCTGCACGGTCACGTCCAGCGCGGTGGTCGGCTCGTCGGCGACGATGAGCGCGGGGGTGCCCATCAGGCCCATCCCGATCATCGCCCGCTGCCGCATGCCGCCGGAGAACTCGTGCGGGAACTGGTGCGCGCGCCGCTCGGGCGCGGGCAGCCGGACGGCGCGCAGCCGGTCGACGGCCCGCGCGAACGCCTCCCGGCGGCTGAGGCCCTGATGCTGGACAGCGGGCTCGGCGAGCTGCCGGCCGATGCGCTGGGTCGGGTTGAACGACGACATCGGGTCCTGGAACACCATCGCGAACGAGGTGCCGAGCAGGCGCCGCTGGGCCCGGCTCGGCCCGTGCCGCAGGTCCTCCCCGGCGAACTCCAGCCGGTCGGCGCGCACCTCGCCGGGCGCCTCGATCAGCTGGGCGACCGCCAGGGCGGTGAGGCTCTTGCCGGAGCCGGACTCGCCGACCACGCCGACCGCCTCGCCGCGGCGGATCGTGAAGCTCAGCCCGCGGACCGGCGTCAGCTCGCCGAACGAGACGCGGAGGTTCTCCACGGCGAGCACGGTGTCGCCGTCCTTGTCCACTGTGGACGGCGCGGCCGGCTCCTGCCGGGGCGAGCGGCGCACGGCGGTGAACAGCGGCGTGCTCTGGCCGATCTGCCGGGCGACCGCCTCGCCGGTGAGGTTGAACGCCAGCCCGGCGAGCACCACCGCGGCGCCCGGGACCAGGGCCGCGAGCGGGTGGACGTACAGGCTGTTGAGGCCCTCGCCGAGCAGCCGCCCCCAGTCGTACGACGGTGCCTGCACGCCGAGGCCGAGGTAGGACAGGCCGGCGAAGGCGAGCAGCGAGCCGCCGGCCGCGACGGTCGCGTTGACGACGAGCGGCTCGCCGATGTTGGGCAGGACGTGCCGGACCAGGACGCGGAGCCGGCCCACCCCCGCGATCCGGGCGGCGGCGACGAAGTCCCGCTCGGCGACCGAGGCGACCAGCGTGCCGGTCAGCCGCGCGAAGGCGGGCGCGACCGCGAAGCCGATCGCGAGGACGGAGCCCTTGGTGCCCACCCCGAAGATGACCGCGAAGCTCAGCGCGAGCAGCAGCCCGGGGAACGCGACCGCGACGTTCACGCCGGCGGTCACGAGGCGGCCGAGGCGCGCGCCGATCAGCTGCGGCGCGGCGCCGAGCAGCAGCCCGATGACGACGCCCAGGCCGGTCGACAGCAGCGCCAGCACCACCGAGAGCCGGGTGGCGACCAGGACCCGGAAGAAGATGTCCCGGCCGAGCCCGTCGGTGCCGGCCCAGTGTGCCGCCGACGGGCCCTGCAGGATGTTCGCGGTGTCCACGGCGTCGGCCCGCCCGCGCAGGAGCAGAGGCGCCAGGACCGCCAGGGCCAGCACCGCCGTGAGCAGGACCGCCGCGGTCACGCCGAGCGGGGTACGCAGTCGCTTCGGCACGGTTCAGCTCTCCCGGATCGTCGAGCGCGGGTCGAGCAGCGCGAGGCCGACGTCGACCACGAGGTTGACCAGGAGCACGCCGAGGCCGTAGATCAGCACGATGCCCTGCACCACCGGGTAGTCCTTGGCCAGGATCGACTGGACGATGGTGCTGCCCAGGCCCGGCCACGCGAACACGTTCTCCACCAGGACGGTCGCCGCGACCAGCCCGCCCAGCAGCAGCCCGGCGATGGTGACCGTGGCCGTCACCGAGTTGGGCAGCGCGTGCCGCAGGTACAGCCGCCGGTCCGGCAGCCGCTTCGCGCGGGCGGTGCGGATGTAGTCGGCGTCCAGCACCGCCAGGGTCTCCACCCGCATGATCCGGGCGAGCACCGCGGCCGGGCCGAGGGCCAGGGCAAGGACCGGCAGCACGTAGGAGTCCGGCCCGGCCCGCCCGGCGATCGGCACCAGCCCGAGCTGGACCCCGAACAGGTACACCAGCCCGGCGCCGACCAGGAACTCCGGCACCGCGCCGAAGAACACGCTGGTCGAGGTGAAGCCGAGCTCCAGCCGCCGGCGCCGGCCGCCCCGGGTCAGCACCGCCATGGTCAGCCCGAGCGGGACCGAGAGCGCGACGGCGACCAGGAACGCGTACACGGCGAGCTCCAGCGTCGCCGGGTAGCGCTCCGCGATGACCTGGGAGACCGGCAGGCCGGAGACCGTCGAGGTGCCGAACCGTCCGGCGGACAGGTCGCCCAGGTAGTCCAGGTACTGCCGCCACAGCGGGTCGTCCAGGCCCAGCTGCTCCCGGCGCGCGGCGACCAGCTCGGCCGGTGCGGCGACGCCGAGCGCCGCCCGCACCGGGTCACCCGGGATCAGGTGGATCATGCCGAACGCCGCGGTCAGCAGCACCCAGACCGACAGCAGCAGCCTGCGCGACCGGCGTGCGGCGAACCGCACCCACGCGTTGTCCGTCAGTTTCTCCGTGAGTTTCTCCGTCAGTTTTTCCGTCCTGGCTCGCACGCCGGTCACCTCCTTACACCAGCATCCGGATGGACTGCGGGATCATCGCGCCGTCGCCGATCTCGAACCGCGCGCCCTGACCGAAGATCGGCACCGTCGAGTTGACGAACGGCACCACGTCGACGTGCTTGAAGATGGCCTTCTCGGCGGCGGCCCACTGCTCGCAGCCGGCCGTGCCGGCGACCGCCGACGCCTCCGTGACCGCCTTGGTGTACTCGGCGTTGTCGATGCTGGAGAAGTTGACGCCGTTCGGCGCGGACGGCCCGGACACGTAGGGCACGACCTGGCTGGGCAGTGGCGTGTTGAGCGGCAGGAACGCCGCCTCCCAGGCGAGCTGCCCGCCGAGGAGGCCGGTGCCGATCTCGGCGTCGGTCACCGGCTTCACGGTGACCTCCGCGCCGACGCTCGTCCAGACCTTCTGCGTGAGCTCGGCGCCGGCCTGCGAGCCGGTGCCCAGGCTGGCCGGGTACGCGATCGCGATGGTGAGCTTCTGCCCGCCCTTCGCGCGCACGCCGCCCGCGCCGGCCGTCCAGCCGGCGGCGTCCAGCGCGGCCTTCGCCGCGTCCAGGTCGTGCCCGGGCAGGTTCCCCTCGACCGTGTTCTGCTTGCACGGCGCGCCGCCCGACGAGACGAGGCCGGTCGGCGGCTTGCCGTTGCCGCTGCTGACGACCTTGCCCAGCTCGGTGAGGTCCAGCGCCTGGACCAGCGCCTTGCGCACCTGCTCGTCGGCGCCGGGCAGCCCGCTCTTGTGGTTGAACCACAGCTCGCCGAGCGTCGCCTCGATCTGCCGCTGGTGCAGGTTCGCCGCCTGCACCCGCTGCCGGTCCGGACCGACCAGCTGCGCCGCGTTCGCCTGCTTGGACATCAGCAGGTTGGCCGCGGTCGACTCGTTGGTGACGACCTTGAGGACCGCCGTGTCGGGCAGGCCGCGCTGGTCGGCCTTCCAGTCGCCGGGGCCCCACGCGTAGTCCTTGCGCCGGGTGAACGTGTAGTGGTCGTTCGCCACCGCCTCGGTCAGCGTGAACATGCCGGTGCCGTCGCCGCCCTGCTTGAGCAGGTTGCGGTCCTTCATGCCCTTGTCGCACACGATCGGCAGGCCGCCGACCATCCGGGCGAGGAACGAGGCCGGCGCGGGCGACGTGACCGTCACGGTGCCGGCCGCGTCGTCAGCCTTCGCGGTGGCGCCCGCCGGGACGAACGCCCCGATCCGCGACGACGCGTTCTTCGGGTCGCCGACGAAGTTGATGTTGTCGGCGACCATGGTCGCGGTGAGCGGGCTGCCGTTGGCGCACTTGACGTCCTTGCGCAGCGTGTACGTGGCGGACGTCGTCGTGCCCTGCCAGGTCTGCGCCAGCCCGGCGACCTCGTTGCCGTCCGGGTCGATGTTGACGAGCGAGTCGTACATGAACCGGTCGACCAGCATCGCGACGGACAGCGACGTGAGGTGGGGGTCGAGCGTGCCGGGGTCGGCGCCGAGCACCATGGTGAACGTCTTGCCGTCGGCGAACGTCTGGTCGCCGGTCGCGGCGTTGCCGCCGCAGGCGCCGAGCAGGAGCGCGAGACCACCGAGGGCAGCGATGGTCCGGACAGATCTCATGGATGCCTCCGGTGGTCAGTTGGCGACGCGGCGGATCGCGCGACCGCTGTGGATGTACAGGGCGTGCCCGGTCCCGTCGTCGCCGACGAAGACGTGCGGCAGGTGGACGCCGAGCGTCGCCTTGAGCGGGACGAACCGGTCGGTGGAGAGGTGGACCAGCTCGGTCCGCTCGACCTGGCCGCCGAGCTGGGCCATCAGCCCCCGGGGCCGCTGCTCCAGCCAGAGCCGGCCGTCGCCGTCGCGCTCCACCACCAGCTCGGCGACGTCGCAGCGGTACGTGCCGAGGTAGCGCTCGACGTCGACGGTCTCGGGGACCTCCGGCGGCGCCGGCAGCGGCGGCAGCTCGACGCCGGCCAGGTCCCGCAGGATCCGGGTGAAGATCGCGGTGTACAGGGCGAACGGGTTGCCCCCGTTGGAGACCAGCGCGACCGCGACGTCGCGGCCCGGCACCAGGCGCAGCATCGCGGCCTGGCCGATCGTGTTGCCGTCGTGCCCGATGACCGTGCCGCCGGGCCAGTCGAACACCTCCCAGCCGAGCCCCCAGGCGTCGCCCATCAGGCCGAGCGCGGGCAGCGTGACCTCCGGTCGCTGCATCTGCGCGACGGCGTCGGCGCTGAGCACCTGGGTGCCGTCGGCCGCCTTCCCGCCGTCGAGGTGCATCCGGCCGAACGCGAGGAGGTCCCGGACCCGCATGGTGAGCATCGAGCCGGCCGGCGCGTTGGAGCGGGCCAGGGCCCAGACGGGCGCCGCCACCGGGTCGGCGTCCGGCGCCGGCTGGATGTGGCCGACCGCGGCCCGGAACAGGATCGCCTCGTCGGCGCCGTTGGCGGCGTGGGTCAGCCCGAGCGGCCCGAACAGGTGCTCCCGGACGCAGGCGTCGAACGGCTTGCCGCGCAGCACCTCGACGACCCGGCCGAGCACGCAGTACCCGGCGTTGTTGTACGAGAACATCGCGCCGGGCGCGAACAGCTGCGGCGTGTCGCCGAGCGTCGCGACGTACTTCTCGACGCAGTCGTCGCCCTTGCCGGTGTCGGTGAACACGTCACCCTCGAACCCGGCCGTATGGCTCAGGAGCTGCCGCACCGTGATCGCGGCGGCCGCGTCCCCGTCGGCGATGACGAACTCCGGCACGTACCGCCGGACGGGCGCGTCGAGGTCGAGCTTCCCCTCGTCGGCCAGCTGCATCACCAGCGTGGCCGTCCACACCTTGGTGATCGAGCCGATCTGGAACACCGAGTCGGTGGTGGCCTCCACCCCCGTTGCCCGGCTCAGGACGCCGGCGGCGACGTCGATGACGTCACCCCCGACCGAGACCGCCACCGCGGCGGCCGGCACCTTGTGTTCGACGAGCAGCGCGGGCAGACGCTCACGCAACCAGTGATGGATGTCACCCAGTTCCGACATGCGGCAACCCTAGGGCGGCCCTACCGGCCGGTGTTGGTCCGCTACGACAACTCCACCCCCACGAGTTCGTGCCGCCGGACAAACCCGGGCCGCGGTCCCGGCGCGTCACCGGGACCGCGGCGTTGGGGTGGCGCCGTTACAGGTACGGGCGGGTGATGAGCTCGACCGCGTGGCCGGCGGGGTCCTTGCAGTAGACCCCGCGGCCGCCGTGCTCGTGGTTGATCTCGCCGGGGCGGCGCATCTGCGGGTCGGCCCAGTGCTCGATGCCCCACTCGGTGAGCCGCGCGTACGCCCGGTCGAAGCGCTCGTCGTCGAGCAGGAACGCGTAGTGCTGCATCTGGATCTCGACCGGCGGCTCGGCGAACTGCAGCAGGACGCCGCCGTCGAGCTGGACGTTGGTGAACGGGCCCCACGAGGGCGCGGCCGGCACCTCGAGCAGCTCCCGGTAGAACCGCGCGGACTCGGCGCGGTCCTTCGACGCGATGATGGTGTGGTTGAACGTCGCCGTCATCCGGCATGACCTCACTTCAGGCTTCGGCGTGGACTGGGACCTTCTCGAGCGTCGATCGCTGGGAGGTCCGCGCGCCGAACCGCGGCGGGTCAGTCGTCCACCGGGTCACCGATCCGTGCATGGCGTCTCGCCGGTCCGGTGTTCACGCGGCCGACGCTACCAGATCCGGTGCGCGTGGCGGCCGTGCGAATCCCGGGCGCGGCGTGGAGACTGCATCGATGGATCGAACTGTGGTGATCACGGGCGCGAGCTCCGGTGTCGGGTTGGCGGCGGCGGAGCAGTTCGCCGCCCGGGGCGACCGGGTGGTCGTCGTCGGCCGCGACGAGGGGCGCCTCGAGGCGGCGGTCGCGCGGGTGCGGGCCGCGGGCGGCGGCCGCGAGCCGGGGCGCTTCCGGGCCGACTTCGAGCGGCTCGCGGAGGTGCGGGACCTCGCCGCGTACCTGCTCGACACGTGCCCGTCGATCGACGTCCTCGCCAACAACGCGGGCGGGATGGTCGGCGGCTACCGGCGGACGGCGGACGGCTACGAGGCGACGATCCAGGGCAACCACCTGGCCCCGTTCCTGCTGACGAGCCTGCTGCGGGAGCGGCTCACCGGGGCGCGGCTGGTGGCGACCGCGTCGCGGGTGCACACGCAGGGCCGCCCGGACCCGGACGACTTCACCGGCGACGCCGGCACGTACCGCTGGGGCCGCGCGTACGGCGCCGCGAAGTCCGCGAACATCCTCTTCGCCGCCGAGGCCGCGCGCCGCTGGCCGGACGTCACCAGCGTGTCCTTCCACCCGGGCGTCGTGCGCTCCAACTTCGGCGAGGGCCCGGTCCGGCTCGTGTACCGGTTCGCGCCGTTCCTGACCACCCCGGAGAAGGCCGGTGCGCTGCTGGTGTGGCTGGCCACCACGCCCGCGGCCGAGCTGACGGACGGCGGCTACTACGTCGGGCACAAGCTCACCACGCCGGCGGCGCACGCGAGCGACCCCGCGGCGGCCGCGAAACTCTGGGACGCGAGCGCCGCCGCGGTAGCGTTGTAGGACGCCCCGGAGCCCAGCGTGCCAGGGCTCCGGGGCGCTCGTTCGAAGGGGTCCGTCACGGGACCTGGGTGATGTGGTCGCAGCCGAAGAACGCCGTGCCGGCGCCCGCGCCGAACCGGCCGCGGACGCAGATCTCGACCGTGCCCGGCTGGATGCCGAGCTGGTCCCGGCGGGCGTGGATCACGCCGTCCTTGTCACCGTCGCGAGTGTGCTCGTCGAGCTCGTACGAGTCCTCCAGGTGGACCTTGCCGTGGTCCTCCGGCGCGCCGGCGCCGGTGGCGATCAGCGGGCCGCGCACGCCCACGCGCACCGTGGCCGGCTGGATCGTCGCGGCGTTGAAGGCCAGGGGGTTGCCGTACTGGCCGGCGGTCGTGGTGAGCACCGCGGCCGGGAGCACCCCGGGGTTGACGTTGACCGGGTTGGTGAGGCTGCCCGGCATGATGTTCAGCGTCACCGGCACGGCGCAGTCGACGGCGAAGGTGGCCGTGCGGCTGTTGTTGCCGGCGACGGCGTCGACGACCTTTGCCTTCGCGGGCGCGACCGTCGTGGTGACCGTGACCGTCTGGGCGCCCGGCGCGGTACAGGTGACGTCGTAGGCGCCGTCCAGGGTGGCCGGGGCGCCGACCGCGAGCCCGCCGGCGGCGGACGTGCGGCTCGCCGGGGTGACCGTGACGCCCGGCGACCCGGTCGCGGTCTGGGTCACGACGGCGTCGACGGGCCCGTCCGGGCCGAGGTTCGCCACGACCGTCCGCACCTGGACGGTGCTCGGCAGCCCGATGACGGCGAGCGGGTCACCGGTCACGGTCGCCGCGGTGACGGCCAGGTCGGCCTCGACGCAGTCGGGGTCACCCGGGTGCGCCACGCAGAACTCGTGCACCGCGGGCCGCAGGTCCACGGTCACCAGGTCCGTCCCGGCGTTCACGTCGCGCACCACCATCGTCGCGGTGTCGGCGTCGAACGGCACCGTCAGCGTCCCCGGGCCGTCGCGCACGACGAGCCGCTCGCCGCCGTCGTCGGTCTGGTCGAAGTACCAGCGGGGATCCCAGGCGTTGAACGCGCCGGCCGGTGCCCCGTCCTCGTCCGTCAGCGTGAGCCGCAGCAGCGGCGGGTCGCCGAGGTGGGAGACGGACCGCTGCCCGCCGACGGTGGCGCCGGCGAGCGTCGCGGACGGTCCGGCGAAGTTCAGGTCGACCAGGAACGACTTGGCCGTGTCCGCGTAGTCGTACTGCGGCTGCGGCGCGGTCCCCGGGTCGACCGGGTCGCCGGGCGCGGCGGCGGACGTCGCGACCGTGACCGCGACCGCGACGAGGGCGGTCGCCGATGCGGTGACCAGCGCGAGCGCGCGTCGGTTGAGTCTCATGGCGTCCCCCTCAGCACTTTCCGGCGGCGCAGTTGTCGAAGTACCAGTTCATGCGTCTGATGTCGGCGGCCTGCGGTGGCCGCCGGTCGGCGTTCATGAGGTCGTTCGGCGTCGGCTCGGACAGGAACCAGCTCTTCGCCGGGGTCGGCCGGACGTCGGTGACGGTCCGGCAGTCGGCGGCGGTGCGGCCCAGCGTCGGGGCGTCCGCCTGACACTTCGCGAGGGTGTCGAACATGTTCGGGTTCGGCAGCGCCTCGAAGTAGCCGCCGTCGCAGCAGTACTCGTCGGCGAGGCCGAACGGCGCGTGCCCGGTCTCGTGCAGCACCGTGCCCAGCGACGTCGGCTCGGTGGAGAAGACACCCCCGTTGGCGCAGTCCCGGAAGGTGTCGCGGTGCAGGATGACGCCGGTGTCGGCCCAGCTGTAGTCCTTCGACCAGTTCGGCGGCCGGGTCAGCACGCAGTTGGTGTTGGCCGGGTTCGCCGGCGTCGGTGCGGCGACCCGGTCGGCGTCGCCGCGCTGGTCCGCCAGCCAGAAGTTGAACCGCTGCTGGTTGGCGAGGAAGAAGTCCTGGCCGTAGTAGGCGCCCTTGATGACGTCGGTCGCGTCGGCGAGGAACGCCGGGTCGGTCGCCGCGGTGTAGCTGTCGCTGTCGGCGATGAAGACGACGTCGACCCGGTTGGTGCGGGCGCCGGTGAAGCTGACCGGGATCGCGGTGCCCTCGGCGGGCGCGCCGACCCTGGTCCGCCGCCAGCCGGTGAAGACCCGGTCGGCGCCGGCGTGGGCGGTGCAGCCGTACACGAGGTCACCGGCGGGCACGTCGGTGATGACGTAGCTGTCGGTGGTCTTGCCGGTGACGTGCAGGTCGGGTCCGGTCGGTTCGTTGACCCACACCTCCAGGTCGTCGGCGATCTTCTTGTGGTCGACCAGCGCGGGCCCCGGCGCGCCGGAGGACAGGTCGGCCATCGTGTCGCCCACCTGGACCGTGCCGTCGAGCGACTCGACGGTGATGGTCACGGTGTCGCCGGGCTGCGGCCACAGCGGGGTGTGGGTGCACCGCACGGCCAGCCCCGGCGTCGCCGCGGGCAGGTCGACCTCGATCCGGAACCGGATGTCGGCGTCGCCGTTGCCGGCGGAGGTGATCGGCCCGGCGCACACGCCGCTGACGTCGCCGGTGACGGCGCACGGCACCAGGTTGACCGTGAGGTCGAGCTCCGAACCGTTGGGCGAGATGTCGCAGACGTCGTCCTCGAAATTGAGGAAACCGTCCGACTCCGCCAGGGTGATCACCACCGGAACGGTGGCCGCCGTGTCGACGTCGACCGCCTTTTCCGCGGTCCAGTTCGGTGATATCTCGTCCTCACCGTCGATCGGACCGAAATTGAAGTCCTGCCCGCCGATCGTGATCTTCGAATAGAAGTCCGAACCGGACAGGTTGTCGGTGCACCCCTGTTCCAGGACGTGTTCGATGACCACCCGCACCGTGACGGTGCTGGCCGCGCTCGCCGGTCTGGCCAGCATGAACTGCGTGCCGAGCATCATCGCCACACACGAGACGGCGGCGATGAATATCCGTCGTGGCGATCTGACATTGCCCATTCGTAGCCCCTTTCCTGCAACGACTCCGGCATGTGCGCGAAGCGTAGCCAGGGCATTACGGGGGCGATGTCCAGGAAATGACGGTATCTGGGCGCGGCCGACGGAGTCCGCGCGCGTCACACGAACGTGTCGCGCGGAATAAAATGCGTCCGAATTCAGCGGTGCATCGTGCCGGCCGGGGTCAGGCCGTCTTGCTGGTCCAGACGGCCTTCTTGGCCGCGGTGTAGAGCACGGCCGACCCGTCGTCCTGGACCAGCAGGTAGCCGGCGTCCTTGCCGTAGGTCTTGGTGCTCCACAGCGCCTTGCCCGCGGTGTCGTAGACGACGAGGTTGCCGTCGGGCTGCATCCGCGTCGACGCGCCGGGGTGGCCGCTGGTGCCGCTGCGCCACACCACGGTCTTGGCCGAGTTGCGCAGCACGAGGTTGCCGTCGGGCTGCTGCAGCAGCTCGAAGCCGCCCTTCGCCGCCGAGCGGGACTGCCCGGCGAGGAGGCGCTGGCCGGAGGTCAGCTTGCTGACGCCGTCGGTCGTCGTGGCCCAGAGGACCTTGCCGCCCGAGGTGAGGACGAGGTTGCCGTCGGCGTTGAGCGTGGCCGTCACCGCGGTGGCGCCGTACGTGCCCGACGACCAGAGCGGCTGCTTGTCGGCGCCGTACACGACGAGGTTGCCGTCGTTCTGCATCTGCGTCGACCCGCCCGAGCGGCCGCCCGTCTGCGCGCTCCAGACGACCTTCTTGTCGGTGCCCGCGACCACGAGGTTGCCGTCGGGCTGCTGGGTGAGCGTGAACCGGCCGTCGGGGGAGCGGCGCTGCTGCCCGGGGATCAGCGCCTGGCCCGGGTACAGCCGCCCCCGCTCGCCCTGGCTGGACCACAGCTCCTGCCTCCCGGCCTGCGACACCACGGCGTTGCCGTCGTCGCGTACCTCGAGCAGGGCGCCCTTCCCGCCGGTGGCGGTGTGCCACAGGACGCCGCCGCTCTTGCCGTAGACGACGAGGTCGCCGTCGTGGTTGAAGCTGGCGTACGCGCCCGGGTTCGACGGCGTCTGCGACGACCACTGCACCCGCTTCGCCTCGTCGGCGAGGACGAGGTTGCCGTCCGGCTGCTGGGTGAGCGTGAACCTGCCGTTGGGTGAGCGCAGCCCCTGCCCCGCGGCCAGCCTGAAGCCGGGCTTCAGCTGCGCGGGCGGCACCGAGGCGCTCGGCGCCAGCGGCACCCGCTCACCGTCGGGCGTCCCCGACGCCGTGCCGGCCTGGCTGCCCGCCCTGGACGGGTCCCCTTCCTGCGCCACGACCACCGGCGCGCCACCGCCACCACCGGACCCCGACAGTTTGACCGTGGCGACGGTGCCGACCGCGACGGCCAGCGTGAGCCCGGCGGCGGCGAGGACCAGCCCGGTGCGCCCCCTTCCGCGCGGCGCCACCTCCCCGGCGAAGGCTTCCGGCGGCCCCTGTACCGTCGGTGCCCCCATCCCCACGAGCGGCGGCCCGGCCTGCTGGACCGGTGGCGCCACGGCGGGCGGCAGGAGCGGCGGCCCGGCCTGCTGTACGGACGGCGGCACGGCCTGCTGTGCCGGTGGGGGAGCGGTGAACGGCACCTGAGGCCGTGGTGGTGCCGGGACCGGCGACGGCGTGACCAGCGGCAGCTCCGTCGTCGCGTCCTGCGCCACCGTGGCCTGCGCCACCGGCGGTGGCATCGGCGGCCCGGACACCGGCAGCGGCGCGGCCCGGTGCATCGGCGGCACCGGCGGCACCGGCGGCCCGGGCACCCGAGGAGCCGCGGACATCGGCAGCGGCGCGGCCTGCGCCATCGCCGGCGGGCCGGGCGGCACCACGATCGGACGTTCGGCGGTGCCCTCATCGGGATCCGTCAGGCTCCACACGTCGCCCGGCACCGGATCGCTCCCCGCCATGCCACCGTCCTCCCGATCCAGCACGGGCCGGGGCCGCACCCGGTGAGCCGCCCCCGCAACACGCCACCGATCGAGAACCGTAACGCTTCGCCACCGCCCGCTCCACCCCGGACCGCCCCGGACCATCCCGCTGCGACCGCGGACCTGGCAGAACCCGCGCCGATGAACGGTGTCCTGCGGCGGTCGCGGCGATTTCTTGGGCCGCGGTTCGGCGGGATGTGGCTACGATGTCACATCGGCGTCAGGTGATCCCTCACAATAGTTGAGTGTCGATAGTTAGAGCTTCAGTGCGCAGAGTTGTCCTTGTGGTGCTGGCGATGCTGGCGGTGCTGATCGGGCCGGTTCCGGAGGCGAGGGCGGCGGCCGACGGGTCCCTCGCCGTCAGCTCCGCGACGGTGGCGGTCGGGTCCGATGTGCGGTTCCAGTACGCGACGCCGCGGCCCCAGGCGAAGAACTGGGTCGGGCTGTACGCGGACCCCGGCAACGGGCCGGTGGGCGAGGCGTATGTCGGGCCGTCGCTGAAGTGGGTGTACACGCCGGACGGCAGCGGGTCGGGGGTCCTCGCGACGGGCGGGCTCACGCCGGGCAACTACGTCCTGTACTACCTCTACAACGACGGGTATACATGGCTCGCGCAGCCGGTCAAGCTCAAGCTGACCGCCGCGCTCCCAGGGACGCTCACCGTCGCCAACCCCACCGTCGCCGCCGGCTCGCCGGTGCAGGTGTCGTACACGACGACCAGCGCCAACGCCAAGAACTGGGTCGGGCTGTACCGCAACCCCGGCGACGGCCCGGTGAACCAGGTCTACGTGGGGCCGTCGCTGGCGTGGGCGTACACCCCGAACGCGAGCGGGTCCGCGACGCTGCCGACGACCGGGCTGACGCCGGGCGACTACATCGTCTACTACCTGTACAACGACGGGTACACGTGGCTGGCGCAGCCGTTCCCGATCCGGGTCACCGGCACCGGCGCGCCGCGGTTCCCGTCGAGCGCGTTCGCGCTGCGCAACGCGAAGGTCGGCGTCGCCTACACGGCGGCGGTCGGCGGTCTCGTCCAGGGCGACACCGCCGGCCTGACCCTGACCAAGACCAGCGGCCCCGCGTGGGCGAGCGTCTCCGCGTCCGGTGTCGTCAGCGGTACGCCGACCGCGGCCGGCACGGTCACGATCGGCGTCCGGGCGACGTCGTCGACCGGCACCGCGGACGCCACGGTGACGGTCCGGGTGCAGTCCGGCGTGCTGGTGCCGCAGCTGCGCGCGCTGAGCTGGAACCTGTGGCACGGCGGCAGCTCCGTCACCGGCGGGTTCGAGAAGGAGCTCAAGTTCCTGCTCGACAGCGACGCCGACGTGGTCGGCCTCCAGGAGAACGACGGGGCCGCGCAGCGGCTCGCCGGCGCGCTGGGCTGGTCGTTCCACCAGGACGGCTCCGTCGCGGTGGTCAGCCGCTACCCGATCACCGCCACGGGCACGGCCATCGCGGGCAGGGCGGTCGCGGCGCGGATCGATCTCGGCGCGCGGTCGGTGCGGCTGTGGAGCGCGCACCTCGGGTACACGCCGTACGGCCCGTACGACGCCTGCTTCGGCCGGATGGGCGTCCAGCAGCTGCTGAACCAGGAGGCGGCGGCCGGGCGGACGGGCCAGATCAACACGATCGTCTCGGCGATGGGCCCCGACCTGGCGGCCGCGTCGAGCACGCCGGTGCTGCTGGTCGGCGACTTCAACGCCCCGTCGCACCTGGACTGGACGGCGTCGAACTCGCGCTGCGGCTACGGCGCGGTGCCCTGGCCGACGTCGACCGCCCCCGCGAACGCGGGCCTGACCGACTCCTACCGGCAGGCACACCCGAACCCGGCGGCGTTCCCGGGCACGACCTGGTCACCGGTGTTCAAGACGTTCACCGGCGGTTACGGGTACGACTCCCACGCCGGCGAGGCGGAGCCGCAGGATCGCATCGACTTCATTCACTACAAAGGCCCGCTGACCGTCGTCTCCTCCGACGCACTCTGGGTCGGCGCCCCGTCGCAGTCCAATCCGTCGGCGAACGCCTGGCCGTCGGATCACGCCGCGGTCCTGACGGTCTTCCAGGTCGGTTGAGCGAGTTCCTGGCACCGAAAGTGCACATTTCTGTGCACCGATACATCTGACGTTTCAGCAGTTCATTACCGCATTGTTTCGCATTCGTGGACAACTGGTGCACAGTGATCAGTTGAACGTCATAAGTATGAATGAGGTTCATCCGAAAGTATGACGGTGAGGTGAATACAAGCTGTTTTCGCGGTATTGACGGCCGCAAGTTTCGACACCATACTTCGATGCTTCACACCGCGTCATGGACGTGAATGGGGGGCATTGATGCGGACAGTTCAATTACCCGTGGATCGACATCATCCATTCTTTTTTGACCACCCGGTGGATCATCTACCAGGCAATCTGCTCGTCGCCGGCCTGCTCGGGCTGGCCGGCGACGTCACCGGCGGCGGGCTGCGGCGGGCCGGCCGCCGGCTGCGGCTCGAATTCGCGTTCCCGGCGTTCGGCGAGCTCGAAGGGGGCGTCGACCTGCACTGCGGCGGGGCCGGTGACACGCTCGAGCTCACCGCCACCCAGTCGGTCGGCGGCACCACCCGGGACATCTGCCGCGGCACCGTCACCGTGCTGCCGGAGCCGGCCCTGCCCGAGGCCACGCCGCCGCTGCCCCTGCCCGCGGCCGGGCCGGCCGGCGGGTCCGGCCGCGGCGGGACGGCGACCCTCACGGCCCCCGCCGAGCGGACGCTCGCCGCCCCAGCCGACCCGAGGCTCGTGCACCGGGCCGACCTGAGCACCGTCATGCTGGGCGCGCCCACCGAGACGCCGGACGGCGGGTTCACCTGCGCCGTGCTGCGCTGCCCGAGCCTCGCCCCGCCCGGCGACCTGCGGGACCCGATCGAGGTGATCGAGGCGGCCCGCCAGCTCGTGCTCATGCTCGGCCACATCGCCAACGGTCACGCGTTCGACACCCACGTCGTCTGGATCGACCTGGCCGCCGACATCCCGGCCGCCCCGCCCGCCGGCCTGCCGCTGCACGTGAGCTGGCGCCGGCCGCCGGGGAAGCCCCGGCCGCGGACCGCGTTCGACATGGGCCTGCACGCCGGGACGGCCGACCTCGGCACCATCCGGCTCGTCACCCACACGATGTCGCCCGCGGCCTACCGGAAGGTGCGGGCCGCGTGAGGTTCGACGAGCTGTGGCTGGCGAGTGTCGGCACCTGCCTCCCGCCCGTCCTCACGGTCGCCGAGGCGGCCCGGCAGGGCTGGTGCGGCGCCGAGCAGGACGGCTGGACCGGGGTCGCGGTCGCGGGCGACATCGCGCCCGCCGACCTGGCCGTGCGCGCCGCCCGCACCGCGATGGACCGCTCCGGCATCGACCCGGCCCTGGTGGGGCTGCTGCTGCACGTGACGTCGGCGCCGCAGGGCCCCAACGGCTGGTGCCCGCAGCACTACATCGAGCACCGCGTCGTCGGCCACGGCGCGCCCGCGATCGAGCTGCGGCAGGGCAGCGCCGGCATGCTCAACGCGTTCGACCTCGCCGCCGGGCACTTGGCCCGCCCGGGGCCGGGCGCGGTGCTGGTGACCAACGGCGACAACTTCGGGGTCGAGCCGGCCACCGGGTACGACCCGGCGGTGCGCTGGCGGTGCGCGACGAACGCCGGCACCAACCGCGGCTCGATCCTCGGCGACGCCGGCACCGCCGCAGTGCTGAGCAACCGGGGCGGGTTCGCGCGGGTGCGCAGCATCGTCAACCGCTCGCTGTCGGACCTGGAGGAGATGTACCGCGGCGACGAGCGCATCTTTCCTCCGCCGGTCGCCGCCGACGGGCCGGTCCGGCTCGGCAACCGGTTCGCCGCGTACGACGCGAAGAGCCCGGGACGGCTCGCGACCGCGCTGCGCCGGCTCCGCGACGCCCGGACCGGGACCGCGGAGGAGGCCCTCGCCGACGCCGGCGTCACCGCCGCCGACGTGACCCGCGTGCTGCACGTGTTCGCCGGCGACGAGCGGTACGTCAAGCACGTGCTCAAGCCGCTGGGCATCGACCACACCCGCGGCATGCTGGAGTTCGGCCGCAACCTCGGGCACCTCGGCTCCGGCGACCAGGTCGCCGCCCTGGAGCACCTGGTGCTCACCGGCCAGCTGGAGCCCGGCGACCGGGTCCTGGTCATGGCCAACGGCACCGGCATCGCGGTCGGCGCCGCCGTCCTGGAGATCCTGCACCGACCGGAGTGGACCGCATGAGAGCCGCACCCTGGATCATCTTCGTCACCGCCTTCGGGCTGCTCGCCGGCGGCGTGTACACGCACCGCGACGACCCGGCCGCGCTCGTCGTCGCCGGCCTGTACGCGCTGTGGCTGCTCGTCGAGGCCCCGATCGCGCTGCGGGCCACCAGCGCGCCGCAGGACGCGTGGACGATCGTGCCGTACGGTGCGGCCCGGCTCGCCACCATCGGCTGCTGCCTGCTGGTGCCGGGGGAGCGCCCGGCCTGGTTCTGGGCGTCGGCCGCGCTGTTCGTCGTCGGCGTCGTCCTGCGCGAGACCGCGATCCGCACCCTGGGCCGGTTCTACTCCCACCACGTGGTGCGCCGCAGCGACCAGGTCGCCGTCACCCACGGGCCGTACCGCCTGGTGCGGCACCCCGCGTACGCCGGCATGATCCTGGCCCACCTCGGGCTCGTCGGCTGCTTCCCGGGCCCCGCCGGGGTCGTGGCGCTCTGCGCGCTGGTCGCGTCGATCGTGTGGCGGCTGCGGGTCGAGGAGCAGGTGCTGTGGGACATGCCCGGCTACCGCGACTACGCCGTGGGCCGCAAGCGTCTCGTCCCGGGCGTCTGGTGATGGACCCTGTGATGGACCCTGTGATGGGCCCTGTGATGGGCACAGCCGGCACCACCGGGATGAGCGCGGCCGAGGTGCTCACCACCACCCGGTCGGTGCGGCACCGGCTCGACCTGACCCGCCCCGTCGACCTCGCCGACGTCCGCGCCTGCCTGGAGGTGGCCCTGCAGGCGCCGACCGGAGCGGGCCGCCAGCACTGGCGGTGGCTGGTCGTCACCGACCCGGTGCTGCGTTCCTCGATCGGCAAGGTGTACCGGGCGGCCTTCGAGCAGCGGTACCCGCCGGACGCCACCGACACGGGCGTCCCGCCCCGGACCCTCGCCAGCGCCCGGCACCTCGCCGAGCACCTCGGGCAGGTCCCCGTCCTGGTCGTGCCGTGCCTGGAGGTGCGCCGCGGGCTCGGCACCGGCAACCAGGCCGGCATCTGGGGGTCGCTGCTGCCGGCCGCGTGGAGCTACATGCTCGCCGCCCGCGCCCGCGGCCTCGCCACCGCCTGGACCACCACCCACCTGGACCGGGAGGAGGAGGTCGCCGCGCTGCTGCGGCTGCCCGGCCACGTCCGGCAGGGCGCGCTGATCCCGACCGCGCACCCGATCGGCGGCGGCTTCCGCCCGGCCCGGCGCGCCCCGCTGGACAGTGTCATCCACATCGACGGCTGGAACGAGACATGACGATCACCACCGGCGCGGACGTCGCCGACCCGGCGCTCGTCGGGCACAAGTTCGCCCGCCTGCACCGGATGCGGGCCGCCGGGTTCCCGGTGCCGGACCTGGTCACCGTCCCGGCGACCGCGTTCGACGCGGCGTGGCAGTCCGTTCAGGACAGCGCCGGCGCCGCGGGAGACCCAGAGGGGGACCCCGAGGACCCGCAGCGGTGGACGCGGGCGGCCGCCGCCCTGCGCGCCGCCCCGGTCCCGGACGGCATCCTCGCCGAGGTCCGCGACCGGTTCGGCCCGGACGCGCTGTTCGCCGTCCGGGCCTGCGCCGTCGCGTCCACAGTGGACGGTGAGGACGGCGAGGACGGCGCCGACCCGTTCGCGGGGATGAGCGACAGCTTCCTCTACGTGCCCGCGGACCGGGTCGCGGACCGGATCGCGGCCTGCTGGGCGTCGGCGTTCACCGCCCGGGCCGTCGCCTACCGGCGGCACCGCGGCCTCGACCCGGCCAGGACCCGGATCGCGGTCGGCGTGCAGCTGATGGTGCCCGGCATCCGCTCGTTCGTGGCATTCACCCGCGACCCCCGCGACGGCGCCCGGCGCACCGTCATCGCCGCCGCGCACGGCATCGGCGAGGGCGTCGTGCAGGAGAAGGCCGACGTCGACCACTTCCACGTCACCGGCGCGACCGTGACCGCCGACCTGGTCCGCAAGGAGCGCATGGTCGGCCCGCCGGACGGCACCGGCGACCTCGCGCTGCTGCCCGTGCCGGCGGACCTCGCCGACGCGCCGGTGCTCGACGACCGCACCGCCCGCGCCGTCGCCGCCCTCGCCGCCCATGCCGAGGCGTTCTTCGGCGGCCCGCAGGACGTCGAGGGCACCATCACCGCCGACGGCACCCTGCACCTGGTGCAGGCCCGGCCGATGGTGATGCCCGCGGGGCCGCCGGTGTACTGGGCCAACCACAACATCACCGAGAGCTACCCGGGCGTCTCCGGCGCGCTCACCTTCTCGCAGGCGCAGGAGTTCTACCGGCGCGCGTTCGGCGACCTGTACCACCGCATGGGCGTGCCGGCCCGCACCGTGGCGGCGAACCGGCACCACCTGGAGCAGCTCGTCGCGCACCTGGAGGGGCGGGTCTACTACCGCCTCAGCGCCTGGCACGCCCTGCACGGCCAGATGCCGGTGTTCGACCTCGTCCGCGACGTGTGGCAGGACGGCATGGGGGTCACCGGCGAGGCGCGCCCGGCCGTCACCCGCCCCCGCCGGCGGGCGTGGCTCGCGCTGCCCGGCACGCTCCTGCGGGCCACCCGCCACCCCCGCCAGGCCAGGGAGTTCCTGCGCTGGTGGGACGGCGTGATGGCGGATGCCGGCGACCTGTCCGGGCGCACCCCGCACCAGCTCGTCGCCGCCTACCGGGAGCTGTGGGCGGCGATGAGCGTCCGCTGGGGCGTCACGCTCACCAACTCCATCTACGGGCTGCTCGCCGTGAAGGCCCTGATGCGCCTGCTCGACCGGTGGGCCGGTGGCGCGAAGGGCCTGCTCACCGGCCTGCTGACCGGCGGCCCCGCGAACCGGTCGCTGCGGTCGGTCCGCGCCGCCGTCGCCCTCGCCGAGCTCGTCGCCGCCGACCCGGACCTGCGCGCGGCCGTCGAGTCCGGGGAGCGCCCCCGCGAGGTGTGGCACGCCATCAGCACCGGCGGGCACGGCACGCCCCTCGCCGAGGCGGCCGCCGACTACCTGCGCCGCTACGGGGACCGCGCGCTGCACGACCTCAAGCTCGAGCAGCCGACCCCGCGCCAGCAGCCGTGGACGCTGCTGGAGGTGCTCCGCCCGTACATCAGCCAGAACCGCACGGTCGAGGGCCTGATCCAGGCGGAGGAGCGGGCCACCCGCCAGGCCGCCGAGGAGCTCGCCGCGCGCTGCCCGGGCCGGCTGCGCCGCACCGTCCTGCGCACCCTGGCGCGCTACGTGCGCTACACCGCCCGGGTCCGCGAGGACACCCGGTTCTGCCGCACGCAGCTGTACGGGCTGTCCCGCGACATCCTGTGGCGGCTCGGCGCCGACCTGCACGCCACCGGCCACCTCGACGACCCGCTCGACATCCGCGACCTCACCGTCGCCGAGGTCCTCGGCGCCTACGACGGCGCGCTGCCGTGCGCCGCGCTGCGCGACCTCGCCGCCGCCCGCCGCCGCGCACGGCTCCTCGCCGAGGCCCGCCCCGGCCGGCCCGGCCTCCTGCGCACCCCGGCCACCGGCCCCCTCGCCGACGTGCTGCCGGGCGCCGTGGAGGTGACCGCCGCGCCGGCCGCCGGCGACACCGGGGTCCTGACCGGGCTCGGCTCCGCGCCCGGCGTCGTGCGCGCCCCGGCCCGCCTCGTCCTCGACCCGTCCGTGCCGCCGGAGACGTGCCGCGACGCGATCCTCGTCGCCCGCGAGACCGACCCCGGCTGGCTGTTCCTGATGATGGCGGCGAAGGGGCTCGTCGTGGAGCGCGGCACGCTGCTGTCGCACACCGCGATCACCGGGCGGCTGCTCGGCGTGCCGACGGTCGTCGCCGTGCCGGGCGCCACCGGCCGCATCCCCGACGGCGCGCTGATCGAGCTCGACGGCACCGCCGGGACCGTCCGGATCATCGCCGAGGCGTCATGACGCAGTTCCCCTTCGAGAGCCGCCCCGGCGTCGCCCTCGACCCCGAGCAGGCGGCGCTCTTCCGCCGCGCCGCCCTCGTGCCGGTCCGCATCCGCGGCAACCATCCGGCGCTGCTCGTCACCGGCCACGCCGACGTGCGCACGGTGCTGTCGGACCCGCGGTTCAGCCGGCAGCAGTGGCACGGCGGCACCATGTTCGCCCGCAGCCCCGACACCCTCGCCCTGGCCACCACCGACCCGCCGCTGCACACCCGCCGCCGCCGGACCGTGCAGGCGGCGTTCACCCACCGGGCCGCGGAGGCCGACCGGCCGTGGATCGAGCGGCTCGCCGAGGACCTGCTCGACGAGGCCGCCGCGAAGCCCGGACCGGTCGACCTGGTCGCGGCGTACCTGCGGCCGCTGCCCTACCTGGTGATCGCCCGCATCATGGGCACGCCGGCCGGCGACGTCGACCAGCTGGTCGCGTGGACCGACGTGATGATGTCCGCGGGCCGGTGCGAGCCAGACGAGGTCACCACCGCGACGGCCGCCATGCACGGCTACTTCCGCGAACGGCTCGGAGGCTGCCGGGAGGGCGCGACTGGGGCTGTTGGGTTCCTCGGGTCGCTCGCGCCGGCGCTCAGCGAGCAGGAGATCGTCGTCATGGCGGCCGGGCTCGTCATGGCCGGCGGGGACGCCACCGCGAGTCACCTGAGCAGCTGCGTACACCACCTGCTGCACGACGACGAGCTCCGCGGCACGCTGGTCGAGCGCCCCGAGCTGATCCCCGCGGCGGTGGAGGAGCTGCTGCGCTGGGTGTGGTTCGCCGGCACCGGCGGGCAGCCGCACGTCCTGCTCGCCGACGCGGAGCTCGCGGGGGTGCCGCTGCCCGCCGGGCAGGTCGTCGTCCCGCTCACCGACGCGGCCAACCGCGACCCGGCGGTCTTCCCGGACCCGGACGAGTTCCGCCTCGACCGGCCCGCCAACCCGCACCTGGGCTTCGGCCACGGCCGGCACATGTGCGTCGGCGCCCCGCACGCCAGGGTCCAGCTGCGCACCGCGATCGGCGCGCTGCTGCGCCGCTTCCCGGACCTGCGCCCCGCCTCCGGAGGCGCCGACGAGTGGCGGGACAAGATGTTCCTGCGCGGCCTGTGGCGCCTGCCGGTGCACCTGGGCTCGCCGGTGCGACCGTGAGGGCGTTCATCCGCGGCAGCTACCCGCCGGTGCCGTCGATCCTGTTCGCGGTCTGCTGGGCCTACGGCGTCACCGGCCTCTTCGCCCTCACCGGCCCGCCCGCCGGCCCCTGGAGGCCGGGGCTCGGCACCGCCGTCGCGGCGCTCACCATCGCCGTCGACATGCTGCTCATGCGCATCGTCGACGACATCCGCGACCTGCCCTACGACCGCGTGCACAACCCGGACCGCCCGCTCGCCGCCGGCGTCGTCACCCGGTCGTCGTTGCTGCGCTGGTACGGCGTGATCGGCGCGCTCCTGGTGCTGGTGAACCTGTTCGACCGCTGGGCGGCGCTCGTCATCGCGGTCCAGCTGGCATACGCGCTGCTGTTGCTGCTCCCCGGCCCCGACCCGGGGCGGCTGGTGCTGACGCTGCTGCTGAGCAGCCCCGTGCAGCTGCTGCTGCACCTGTACCTGTACACCCTCCATCTCCGCACGACGGGCGGCGGCTTCGGCCCGTCGTTCTGGCCGGCGCTCGCCGTGGTCGTCCTGGCGACGCTGCACCTGGAGGTGGCCAAGAAGATCACCCGGTCGCCGCGCCCCGGCGAACGCACGTACGTGACCACGTTCGGCCTGCCCGCGACGGTCGCGGTCGCCGTGCTGAGCCCGGTCGCCGCCACCGTGGTCCTGGTGCTGGCGGCACCGTCCGCGTGGGTGCTCCTGACGCTGCCGCCGCTGGCCCTGCCGGCCCTCGCGTGGTGGCGGTTCCGCCGCGCGGACCGCTGGGACGCCCGCCTCGCCTTCTTCTATCTGCTGGCCTCGTTCGTCTCGTGGGCCGTGACCGCTGCTGCAGGGGGTACATCATGACGACGGACGTCACCGAGGTGGTCGGCGCGGTGCACGAGGACCTGGCCGCGCTGCTGGCGCGACTGCGAGCCGGCGGCGACGTCGCCGACGAGGCCATGGCCGGGTTCCTCGGCGGCTTCCTGGGCCGGCTGGCCGCGCGCGGCTCGACCGGCGCGGTGGACGTGATGATCCGGCTGCCGCTGCTCGTCCACGCCGCCGAGACCGGCGACCCGGCCGGTGGCAGGCCGGCGGCGGTCGTCCACGTGCTCTGGTGGGCCGCCGCCCGCTACCTCGACGACCTCGCCGACGGGGGACCCTTCGACCCGGCGCGGTGCAACGCGGACATCCTGGCCGCGCTGGGCGTCGGCAGCCACCTGCCGGCCAGGCTGCTGCGGGAGGCCCGCGTGCCGGACGCCACGAAGGTCGCGGCGCAGGCCGAGCTGTCCCGCGGCTGGCTCGACGGCATCAGCGGCCAGCTGCTGGACCTCGCCGCCCGGCCGGCCACCGCCACGACCGCGTCGGTCCTCGCCAGCTACGAGGGCAAGACCGGCGCGCCATACGCCATGGCCACCGCGACGGCGGCCTGCCTGGCCGGCGCCGACCCGGGCCGGGTCGACCGCTGGCGCGACGTCGGCCGCCGGTTCGGGGTCCTCCGCCAGCTCACCAACGACCAGCGCGACCTGATCACCGGCCGGGACGAGGACCTCCGCAACGGCGCCGCCACCTTCCTCGTGATGCTGCTGCTGGACGGCGTGCCGGCGGCGCAGCGCCCCGCACTGCTGGCCCTGCACGCGGCGGCGGCGACGTCGGCGGACGCCCGGGCCGAGTTCAAGGCGCTGCTGACCGGCCCGGAGCACCTGCGCGCCTACCACGGCCGGGTCGACGCGATGGTCGCCGAGGTGCACGGGGCGCTGCACGCCCTCGGCGGCACGCCACCGCACACCTCGGCCCTGCACACCCTCGTCGACGACGCGATGCTGGCGTTCCCGCTGCCGGTCCCCGTCGCCTAGCCGTCACTCACAGCGTGGTCTCGCCGGTGAGGCCGAAGAAGTCGTGCCACTTGACGCCGCCGGCGAACGACGTGCCGGTGGACAGGCCCACGTAGACGTCGTTCGTGGTGCCCTTCGTGAACACGATGATGTCGTCTTTGCCGTCGCCGTTGAAGTCGCCCAGGTACGGGAACTCGCCGGGCAGGCAGAAGAAGTCGTTCCACTTGACGGTCGTGCCGGCGAAGCTCGTCCCGGTGGAGACCGCGGCGTAGACGTCGGCGTCG
This sequence comes from Dactylosporangium sp. NPDC006015, assembly GCF_040614215.1. Lineage (NCBI taxonomy): Bacteria > Bacillati > Actinomycetota > Actinomycetes > Micromonosporales > Micromonosporaceae > Dactylosporangium > Dactylosporangium sp. NPDC006015. The sequence continues at coordinate 303,400 of NZ_JBEXUD010000006.1, forward strand.
GCGTCGCAGGTGAAGGTGACGATGTCGGCCTTGCCGTCGCCGTTGATGTCACCGACGCGGGGCAGCTCGGCGCCGACGGCGAAGAGGTCGTGCCACTTCTGCGGCGCGCCGAACGACGTGCCGTCGGACAGCGCCACGATCACGTCCGAGGCGCTCGCGGGGCCTTGCGTGAAGGTGATGATGTCGGCCTTGCCGTCGCCGTCGACGTCGCCCACGGCCGGGTGCTCGCCGGGGATCGAGAAGTACTCGTGCCACTTCACGCCCGGCCCGAAGCCGGTGCCGGTCGACAGGGCCACGTACACGTCCCCGGCCGCGTCGTGCGTGAACGTGACGATGTCGTCCTTCCCGTCGCCGTTGACGTCGCCCACCGCCGGCACCTCGGCGTTCGGCGCGAACCAGTCGTGCCACTTCGCCGCGCCCGCGAAGGCCGTGCCGGTGGACAGCGCCACGTACACGTCGCCGAGCGAGCCGCCGGTGAACGTGACGACGTCGTCCTTGCCGTCGCCGTTGAAGTCGCCGGTCAGCAGGGTCTCGCCGGTGAGGCCGAAGAAGTCGTTCCACTTCACCGACGTACCGGTGAAGGATGTGCCGGTCGAGGTCGCCGCGTACACGTCGTTGAGCGTGCCCCGGGTGAACGTGACGATGTCGTCCTTGCCGTCGCCGTTGAAGTCGGTCGGCGACCCGGCCAGGTAGCGGTCGCCCGGACCCGAGCCCTGCCCGCAGTTGTCGCTGACCAGGAACTTCTGGTTGTACTGCCCCGGGTACGGCGCGAGCGAGGCGCCGTTGATCGAGATGACCTGCCCGACGCCGTTGAACAGCTGCTCGTAGTGCAGGTGCGGGCCGGACGAGTTGCCGGTGCTGCCGGTGATGCCGATCTGCTGGCCCTGCTGCACGTACGCGCCGTCGGGCACCGAGTAGGCGCTCAGGTGGAAGTGGTACGTCGTCCAGCCGCCGCCGTGGTCGATGGAGATGTAGTTGCCGGCGCCGCCGGGCTGCGACAGCCGGTGCGCGACCCCGGCCGCCGTCGCGACCTGCGGCGTGCCGTTGGTGGTGCCGTCGGTGCGCACGAAGTCGAGCGCCTGGCGCACCTCGGCGCTGTGGTGGTCGTAGGTCCAGCGCTGACCGCAGGGGAACGGCGCCTTGAACAGCGGCGCCGCCGACGCCGGTGAGGCATCGACCAGCACGAAGGTGAGCAGGGCGGCGGCGAGCGCGGCTCGCTGGACACGGGACATACGGGGTCTCCTGACGGCCGGTCCGGCATCGTTTGATGTCGATATCTTGCCAGGCGTGGGGAATTCCCGTAAAGAACTTGCAGCAATCGATTTCTCGGATGCGCGGCCCGGTCGGCTCAGGTGCGGTGTCCGGGTGCGGCGCCCGCGGCGCGCCGGTGGGTGGCGGCGATCAGGATGTCGACCAGCCGCACCAGGTCCGCGGCGCCGGCCGGGTCGTCGGCGCGGCGGGTGATCCGCAGCAGCGGTGCGGCCAGGTCCAGCGTGACCTGTCCGCGGTGCAGGATGTGGTACAGGCAGAGCATGGCCGCTCTGGCGTTGCCGTCCTCGAACGGGTGGAAGAACGCCACGTCGAGGTAGACGCGGGCGGCGCGGGCCGACAGCGGCACCGACGGGTCCGTCGCGTCGGCGAGGCAGGCCCGGAAGCGGGGTTCGGTGTCGGCGTGCAGCCCGTAGCGGTCCCGGCCCCGCTTCGCGTGGGCGGTGCCCGTCCGGAAGCGGGCTGTGCCCGTCCCGCTGTCCGTCCCGCTGTCCGTCCCGCTGTCCGTCCCGCTGCCTGCCCCGCTGCCTGCCCCGCTGCCTGCCCCGCTGCCTGCCCCGCTGCCTGCCCCGCTGTCCGTCCCGCCGAGGACCACGGCCTGCCAGTCGGCGAGGACCTCGAGGGACAGTTCGGTGGCGGTCCGGGCCCGGTGCAGCGCGTCGAGCAGGCGCCGTGCCCGGTGCGGGTCGCGGTGCGCCACGGTCGTGCGGACATGGTCGGCGACGCCGTCGCGGGCGCCCCGGACGGGGCCGGGGAACGGCCGTGCCACCTCGGCCCAGCGCACCTCCTCGCGGACGCGGATCCAGTCCAGCAGGTGGTCACGCATCGCCGCGGCCGACGACCCCCGCGGCGAGCCGCCCGGCGACGTCCGTGACCAGGTCGTCCGCCGGCTCGCACCAGCTTTCGAACCGGCCGTCGATCGCCTCGCCGACGAGCGTCCCGCGCAGCGCCTCCGGTACCCCGGCGGCCGCCAGGAACCAGTGCAGCACCTGGCCGCAGAGCTCATACCACGCGTCCTCGGCGCCGGTGCTGTCCACCACGACCGTCACCAGCTGCGCCACCGCCCGCTCCCACGCCGCGAGGGCCGCCTCCCGGCCGGCGGGCAGCGGCAGGAACCCGTCGAAACGCGCGGCGAGGTCCTCCAGCCAGGCCCGCCACTCCAGCAGCGCCGCCGCGACCACGGCCAGGGTGGCGTCCGGGGTGGTCATCGAGTCGCGCGGGCAGCACCACGCGTGCACCGGCCCGCCGCCGTAGTCGCCCTCGCCGGAGGACCACCGCCAGCCGGACGCCCACGGCCCGTAGTGCTCGACGAGGGCGGTGCTCATCGCGTCGCACCACAGCCGCCCCTCCCCGTGCCCCCAGCCGATGACGGCGGGGTCGGCGGCGTGCCCCGCCCGGCGGGACGGCACCGCGGCGGCGGGCGGCAGCCCCCGGATCACCGCGGGCGCCGCCTCCCGGTCGAACGGGTGCCGGGCAGGGTCGACCTCCGGCCACGACAACGTCCACGGATACACGCGTCCAGTATGGTGCCGCCTCTTGCGGCGGCCGTGGCCGGCCGTTACGGGAACAGCGGCGCGAGTCCGTCCAGGAGGCGTTGGAGGCCGAACTCGAACAGCTCGGTGTCGTCGGGGTCCTGATCGGCGTCCATCGCGATCCCGCGCACGACGTCGGCGGCGGTCGCGGCGACCCGCGACGCGGTCTCCGCCGCCAGGCCCTGGCCCGTCATCGCGTGCGCCGCCCACTCGATGTGCGCGACCACGTGCTCGCTGAGCGGCGACGGCTCGAACGACACGATCCTCGCGAGCCAGGGGTGGCGGCGGTACATCTGCCACTGCGTGCGGCACACCAGCTCGAGCTGCGCCCGCCAGTCGCCGGCGGGCGGCTGCGGCAGCGGGTGCCCGGCGAAGATCGCGTCGGCCATCATGGTCTCGAGGCGGGCCCGGCTGCCGACGTGCTTGTGCGGCGTCATGGTGGTCACGCCGAGCCGCTCCCCGATGCGCCGCATGGAGGCGGCCGCGAGGCCGTCGGCGTCGGCCAGCTCGATCGCGGTGCGGACCACCCGCGCACGGGCCTCCGTCCCCGGTGGCGGTGGGGGCTGCCACGCCGACGCGATGCCCGCGGCGGGCTCGGTCACCAACAGCCCGTGGATGCCGGGCACCTTCTCGACGAGGCGCTCGTCCCGCATCTGCCGCAGCGCCTTGAAGGCGATGTGCATCGAGACGTCCCACTCGCTCATGAGGTCCTTGAACGACACCACCGTGTGTGGCGGCAGCTCGCCCGTGGCGATCCGCTGGCGCAACAGCGCGGCGATGTCCGTCGCCATCAGCGCCACTGCCGCCTCCCGCCGTGTGTTGTGGCCCAACTCTAGCCGCGCCTTCGTTTCCCGTCGTCGCCTATGGCACCAGGCGCGCGAAGCCGTCGAGCAGCCGCTCCAGGCCGAACTCGAACAGCGCGGTGCCCCGCTCCACGTCCGCTGCGGGCTCCCCGTGCCGCGGCTTTCCGTGCTGCGGTTCTTCGTGCTGCGGTTCTTCGTGTTGCAGCTCGTCGTGGCGCTGCTCCTGGGCCAGGCGCATCGCGTGGCCGCGCACGAAGCTCGCGGTGGTCACGGCGACGCGCCGAGCGGTGTCCGGCGCCGCCCCCGCACCGGCCAGCGCGCGCACCGCCCACTCGGTGTGCTCGGCCACATGCGGACTGAGCAGCGGCTTCCTGAAGGACACGGCCTCGGCGAGCCACGGGTGGCGGCGGTACATCAGCAGCTGCGCGCGGCACAGCGCCTCCAGCTGCGCCCGCCAGTCCCCGCTGGGCGCCGGCGGCTCGTGCCCGGCGAAGATCGCGTCGGCCATCAGGACCTCCAGCTGGGCCCGGTCGCCGACGTGCTTGCGCACCGTCGCGAAGTCCGTGTCGAGCTCGACGGCGATGCGCCGGACGGACGTGACGGCGAGCCCGTCCGCGTCGGCCGACTCGATCGCCGTGCGCACCGCCAGCGCCAGGAACTCCGCACCCGCGGGCGAGGAACGCCGCCGCCGGGCGGGCGGCCGCCAGCCGGACGCGATCCCGGGAGCCTGCTCGGTGATCACCGGGCCCGCCCCGCCGGCGTCCTCGACGAGACCGTCCTGCCGCATCATCGCCAGCGCGCGGGCGGCGGCGCTCACCGGGAGGTCCAGCTCGCGTGCGACGCCCCGGGTCGACGGCACGGTCTCACCCGGCCGCAGCTCGCCCGCGGCGATGCGCCGGCACAGCTCAGCGACGATGCCTGCCGCCGCCTGCGCCACGCCCACCTCCCAGCCTGTACCCGGTGCGCAGAGTCTATCCCGGCGGCCGGTACGTCGTCCGCGTCCGGCGCCGGGCCTGGGTGGCGGTGCCGTCAGCGCGCGTCGGTGGGCAGCTCGGCGAGCAGTTGCTCGACGCGGGCCCTGATGGCGTCGCGGATCGGGCGGACGGCGTCGAGGTCCTGCCCGGCGGGGTCGTCGAGCTGCCAGTCGAGGTAGCGCTTGCCGGGGAACTGTAGTTTGCGCGGCGCCGGCGAGCCACCCCGTGGCCACGACGAGCCGCGCCACCGCGGTGAGTGTGGCCGTCTCGACGCGGTCGGCGGTGTCGGCCGGGCTGTGGTAGCCGGCCATCCCGGCGCCGACGCCGACGGCGCCGGGACCGACGGCGGCGAGCCCGGCGGCGGCGAGCCCGGCGGCGGCGTAGCGGCGGTTGTCCGAGGCGACCGGCCCGGCCGCGAGGGGCAGCCCGGTGTGCCGTCCGGCCTGGTCGAGCGCCGCCAGGAGCCCGTGCGCGGGGCCGCCGGCCTCGACCGCCGCCGCCCGGTCGAGGTGGCCGGCGCCGTCCACGTTGACGACGAGGGGCGCCGCCCCGGCCCGGCGCAGCCGCGCGGCGTGGCAGGCGGAGCCGAGCGCGCCGGCCTCCTCGCCGTCCAGCAGCGCCACCGACAGCCCGGCCCCGTCCGGCAGCGCCCCGGCCCCGGCGAGGACCCGGGCGGTCTCCAGGACGACGGCGACGCCGCTGCCGTTGTCGGCCGCGCCCGGCTGCCACAGCCTCGGATGGTCGCCGACCCCGTCGTAGTGCGCGGTCAGCGGCAGGTCCGGTCGCCCGGGCCCGGCGGTGCGCCAGCGGGCATGGACGTTGGCCGCCGCGGCGTCCCGGCGGCGGATCGGCGTGTTCGTCGCGAACCAGCCGCCGGGCCGGACCGCCGCGTGCGTGGCGGTGTCCAGGGTGAGGACCGGCAGCGGACCGGGGTCCGGCCCCGCGAGCATCGTGTACTGCCAGCCCTCGGCGTCCACGCGCCGGCCGACCAGCAGCCCGAGCGCGCCGTGGGCGTGACCGTAGGCGTCGGACAGGGGCATTCCCGCCGGGACCAGCAGCCACCGGCCGGTCGGGTCGCCCGCTCCGGCGACGGCCGGGTCGCCACGCCGGGCGAGGGGCTGGTCGGCCGACGCGAGGTGCACCGCCACCTCGCGGCCGAAGCCGAGCTGGTGGTGCGCGGTGCCGTCGTGCCACTCGACGGCCGGCGCGGCGTACACCTCGGGGACGCGCGGGGCGGTGAACGGCTCGACCGTCACCGCGGCGCCGAGGTCGCGCAGGCGCCGGTCGAGCCAGGCGCGGGCGGCGGCGGCACCGGCCGTGCCGACCCGCCGGCCGGTGAACGGCCTGCCGGCCAGGGTGGCGACGGTGGCGGCCATCCGCGCGCCGGACACCGCGTCGAGGAGCGCGCCGAGCCCGCGGGCGGGGGCCGGCAGGCCGGTGGTGCTCACCCTCACGGACCTCAACGTTGTCGACGCGCCGTGCTGCCCGCCGATCGCCCAGGACCGGATCCCGGCGGAGACCGCGGCCGTCCTCGCGCCCGCGTTCAAGGCCCTCGGCGACCCGGTCCGGCTGCAGCTGATGTCGATGATCGCCTCCGCCGACGGCGGGGAGATCTGCGTCTGCGACCTCACCCCGGCGTTCGACCTGTCCGGTCCGACGATCTCCCACCACCTGCGCACCCTGCGCGAGGCCGGCCTCGTCTCCGCCGACCGCCGCGGCACCTGGGTCTACTACCGCGCCCGGCCCGGCATCATGCGCCGGCTCGCCGCGCTGCTGACCGTCACCGACCCGGCCTGACACCGACCCGGCCGGCGGCCCGGGCCGGGAGCGGGCATGCGACGGCCCGGGACGGCGGCGGACCGCCGCACGCCCCGGGCCGGCCGCGCCTCAGACGTGCGCGAGGCGGGCGGCGTCGACGGCGTCGTTCAGGCGCTGCTCCGCGTCGCGGCTCAGCGAGCTGCGCAGCATGCGGCCGCCGAGCTGGAGCGGTGCCATCTCCTGGACGACCTTGTCGACGGTGATCTGGTCGACCAGGAGGAACAGCACCGCCGAGCCCGGCTGCAGCGTGCCGGCGAGGTCCTTCATGAACGTGTCGTCCACGCCGACGTCGGCGCTCTTCCCGGCGAGCGCCCCGGCTCCCGCGCCGATCGCCATGCCGAGGAAGGGGGCGAAGAACAGCAGCCCGATCAGGCCGCCCCACATCGCGCCGCCGGCCGCGCCGATGCCGGTCGCGGACGCCGCCTGGTGCACCTTGACCTTGCCACCGGCGTTGACCTCCACCACCGCGGCGTCGCGCAGGGTGATGAGCCCCTGCCGCTGCAGGTCGATCATCTTCTCCCGGGCGGTCTTCGCGGTGGGGATGTCGCTGTACTCGATCGCGATGATCTCGCTCATGGTGGCTCCTCTCACCTGTTGTCGTGGTGTCACCTGCAACGCTCGCCACGCCGGTGCCGAACCGCCTCGCCTGCGTCGAGTGACCGGACGCGGCGTGGGCCGCCCCGCACGTCACCCGCGCCTGATGACGGCGCCCGCCCGCGCCGGGGGGAGCGTCAGACGCGAGGCGGGACGGGCTCGGGAGGTTGGTCGATGCCGGCGGACGGCAAGGGGAACAGGCCGGGGAGCGACGGCGCCGCGCGGTGGCTGGCCCGCCTGGCGATGGTGTCGGCCGTCGCCGCGGTCGGGCTGCTCGTCGCCGCCGGTGGGCTCCGCGGCGTCGTGCTGGTGGCGGTCGCGGTCGCCGGTGCCGGGGCCGGTCTCGCCGGCGTGTGGGCGGCCCTCGCGTACCGCGGCGCCCGCCGGGTGCTCGCCGGCCTGGTCGCGGTCGCGGCCCCGGTGACGGTCGTGGTCCTGTACGCCCACGCCGGGCTGCTGCTGGTGGCGCTGGTCTGCGCCGGCCTCTGGGCGCTGGCGGTCACGGCGGCCGGGGCGGCGCTGCCACGCCCGGGCACGGCCGAGCACGCCGTCGCCGCGCCGCCGCGCCACCCGTTCCTGATCATGAACCCGCGCTCGGGCGGCGGGAAGGTGGAGCGGCACGACCTCGCCGGCAAGGCCCGCGCGCTCGGGGCCGAGGTGGTGCTGCTGGAGGGGCCGCGGGAGGTCGACGTCGCGGCGCTGGCCCAGCAGGCCGTGCGGTCCGGCGCCGACCTGCTCGGTGTCGCGGGAGGCGACGGCACGCAGGCGGCGGTGGCCCGGGTGGCGGTGGAGCACGACCTGCCGTTCGTCGTGGTCGCCGCCGGCACGCGCAACCACTTCGCGATGGACCTCGGCCTCGACCGCAGGGACCCGGCCCGGTGCCTGGACGCCCTGACCGACGGGGTCGAGCTCCGGGTCGACGTGGGCTGGGCCGGGGACCGGATGTTCGTCAACAACGCCTCCTTCGGCGCCTACGCGGAGGTGGTGCAGAGCCCCGGCTACCGGCAGGACAAGGCGGCGACGGCGCTGGACATGCTGCCGGACCTGCTCGCCGGCCGCGACGGCGTCGCCCTGCGGCTGTCCACCGGCGGGACGAAGGTCACCGGCGCCCAGGCCGTCCTGGTGAGCAACAACCCGTACGCGAGCAACGACCTCGTGGGGCTGGGCCGCCGGGAGCGGCTCGACGGCGGGGCGCTCGGCGTGCTGGCGGTCACCGTCAACAACGCCGCCGACGCGGCAATGCTCGTGCGCGGCACCCGGTCGGAGCGGCTCACCCAGCTCACCGCCGGCGCGGCGGTCGTCGAGGCGGACGCGCCGTCGGTCCCGGTCGGCATCGACGGCGAGTCGGTCCTGCTGCCCACGCCGGTGCGGTGCCGCATCCAGCCCGGTGCGCTGCGGGTCCGGGTGCCGCGGTCCAGGCCGGTCCGCCGCCCCCGCCAGCGGGTCGACTGGCGCCGGCTGTGGCGGCTGGCGTTCACCACCGGCGGGGACCGGACGGCGCCCACCGCCGGCGAGGACCGGCGGTCGTGAACGGCGGGCCGCGGCGCCCGCCGTTGGTCGTCGCGCACCTGTCGGACCTGCACTTCGGGCGGCATGCGCCGGCGGTCGTGGACCCGCTCGTCGACGACGTGGCCGCCCTCGCGCCGGACCTGGTGGTCGTCACCGGCGACTGCACGATGCGGGCCCGGGACGCCGAGTTCGTCCAGGCCCGGACCTTTCTCGACCGGCTCCCGGCACCGCTGCTCGTGGTGGCCGGCAACCACGACGTGCCGCTGCTGCGCCCCAGCCGGCTCGTCGCGCCGTACGACCGGTACCGCGCCCGGCTCGAACCCGAGCTCGACCCGCGGCTGGACCTGCCGGGCATCCGGGCGCTCGGCCTGCAGTCGATGCCCCGCTGGCGGTGGAAGAGCGGCCGGGTGTCGCGCCGGCAGTCGGCGACGGTCGCCACCTTCCTCGGCGCCGCCCCCGCCGGCGCGGTCCGGCTGCTGGCGCTGCATCATCCGCCGTTCACGCGCGGCCCGGCCCGCATCGCCGGGCGGGCGGCGCTGCTGCGCGCCACCACCGCCGCCCGCGTCGATCTCGTGCTGGCCGGGCACACGCACCTGCCCGCCAGCCGCCGCCGTGACCGGCCCGCCGGCCGCGGACCGGTCGAGGTGGTGGCCGGCACGGCGACGAGCCTGCGGCTGCGGGGCGCGCCCCGCTCGTGGACCGTCATCCGGATCGACGACCGGCGGATCCACGTCGAGCACCGCGTCGAGGTCGCGGGGTCGTGGCGCACCGGCCGCACCGCCGCCTACGAGCGCTGATCAGCCGGCCGCCGCGGTGTCCGTGGCCGCGGTCGTGGCGCTGGCCGTGGCACCGGCCGGCGCCGGGTGCCGGTGCCGCAGCACCAGCTTGCGGACCTCCGTGACCACGATCACCGACAGGGCGGCGACGATGCACACCAGCCACTGGGTCAGGTTGAGGCTGACGGTGTGGAGCATCCGCTGCAGCAGGCCGAGCTCGGTGGCGATGATGGTCGCGATGACCGACATGCCGCTGGTGACCAGGAACCGTCGGTCGTCGAAGGTCTCCAGGGTGAACACCGACCGCACGTCGCTGCGGACGGTGAACGACAGCGCCAGGTTGAGCAGCGAGAACGTCGTCAGGCCCATGGTGCGGGCGACGCCGGTCCCGTACGCGGGCCCGGCCCAGGCGATGACGGCCAGGGTGACCACGCCCAGCACCAGCCCGAGGAAGGCGAGCCAGAGCAGGGTGCGGTTGGGCAGCAGCGGTTCGCCGGAGCGGCGGGGCGGCCGGCGCATGAGGTCCGCGTCCTGCTTGCCGTAGCCGAGGCCGATCGCCTGGAACACCTGGGTGGTGAAGTTCACCCACAGCGTCTGCAGCGGCAGGAACGGCACGCCGGCGGCGATGTTGAAGATGCTGGCGCCGAGGAACGTGGCGATGAAGCCGATGAGGGCGCCCATCTGGAACTGGACGTAGCGCTTGAGGTTGTCGTACAGCGCCCGGCCGATCTCCACCGCCTTGACGATGGTCGCGAAGTCGTCGTCGGTGAGGATCATCGCGGCGGCCTCCTTGGAGACCTCGGTGCCGGTGATGCCCATCGCGATGCCGATGTCGGCGCGCTTCAGGGCGGGCGCGTCGTTGACGCCGTCGCCGGTCATCGCGACGATGTGGCCCTTGCGCTGGAGGATCTCCACGAGGCGGACCTTGTGCTCCGGGGTCACCCGGGCGATCACCCCGATGTCGTCGATGTCGCGGCTCAGCTGGTCGTCGCTCATCGCGCCGAACTCGGCGCCGGTGATCGCCCGGCCGTCGATGCCGAGCTGCCCGGCGATGGCGGCGGCGGTGACGGCGTGGTCGCCGGTGATCATGCGGACCCGCATGCCGGCGGCCTTCGCCGTGGCGATCGCGGCCTTCGCCTGCGGGCGGGGCGGGTCGACGATGCCGACGAGGGCGAGCAGGGTCAGCTCGTCGAGGGTCTCCAGCAGGGCGGCCTGCGGGTCGAAGCCGGCCGCGGGGAAGTCCTTGCGGGCCGTGGCCATGACCCGCAGCCCCTGCGCGGCGAGCCGCTCGTTCTCGGCCAGGTAACGCCCGCGCAGCTCGTCGTCCAGGGGGCTGGGCGTCAGGCCGGGCCAGAGCACCGTGGCCGCCCGGGCCAGCAGCTGGTCCGGGGCGCCCTTCACGTAGGCGCGCACCACGTCGGTGCCGGTGTCGTCGGTCATCCGGTGGAACGTCGCCATCAGCTTGTACGCGGCGTCGAACGGCACCTCCGCCAGGCGCGGGTACCGCTGCCGCGTCGACACCACGTCGACGTGGCCCTTCTCGGCGAGCACGACCAGCGCACCCTCGGTGGGATCGCCGATCAGCTCGCCGTCACGCACCACGGCGTCGCCGGCGAGGGCCATCGGCAGCAGGAACGGCTCCAGCGGCACGTCGGGCTGGCCGGCGGTGTGCCGGATGTCGCCCTCGATGCCGTAGCCGCCGCCCGACACGGCGTACCGGCGGCCGGGGATCGCCAGCTCGACGGCGGTCATCTGGTTCAGCGTCAGCGTGCCGGTCTTGTCGGAGTTGACGGCGGAGGTCGACCCGAGGGTCTCGGTGGACCGCAGCCGCTTGACGATCGCGTTGGACCGGGCGAGCAGCTGGGTCCCCATCGACAGGATCGTGGTGACGACCGCGGGGAGGCCGGTCGGGATGGCCGAGACGGCGAAGGCGACCGCGGCGAGGAACACCACGTCGAACGCGTTGCCGCGGGACAGGTTCAGCGCGATCGACAGCGCCAGCGCGACGCCGGCGACGATGAGGATCTGGTTGGTCAGCCGCGACAGCTGGCGGGTCAGCGGGGTCTCGGCGTCCTGGGCCGTCTGCAGCATCCCGGAGATGTGCCCGACCTCGGTCGCCATCCCGGTCGCGGTGACCACGAACTCGGCGGTCCCGCGGGTGACGTTCGTGTTCATGTACACCATGTCGACCCGGTCGCCCAGCGCCGCCTCGGTCCCGGCCACGGACTCGGCGTCCTTGGCGACCGGGACGCTCTCACCGGTCAGCGCGGACTCGTCGATCTCGAGGCCGGTGGACCTGACCAGGCGCCCGTCGGCCGGCACGAGGTCACCGGCCTCGACCAGCACCACGTCGCCCGGCACCAGGTCCTCCGCGGCGACCTCGGTCAGCTGCGCGTCGCGGCGGACCTTCGCCTTGACGATCATCATCTTCTGCAGCGCGCTGACCGCCGCCGCGGCCTTGCCCTCCTGCCGCATCCCGAGGGCCGCGTTGAACAGGGTGAGCAGCAGCAGGAGCAGCCCCGTGCCGAGCTGCCGCAGCGGGTACAGGCTGCCGATCCCGGCGCACAGCAGGACGATCTGCATCGGGTCGGCGTACTGCCGCCCGAACGCCCGCCACCACGACTCCTTGCGCGACCCGGCCAGCCGGTTCGGACCGTAGGTGGCACGACGCGCCGCCACCTCGCTGTCCGACAGGCCGGAGCGCGGTTCGACGTGCTCCACCGCAAGGGTGTCCGTGACTGACAGCGCGTGGAAGGGCGGCGCTTCCGCCTCCCTGGTCGACATCGTGACCATGAACGTGTCGCCTCCTGAGGTCCGCGTGACGATCCGGCGGGGGAGGCCCCGAATACCCATTCGGCGGCCGTTGATCCCTGAAGGACGAAGACGGTGACGAGCGTCGGTCAGCGCGCGGATCCGGGGTCCGCCGGCGATCCGGTGCGGTGGTCGTGGGTGTACGCGTCGAGCCGGTCGAGCAGCGCGGGGTCGGCCCGTTCGTCGGGGGTCGCGGACCGGCGGCGCGCGTCGAGCTCGGCGGTGCGCAGGGTGAGGGTGATGGTGAGCCCGCCGCCGGGGGTGTTCTCGGGTTCGAGGCTGCCGCCCATGGCCTCGGCGAGGCCGCGGGACAGGGCGAGGCCGAGGCCGACGCCGGTGGTGTTGTCGCGGTCGCCGAGGCGCTGGAACGGCTGGAAGATCCGGTCCCGGTCGGCGGCGGGTACGCCGGGCCCGTGGTCGACGACGCGGACCTCGACCAGGCCGGCGTGCTCGCTGACGGTGATCAGCGGCGGCCGGTCGGCGGGGCTGTGGCGCAGGGCGTTGGCGAGGACGTTGACGAGGATGCGCTCCAGCAGCGCCGGGTCGGCGTGGATCTCGGGCAGCTCGTCGGGGACGATGACCCGGACGCCGGCGGCGGCGTCGCCGAGGTCGTCGATGCCGCGGGGGATCGCCTCACCCACGCTGATCGCCCGCGGGTGCATGCCGAGCGCCCCGGCCTGCAGCCGGCTCATGTCGAGGAGGTTCTCGACCAGGCGGTTGAGCTTGTCCAGGGACTCCTCGGCGGTGGCGAGCAGCTCCTCGCGGTCCTCGGCGGAGAACTCGACGTCGGGGCTGCGGAGGCTGCCGACGGCGGCCTTGGCGGCGGCGAGCGGGGTGCGCAGGTCGTGGCTGACCGCGGACAGCAGCGCGGTGCGCAGCCGGTCGACCTCGGCGAGGTTCCCGGCCGCGGCGGCCTGCTCCGACAGCCGCTGCTGGCGCAGCGCGATGGCGGCGTGCGCGGCGAACGCCTCGACCAGGCGCCGGTCCGCCGCGGCGAGGATGGGGCCGCGCAGCACCAGCGACAGGTCCTCGTCGATCGGCACCTCGGACTGCCCGTCGGCCGGCGACGTGCACGGCTGCCCGCCGACGGTGGCGGCGATCTGCCACGCGCCGGTGTCGCCGCGTGGCTCGGGCCCGGCGTCCTCGCCGGTGCGGCGCTGCAGCAGGGTGACGCTGGTGAGGCCGAAGGCCTCGCGGACCCGTTCGAGCAGCGCCGGCAGCGGCCGGTCGCCGTGCAGGACGCCGCCGGCGAGCGTGGACAGGGTCTGCGCCTCGGCGCGGGCCTGCGCCGCCTCCCTGGTGCGCCGGGCGGCGAGGTCGACGACGGTGGAGACGGCGGTGGCGACGAGGACGAAGGCGAGCAGCGCGAACAGGTTCTCGCGCTCGGCGACGGTGAACCGGTGCAGCGGCGGCGTGAAGTAGTAGTTGAGCAGCAGGAAGCTGCCGACGGCGGCGAGCAGCGCCGGCCACAGGCCGCCGACGAGGGCGACGGCGACGGTCAGGATGAGGAACGCGAGGATGTCGCTGGGCAGCGAGATGTCCGCCTGGACCGCGGTGAGGCCCACCGTCAGCAGCGGCAGGCCGAGCACGGCGAGCGCGACGCCGGCCAGCCGCCGCCGCAGGGTGAGCCCGCCGGGGCCGCCGTGGCGGAGCCGGCCGCGCCGAGCCTGTTCGTGGGTGACGAGGTGGACGTCGATCGAGCCCGACCCGGCGGTGGTGGTCACGCCGACGCCGGGGGAGAGCACCTGCGCGAAGCGGTTGCGCCGGCTGGCGCCGAGGACGAGCTGGGTGGCGTTGACGCCGCGGGCGAAGTCGAGCAGCGCGGCGGGCACGTCGTTGCCGACGACCTGGTGGTAGGTGCCGCCGAGGGTCTCCACCAAGACGCGTTGCCGGGCGAGGTTCGCGGGGTCCGCCCCGGCGAGCCCGTCGCCGCGGATGACGTGGACGGCGAGGAGATCGGCGGCCTTGGTACGGGCGGCGACCCGGGCCGCCCGCCGGATGAGGGTGTCGCCCTCCGGGCCGCCGGTGAGGGCGACGACGACCCGTTCACGGGCCTCCCACGTGGCGTCGATGTGATGCTCGGCCCGGTACCGGTCGAGCTGGTCGTCGACCTTGTCGGCGAGCCACAGCAGGGCCAGCTCGCGCAGGGCGGTGAGGTTGCCGACGCGGAAGTAGTTGCCCAGGGCCGCGTCGACCTTCTCCGGGCGGTAGATGTTGCCGTGCGCCATGCGGCGGCGCAGCGCCTCGGGGGTCATGTCGACGAGCTCGATCTGCTCGGCACGCCGCACGACGGCGTCGGGGACGGTCTCGCGCTGCGGCACGCCGGTGATCTGCTGGACGACGTCGTTGAGCGACTCGAGGTGCTGGATGTTGACGGTGGTCAGGACGGTGATGCCGGCGTCGAGGAGCGTCTCGATGTCCTGGAAGCGTTTGGCGTGCCCGCCGCCCGGGACGTTGGTGTGGGCGAGCTCGTCGACGACGGCGACCTCCGGGCGGGCGGCCAGGACCGCGTCGAGGTCCATCTCGGTGAACTCGGCGCCGCGGTAGGCCACCGCCCTGCGCGGGATCACCCGCAGGCCGGTGAGCATCGCCTCGGTGAAGGGCCGGCCGTGGGTCTCGACGAACCCGACGACGACGTCGGTGCCGCGCTGCTGCCGGCGGTGGCCCTCTTCGAGCATCTTGTAGGTCTTGCCGACGCCGGGTGCGGCGCCGAGGTACACCCGCAGTTGTCCGCGCGCCATGCTCGCACCGTACTTTCTGTAGGTGGCCTTCTGTAGGTTGCCGGCCCGCCGCCGGGTGGGGGCGGGCCGGCACGGGTCAGCCGCGGACGGGGTGCGCGGCGTCGAGCGCCAGGTTCAGTTGTAGGACGTCGACGCCGGGCTCGCCGACGAACCCGAGCACCCGCCCGGTGGTGTACCTGTCGACCAGCCGCTGCGTGTCCGCCGGCGACATGCCGCGGGCGGCCGCGACCCGGTTCACCTGGAGGCGGGCGTAGGCGACGCTGATGTGCGGGTCGAGTCCACTGCCGCTGGCGGTGACCGCGTCGGCGGGCACGGCCGGACGGTCCGGTGCGCCGCCGCGGACCGGGGTGACGACGCCCTTGCTGTAGTCCTCGCCGGGCACGGCGAGCTCGACCGCGACCCCGTCGTAGGTGGCGACGAACGGCGCGCCGGGGCCCGTCTCGTTGAGGCTGACGACGCGGGTCACCGGGCCGGTGGCGCCGTCGCGGTGGAACACGGCGAGGACCGCGCCGACCCCGCCGGGCGTGCAGTAGGGCCGGCCGCCGTCGACACCTTCGAGCTCGCCGGCGGCCTTGCTGCGGGCGCACACCTGGGTGAGCAGGCTCGGCTTGCCGCCTTCGCCGAGGGTGTCGACGACGTTCTCCGGCCCGAGGTTGCTCGCCGACGTCGACGTGGGGTCGTAGCCGTTGCCGGCCGCGGACGGCCGGGACTGGAAGTACTGCCTGAGCGGGCGGCCGTCCGCGTCGGTGTACGACTGGCCGATGAGGCGGCTGCCGACGGTCTTGCCGTCCTTGGCGACGAGCGAGCCGTCGGCCCGGCCGGACAGTCCCGGGATCCGGCCGACGCCGACCATGAGCAGCGGGTAGACGACGCCGAGCAGGACGGTGAGGACGAGCAGCGCGCGCAGGGCGGCGAGGTGCTGGCTGAGCCAGGCTGGGAGGCGCATCAGGAGATCCCCGGAATCCAGGCGATGAGCAGGTCGATGAGCTTGATGCCGATGAACGGGACGATGACGCCGCCGGCGCCGTACACGAGCAGGTTGCGGCGCAGCATCGACGCGGCGGATCCCGGCCGGTACCGCACCCCGCGCAGCGCGAGGGGGATGAGGGCGACGATGACGACGGCGTTGAAGATGACCGCGGACACGATCGCCGACGTCGGCGAGTCGAGGCGCATGATGTTGAGCCGGTCGAGGCCGGGGTAGATCGCGGCGAACATGGCCGGGATGATCGCGAAGTACTTGGCGATGTCGTTGGCGATCGAGAACGTGGTGAGGGCGCCGCGGGTGATGAGCAGCTGCTTGCCGATCTCGACGATCTCGATGAGCTTCGTCGGGTCGGAGTCGAGGTCGACCATGTTGCCGGCTTCCTTGGCGGCGCTGGTGCCGGTGTTCATGGCGACGCCGACGTCGGCCTGGGCGAGCGCCGGGGCGTCGTTGGTGCCGTCGCCGGTCATCGCGACGAGCTTGCCGCCCTCCTGCTCGCGTTTGATGAGCGCCATCTTGTCCTCGGGGGTGGCCTCGGCGAGGTAGTCGTCGACGCCGGCCTCCTCGGCGATCGCCTTCGCCGTCAGCGGGTTGTCGCCGGTGATCATGACGGTGCGGATGCCCATGCGGCGCATCGCGTCGAACCGCTCCCGCATGCCCTGCTTGACGACGTCCTTGAGGTGGATGACGCCGAGGGCGCGGGCGGGCCCGTCGCCGGTGCGTTCGGCGACGACGAGCGGCGTGCCGCCGGACGCGGAGACCGCGTCGACGATCGCGCCGACGTCGCTGGTCGGGTGCCCGCCGTTGTCCCGGACCCACCGCATGACGGCCGCCGCGGCGCCCTTGCGGATCTGCCGGTCGCCGTCGACGTCGACCCCGGACATCCGGGTCTGCGCGGTGAACGGCACCCAGACGGCGCCGCCGAGCTCCCCGGCGGTGCGTTCCCGGAGCCCGTGCGCGGTCTTGGCATGCACCACGACGCTGCGGCCCTCGGGCGTCTCGTCGGCGAGGCTGGACAGCTGCGCGGCGTCGGCCAGCTCCTGGTCGGTGACGCCGGCGGCGGGGAGGAACGCGGCGGCCTGCCGGTTGCCGAGGGTGATGGTGCCGGTCTTGTCCAGCAGCAGCGTGTTGACGTCGCCGGCGGCCTCGACGGCGCGGCCGGACATGGCCAGGACGTTGCGTTGCACGAGCCGGTCCATGCCGGCGATGCCGATCGCGGACAGCAGCGCCCCGATCGTGGTCGGGATGAGGCAGACGAGCAGCGACACGAGGACGATGCCGGTGACGCCGTCGCCGTTCAGGGCGAGGCTGTCGGGCGCGAACGCCTGCACGCCCTTGGAGTAGATGGCGAGGGGCTGCAGGGTCGCGACGGCGAGCAGGAAGATGATGGTCAGCGAGGCGAGGAGGATGTTGAGGGCGATCTCGTTCGGGGTCTTCTGCCGGTTGGCGCCCTCGACGAGGGCGATCATCCGGTCGATGAAGCTCTCGCCCGGCTTCTGGGTGATCCGCACGACGATCCGGTCGGAGAGCACCCTGGTGCCGCCGGTGACGGCGCTGCGGTCGCCGCCGGACTCGCGGATGACGGGCGCGGACTCGCCGGTGATCGCGGACTCGTCGACGGAGGCGATGCCCTCGATGACGTCGCCGTCGCCCGGGATGATCTGGCCCGCCTCGACGACCACGACGTCACCCTGCTGGAGCTCGCTCGCGCTTCTCGTCGTGCCGTCGCGCAGGTGCGCCAGGGTGTCCTGCTTCGCCCGGCGCAGCGTCTCGGCCTGTGCCTTGCCGCGGCCCTCGGCGACGGCCTCGGCGAGGTTCGCGAACACCACCGTCAGCCACAGCCAGGCGGTGATGAGCCAGGCGAAGACGCTCGGGTGCAGGACGGCGAGGACGGTGGTGAAGACCGAGCCGATCTCGACGATGAACATGACCGGGTTGCGCCACAGCGTGGCCGGGTTGAGCTTGCGCAGGGCGTCCGGGGTGGACTTCCACAGCTGCCGGGGGTCGAGCAGCCCGCCGGCGACGGTCTGGGTGGTCATCGGATGCCTTCCGCGAGCGGGCCGAGCGCGAGGGCCGGCAGGTAGGTGAGGAGCACGACGATGACCGTGACCGCGACGACCATGCCGATGAAGAGGGGTTGGTACGTCCTGAGCGTCCCGGCCGACTGCGGCACGGGGGTCTGCCGGGCGAGGGAGCCGGCGAGGCCGAGGACGAGGATGATCGGCAGGAACCGGCCGAGGAGCATGCACAGCCCGAGGGCGGTGTTGTAGAACGTGGTGTTGACGGAGATGCCGGCGAACGCGGAGCCGTTGTTGTTCGACGCGGACGTGAACGCGTAGAGCACCTCGGACAGGCCGTGGGCGCCGGGGTTGGCCATCGACGCCCGCGCGGTCGCCGAGCCCATCGCGACGGCGGTGCCGACGAGGACCAGCGCCGGCGTGGTCAGCAGGTAGAGCGACGCGAACTTGATCTCGCGGGCGCCGATCTTCTTGCCCAGGTACTCCGGCGTCCGGCCGACCATCAGCCCGGCGACGAACACGGTGATGACGGCGAGGATGAGCATGCCGTACAGGCCGGAGCCGACACCGCCTGGCGCCACCTCGCCGAGCATCATGTTGAGCATCGTCACCATGCCGCCGAGCGACGTGTACGAGTCGTGGAACGAGTTGACCGCACCCGTCGACGTGAGCGTGGTGACGGCGGCGAAGGTCGCCGACTGCGACACCCCGAAGCGGGTCTCGGTGCCTTCCGTCGCCGCGCCGACCGCGGTGGGGACCGTCCCGCCGTGCGCGAGCTGCAGGGCGTTGATCGCGATGACGCTGCCGATCGCGAGGATCGCCATGATGCCCGCGATCGCGAGCCCCTGCCGCCTGTCGCCGACCATGCGGCCGAAGGTGCGGGGGAGGCTGAACGGGATGAGCAGGATCAGGAACAGCTCGATCCAGTTCGTCCAGCCGGTCGGGTTCTCGAACGGGTGGGCGCTGTTGGCGTTGTAGAACCCGCCGCCGTTGGTGCCGAGCTCCTTGATGACCTCCTGGCTGGCGACCGGCCCGCCGGTGATGGTCTGGCTGCCGCCGGTCAGCGTCGTGACGTCGGTGCCGCCGCTGAGGTTCTGCACGACGCCGCCGGCGATGAGCACGACCGCGGCGACGGCGGCGACCGGCAGCAGGATCCGCACGCAGATGCGGACCAGGTCGACCCAGAAGTTGCCGAGCTGCTCGGTCCTGGACCGGGCGAACCCGCGGACGAGGGCGACCGCGACGGCGATGCCGACGGCGGCGGAGGTGAAGTTCTGCACGGCGAGCCCGGCCATCTGCACCAGGTGACCCATCGTCGACTCGCCCGAGTACGACTGCCAGTTGGTGTTGGTGACGAAGCTGACCGCCGTGTTCCACGCCTGGTCGGGCTTGACCGGGTCGAAGCCCAGCGACAGCCACAGGTGGTTCTGGACCCGCTGGAACAGGTACAGGGCCAGGATCGAGACGGCGGAGAACGCCAGGACGCTGCGGGCGTACACGCCCCAGGACTGCTCGCCGTCGGGGTTCACGCCGACGGCCCGGTAGACGAGCCGTTCGGCGCGGGTGTGCCGGGCCGAGGTCACCGACCGGTACATGTGGTCACCGAACGGCTTGTACACCAGCACCAGGGCGAGGATCAGCGAGGCGATGAAGACGACGCCCGCTCCCGCGGTGCCCATCAGAACCGCTCCGGGAAGAGCAGGGCCGTCACCAGGAACGCGGTCAGGGCGACCGCGAGGACGAGACCGACGAGGTTCTCGGCGTTCACAGCCGCTCCACCGCCCGCACCACCAGGCCGAGGACCGCGAACAACGCGATCGTCAGCAGCACGAACCACAGGTCAGCCACGAGGGATCTCCTCCTTGATTCCACTTCGCGCGGCCGACGTCCGGCCGCATCCGAAGTGAAGCCCCGGCGGCATGCCCTGCCCAGATGCGTTGATGCGATCCATACGCCGCGACCGCGTCCTTGACGGTTTCTTAACGCCCGCCCGCCCGCGGCCCCGGCCCCGCGGCCGTCCCGGGCGGCGTCACCGCGGGGTGAGCGTCGTGCGCCGCAGCCGCTGGACCCCGAGGTACGTCGCCGTGACGAGCAGCCCGACGTAGACGTCGTTCTCGAACCACCCGAACGTCGTCTGCTGCCGCGGCCCGAACGTCGTCGGGTAGTAGAAGACGGAGATCGCCAGCAGCGCCGTGAGGTAGGCGAGCACCGCCGCCTGCGCCGCGCGCCCGGTCCGCCGGGCCAGCACCGCCGCCCCGAACCCGACGACGTAGAACGCCCACGCGAGCGGGGTGGTCACGGTGAACGTGGGGTCCTCGATGCCTTCGACGCTCGCGTAGACGGTGTGCCCCGCCGACAGCGTGAAGGCCGCGACGAGCACGTTCGACATGTGGCGGCCGTACGGTGCCGTCCGCCTCCCGCTCGCGGTGCCGGTGCCGGTGGCGGTGTCGGTGGCGGTGTTGGTGGTAGGGGCGGTGGCCGGTGTCGTGGTCATGGTCTGTCCTCTCGTCGTGAGGGCGGGGATGCCGTCGGCTCCCAGCCTCGGGCCGCGCCGGGCGCCACCCCACCCACAGCGGGCCCACACCGGCACCACAGCCGGTCGCCCTCCCGTGTCGCGGCCGCCCACGGCACCCGCGCGACTAGCATCTGAGCTGTGGAGGGGGCGGCGGCATCCGGCGAGTTCGCCGCCGTGCTGCGCCGGCTGCGCGAGGCGCGGTCGCTGACCCAGGAGGAGCTCGCCGAGCGGTCGGGCCTCACGGCGAAGGCGATCGGCGCCCTCGAGCGCGGCGAACGGCGCCGGCCCTACCCGCACACGGTGCGCTCGCTCGCCGACGGGCTCGCCCTCGACGACGGCGACCGGGCGGCCCTCGTCGCCGCGGTCCCCAGCCGGGAGGCGTCCCCGCCCCCGCCCCCGGCCCCGTCCTCGGCAGCGGGCGTGTTCCCGGCCGCGGGTGTGTCGCCGGCCGCGGCCGCTGTCCCGTCGCCGGCCCACGTTCCGGTGGGTCCTGGCACGCCGCTCATCGGCCGCGACGGCGAGCTCGCCGACCTGCTGGCCCTCGTCCGCTCGGGCACGCGCCGGCTGGTGACGGTCACCGGCCCCGGCGGGGTGGGCAAGACCAGGCTCGCGATGGAGGCGCTGCGCCTCGCGGCGCCGGGCTTCCCCGGCGGCGCCCGGGCCGTCGACCTGTCCGCGGTCCGGGAGCCGAAGCTCGTCGTGCCCGGGATCGCCGCCGCGCTCGGGCTGCCCGACGAGGTCGGCATCGACCCGCTCGACGCGCTCGTGCCCCACCTGGCCGGCCTGCGGATGCTGCTGGTGCTCGACAACCTGGAGCAGCTGACCCAGGCGGCGCCGGCGCTCGCCGGCCTCGTGGCGCGCTGCCCTGAGCTCGTCGTGGTGGCGACCAGCCGTGCGCCGCTGCGGGTGCGCGCCGAGCACGAGCTCGTGCTGGGGCCGCTCACCACGCCCGCCGGCGACGACGTGGACGCGGTGGCCTCCTCGCCCGCCGTCGCCCTGCTCCTCGACCGGGCCGCGGCCGCCGGGTCCCCCACGGCCGTCACCGCCGCCGACGCTCCCGCCCTGGCCGCGATCGTCCGGCGGCTCGACGGGCTCCCCCTCGCGGTCGAGCTCGCGGCGCCCGGCCTGCGGCTGCTCACCCCGCCGGCCCTCCTCACCCGGCTGGAGCGGCAGGGCCCCGGCGCGGGCCCGCGCGACCTGCCCGAGCGGCACCGCACGATGGCCGCGGTGCTGGAGTGGAGCATGGATCTCCTCGAGCCCGAGGAGGTCGCCCTCTTCGAGCGCCTCGCGGTCCTCAGCGGCGGGTGCTCCCTCGACGCGATCGAGGCCGTCGCCGGCGAAGACGCCGACGTGCTGCCCGCCCTCGGCGCGCTCGTCGACCAGTCGCTGGTGCTCCGGGTGCCGTCGCCCGACCCGCAGCCCCGCTTCCGGCTGCTGGAGCCGGTGCGGCAGTTCGCGATGCGGCGGCTGCACGCGTCTGGGCTGGCCACCGCGACCGCCGACCGGCACGCCGCGCACTTCCACGCGCGGGCCACGGCCTCGGCGGTACTGCTGGAAGGGCCGGACCTCGCGGCCGAGCTCGACCGGCTCGACGCCGACCACGCCAACCTGCGCTCGGCCTTCCTCCGCCTGCTCGAGCTCGACCGGGACGTCGACGCCGCCGAGCTCGCCGGCAGCGTCTGGCTCTACCTCGCGCTGCGCGGCCACGCCCGCGAAGGGCTCGCGTGGCTGGAGCGGATCGGCCCCGGGGCCTCCGACGTCGCCCGCTGCCGCGCCCTGGCCGGCCGGCTCGGGCTGCAACTGCTGGCCGGCGACACCGCCTCGATGCTGCGCGACGCCGGCGACGCGGTGGCGCTGGCCGGTCGGGTGGCCGAGCCGGCCGTGACGTGCGAGGTCCTGACCCTGGCCGGTCAGGCGGCGGTCTTCGCGGGCGCCCTCGACGACGCCGACGCGCTGCTGGGCCGCGCGCTGGCGCAGGCGGAGGCCGCCGGACGTCGCTGGGTGGCCGTGCACGCCCGGCTCGCGCGGTGCCAGCTCGCCCTCGTCGCGGGCGACCTCGCGACGGCCGGGCTGACCCTGCCGGAGACGGTGCGCGCGGCCCGCACGGCCGGCAACGCCTTCACCCTCGCCACCGCGCTCAACGTGCACGCGACGCTCACCGAGCTGCTCGGCGACGAGCCGGCGACCGCCACGCTGCTCGGCGAGGCGGTGGCCCTGTCGCTCGCCGCCCGGATGAGCTGGACCCTCGGCTACGCGCTGCCCGCCCTGGCGAGCCTCGCGCAGCGGGTCGGCGACCCGGTGTCCGCGGCCTGGCTGTTCGGGGCGGGCGCCTCGATCTCGGCGGCCGATGCCGTCGACCCCACCTTCCCGGTCTCGCGGGCGCTGTCCGACCGCGGGCTCGACGCCACCCGGGCCGCCCTCGGGGACGAGGCGTTCGCCCGCGAGTGGGACGCCGGGCGGGCCGCGAGCGGTCCCGAGATCCAGGCCCGTGCCGCGGTGGTCACGACGCGCGCAGGCGGCGGACGTAGCGCCTGAACTGCCAGGCGCCGGCGGTCTTCAGCAGCAACCGGACCGGCAGCGGGAGGTTGCCGAGCATGCGGGCGCGCTCCTCGCCGTCGGCGTCCTGCAGCACCAGGCCGAACATGACCGGCAGCTGGCTGGGGGTCATCGTGTCCTTGCCGTGCTGCCCCATCTGGTTCCACTCGGCGGCGGTGACGTGGCGCGAGGCCAGCGGCAGCACCTCGCGCTCCTCGAGGTCGAGGTGCTCGAGCAGGGCCGCCGTGAACCGCTCGCAGAGGGCCGCGAGGCGCTCGCCGGCGGCCCCGGTCGGGGCGGCCTCCCAGGCGGCGAGCGCGGGGGTGATGGCCTCGACCAGCTCGTCGATGCCGTGGTGCTGGGCCTGCATCGTCTCGACGAGCCCGGTCGACGGCGCGGACCGCTCGAGCAGCAGCGGCCAGAGCACGATGTCCTCGCCGGTGTGGTGCATCTCGAGGCCGGCGGCGCACAGGCGCAGGTGCTCCGCGACGATCCTCGCGCGGCGGGTGTCGCCCGCGGGGGTACAGCGGACAAGGCCGGCGGCGGCGCCGAACTCCCGCCGGAAGGCGCGGTGGACGACCACCATCTCGTGGACGTCGGGACGCCGGTCGGTGCGGGTCAGGGCGGTCACGGTGACTCCTCGTGGCTGGACGGATCTGGTGCGTCCAGCCTCCCGGGCGGTGCCGTCCCCACCCCACCCACAGCGCCCACACACTCGCCCCACAGACCCGCGATCCCGGGGGTGAACGGCCGGGCTATGCCCGCCGTCGCGATCACCATCCTTGCGGGACAAGGCCGACAATTCGGATAGCGCGATCAGCCGTTCCCGGAGGTAGGCCCGCAATGCTCAAGTTCGACGTGCAGCACTCCAGCGCGGTCCGCACCACCGAGGAGCGCGAGGCCGCGGCGGCCGGGCCGCTCCCCCCGACCCTGCTCGACCAGATGCAGCGGTACTGGCAGGCCGCCAACTACCTGACCCTCGCGCAGATCTATCTCCGCGACAACCCCCTGCTGCGCGAGCCGCTGCGGCCGGAGCACGTCAAGCCCCGGCTGCTCGGCCACTGGGGCACCTCACCCGGCCTGAACCTGGTCTACGTCCACCTGAGCCGGCTGATCCGGGAGCGCGACGCCGACGTCATCTACCTGGCCGGCCCGGGCCACGGCGGACCGGCGCTGGTCGGCAACGCGTACCTCGAAGGCACCTACTCGGAGGTCTACCCCGAGGTGACGCGGGACAGGGCGGGCCTGCGGCTGCTGTGCCGCCGCTTCTCGACCCCGGGCGGGGTCCCCAGCCACGTCAGCGTGCAGACCCCGGGCTCGATCCACGAGGGCGGCGAGCTGGGCTACGTGCTGGCCCATGCGTTCGGCGCGGCCTTCGACGCGCCGGACCTGATCGTCGCCGCGGTGGTCGGCGACGGCGAGGCGGAGTGCGGGCCGCTGGCCGGGGCCTGGCGCAGCACCGCCTTCCTCAACCCGGCCCGCGACGGCGCGGTGCTGCCGATCCTGCACCTCAACGGGTACAAGATCAGCGGACCCGCCGTGATCGCCCGTGACAGCGACGCCGACATCGCGGCGTTCCTGCAGGGCAACGGCTACGACGCCCGGTTCGTCGAGGGCGACGACCCGCGGCACGTGCACCAGGCGTTCGCGGCGACGCTCGACTGGTGCTACGAGCGCATCCGCGGCATTCAGCGCGACGCCCGGGCCGGCGGTGTGACCGGGCGGCCCCGCTGGCCGGCCATCGTGCTGCGCACCCCCAAGGGCTGGACGGGCCCGAAGGAGGTGGACGGGCAGCCCGCGGAGGGCACCTTCCGGTCGCACCAGGTGCCGATGGCGGACATCCGCACGAACCCGGCGCACCTGGCCCAGCTGGAGTCCTGGATGCGCTCCTACCGGCCGGATGCGCTGTTCGACCGTGACGGCACACTCGTGCCCGACCTCGCCGCCCTCGCGCCACGGGGCGACCGCCGCATGAGCGCCAACCCGCGGGCGAACGGCGGCACGGTGCTGGTCGACCTGGACCTCCCGGACTTCCGCGACTACGCGATCGCCGTCGACCGGCCGGCCGTGGTGCGGCGGGAGTCGACCCGGCAGTTGGGCAAGCTGCTGCGCGACGTGTTCGTCCGCAACGCCGGGGCGGCGAACTTCCGGCTGTTCTGCCCGGACGAGACGAACTCCAACCGCCTCGGCGACGTCTTCGAGGTGGAGAACCGGTGCTTCGTCGGACCCGGCCTGGACGTCGACGACCACCTGTCGGCGGACGGCCGCGTCATGGAGGTGCTGAGCGAGCACCTGTGCGAGGGCTGGCTGGAGGGCTACACGCTGACCGGCCGGCACGGGCTCTTCGCCACCTACGAGGCGTTCGCGATGGTCTCGGCGTCGATGACGGTGCAGCACACCAAGTGGCTGCAGGAGGCGCGGCACCTCCAGTGGCGGGCGCCGGTCGCCTCGCTGAACATCCTGCTCACCTCGACGTGCTGGCGCAACGACCACAACGGCTTCAGCCACCAGGGTCCCGGCCTGATCGACGTGATGCTGTCCAAGCGGGGCAGCGTGACCCGCATCTACCTGCCCCCGGACGCCAACTGCCTGCTCTCGGTCGCCGACCACTGCCTGCGCAGCCGCGACTACGTGAACCTGATCGTGATCGACAAACAGCCGCAGCTGCAGTTCCTGGACATGGCGGCGGCGATCGAGCACTGCGCGAACGGCGCGTCGATCTGGCACGAGGCCGGCACCGACGACGGCGGGGAGCCGGACGTGGTGCTCGGATCGGCCGGTGACATCCCGACGCTGGAGACGCTCGCGGCCGCGTGGTATCTGCGCCGGCTCGTCCCGGACCTGCGCGTCCGCGTCGTGAACGTGGTCGACCTGATGCGGCTCTTCCCGGCCCGGCACCACCCGCACGGCATGACCGAGGCCCAGTTCGTCGACCTGTTCACCGCGGACAAGCCGGTCGTGTTCGCGTTCCACGGCTACCAGCGGGCGATCCACGAGATCGTGCACGGGCACCCGGACGTCGACCGCATCCACGTGCGCGGCTTCAACGAGCAGGGGACGACCACCACGCCGTTCCAGATGGTCGTGCTGAACGAGATGAGCCGGTTCCACCTGGCGGCCGAGGCGATCCGGCGCGTGCCGCGGCTGCGCGACCGCGCTCCCGGGCTGCTGGCCGAGTGTGACGCGCGCATCGCCGAGGCCAACGCGTACGCCCGCGAGCACTTCGAGGACCAGCCCGAGATCCGCGACTGGGTGTGGAGCGACTGAACCCCGGAGCGCGGTTCGGTGCGGACGTCACGGCCGAGGGCCGGTGCCGTCGGCCCGTCAGGCCGAGGAGGTCGCCATGCCGTGGCGCAGCACCGGTTCGACGACCCCGCCCGCGCCGTGGTCGAGCTGGTAGTCGAGGTTCATCGCGGCGCTGATGAGGGCGAGGTGGCTGAAGGCCTGCGGGAAGTTCCCGATCTGCTCGCCGGTCGGTGCGATCTCCTCGGCGTACAGCCCGAGATGGTTGCTGTAGGTCAGCATCTTCTCGAAGGTCAGCCGGGCGTCGTCCAGCCGGCCCGCGCGGGCGAGGGCGTCGACGTACCAGAAGCTGCACATCGTGAACGTGCCCTCGGAGCCGCGCAGCCCGTCCGGGGACGCCATCGGGTCGTAGCGGTAGAGCAGGCTGTCGGCGACCAGCTCCTCCTCCATCGCGCGCAGCGTGGTGTGCCACATCGGGTCCGTCGGCGCGAGGAAGCCGACCAGCGGCATGTACAGCAGCGACGCGTCCAGCACCTCGGTGTCGTAGTGCTGGACGAACGCCTCCCGCTTGGGGTGGAAGGCGCGCTGGATGACCTGCCGGTAGACCATGTCGCGCATGTTGGTCCAGCGACCGAGGTCGGCGGGCCGGGCCCGGTGCTGGGCGAGCTGGATCGCCCGGTCGAAGGCGACCCACGACATCACCCGCCCGTAGGTGAAGTCCTGCCGGCCGCCACGGGTCTCCCAGATCCCGTCGTCGGGCTGGTCCCAGTGTTCGCAGAGCCACTCGATCACGTGCGAGACGTGCTGCCACGCACCGTGGGACAGCTGCAGTCCGTGCGCGTCGGCGAGGTGGAGCGAGTCCAGGGCCTCGCCGTAGATGTCGAGCTGGAACTGGCTCGCGGCGGCGTTGCCGATCCGCACCGGGGACGACTGCTGGTACCCCTCCAGGTGATCGAGGATCTCCTCGTCGAGGTCCGGGGAGCCGTCGATCCGGTACATGATCTGCAGGGGCGACGAGTGCTCGCTCGCGTGCTGCACGCGGTCGTTGAGCCAGTTCAGAAACGCCTGCGCCTCGGCGGTGAAGCCCAGCCCCAGCAACGCGTAGACGGAGAACGAGGCGTCGCGGACCCAGGTGTAGCGGTAGTCCCAGTTCCGCTCGCCGCCGATCTGCTCGGGCAGCCCGGCGGTCGGCGCCGCGACCAGCGCTCCGGTCGGCGCGTAGGTCATGAGCTTGAGCGTCATCGCGGCGCGCTCCACCATCTCCCGCCACCGCCCCTTGTACCGGGACCGGCCGATCCAGCCGCGCCAGAAGTCGCGGGTCTGCTGGAACATCTCGACGATCTCGTCGGCGGACACCGCCCGGGGTGGTCCCGCGGGCTGGGTCTCCAGGACCAGGCCGCCGACGTTGCCGGCGGACAGGGTGCCGATCAGGCGGAGGCCGTCGTCGCTGCGCTGGATGTCCTCGGGCCGGAAGAGCTGTTCGCCGCGGCGGGCGGGGTTGACGTTCACGGTGAAGCCGGGGCTGCGGAACGCGATGCCGTCAGGGGTGATCTCGACCTCGTGCGCGTCGCGCCCGTATTTGAACCGTGGGTGGCACTCGATCCGGAACCGCATCTGGCCACGGACGACCCGCACCATACGGACGAGGCGGTGCACGTCGGTGGCGTGGTCGCCCGCGATCGGCATGAAGTCGACCAGCTCGCCGACGCCGTCCGCGCTGAGGAAGCGCGTGATGAGGATCGGCGTGCCGGGCAGGTAGAGCTGCTTGCTGACGTACGAGATGCCGTCCGGGACGACCTGGAAGTAGCCGCCCTTGCTGCGGTCGAGCAGCGCGGCGAAGATGCTCGGCGAATCGAAGCGCGGTGCGCAGAACCAGTCGATGACGCCGTCGTTCGTCACGAGGGCCGCGGTCTGCAGGTCGCCGATCAGCCCGTGATCCTCGATGGCCGGATATGCGTTCACGGGGGGCCTCCCGACTCGTGTTGCTGCGGGGCACCCCCGCACGCCTGCTGTCGTGCGTGCGGGTGCCCAACTGCAACCGTTGTCACCCCGTCGTCGAGCTGCCTCGCCCGAAAGGAGTGACGATCGCCGCGCCGGCCGTCACTCCGGGACGCTGCGCCCCTGCACGGCCAGCGCCCAGATGATGAACACGTCCAGCGCGATGATCAGCAGCGACCACAGCGGGTAGTAGGGCAGGAACATGAAATTGGCGATGGCGCTCAGCCCGGCCAGGACGATGCCCACGACCCGGGCCCACAGCCGTCCGGTGAACACCGCGCAGCCCGCCAGGAGCACCACGAGGCCCACGACGAGGTGGATCCATCCCCACCCGGTCACGTCGAACGTGTACAGATAGTCCGCCGTGACGACGAAGAACTTGTTCTCGACGATCGCCGCCAGGCCGGTGGCCAGGTGGAACAGGCCACCGATGATCATCATGATCCCGGCGAAGACGGTGAAGCCGCCGGCCCATCCGCCCGGGGGCTCCTCCCGGACGGCCACCGTCTCCTGCTGCGCGCTCTGTTCAGCCATGCTCGGCACTCCCTCCACTCAGCGGGCGCCGGGCAACAGGTCACGCGGGCGCGTCACCTGGTCAGCGTCCACAACGCCGGATGCGGGACAGACGGCATCGGCCCTACCCCCGCGGACCGCGGGCAATCCTGCCGCGACCGCTCCCGTCCCGGACCCCGCACGGGGACGGACGGGCGGCGTGACGCGGGGGCGGCGGGGTAACTGGTCGCGGTGGTCGGGTGGTTGGATCGTTTCCAGCGTCGGCATGTCTGGCTGGGATTCCCGCTGGCGGTGGTCTACAAGTTCATCGACGACCGTGGCCCGTACTTCGCCGCGATGGTGACCTACTACGGCTTCGTCTCGCTGTTTCCGCTGACGCTGCTGTTCCTCACCGCGCTGGGCTTCTTCCTGGAGGCCAACCCCGAGCTGCACCAGGAGCTGGTGCAGTCGTCGGTGGGGGACCTGCCGGCCATCGGGCCGGAGCTGCAGCGCAATGTCAGCGGGCTGGTCGGCAGCGGCACCCGCCTGGTGCTCAGCATCCTCGGCGCGCTGTACGGCGGGCTGGGCGCGATGCAGGCCGCGCAGGCCGGCATCAACCACATCTACGGCGTCCCGCGCAACGAGCAGCCCAATCCGATGCGGTCCAGGCTGCGCAGCCTCGGGCTGCTGCTGATCCTCGGCGGCGCGGTGCTGCTGTCGGCTGCGGCCGCGGCGTTCGTGGCCTTCGCCAACGAGCTCACCGGCCGATCCGGGCCCAGACTGCAGATCCTCGGCTACCTGCTGACGTTCGTGATCAACGCCGTCCTGTTCACCGCGGCGATGCAGCTGCTGACCGCCCGGAAGCTGCGG
This sequence comes from Dactylosporangium sp. NPDC006015, assembly GCF_040614215.1. Classification (NCBI taxonomy): domain Bacteria; kingdom Bacillati; phylum Actinomycetota; class Actinomycetes; order Micromonosporales; family Micromonosporaceae; genus Dactylosporangium; species Dactylosporangium sp. NPDC006015. The sequence continues at coordinate 332,883 of NZ_JBEXUD010000006.1, forward strand.
GTGCGCCAGGTCATCACCGGCGGGTTGATCGCCGCGACCTCCTGGATGGCGCTGCAGACCGTCGGCGCCCAGTACGTCGCCGCCCGGCTCAGCCGCGCGAGCGAGCTGTACGGCACGTTCGGGCTCGTCCTGGCCGCGCTCGCCTGGATCTACCTGCAGGCGCTCGTGCTGATGCTCTGCGCCGAGATCAACATGATCCTGACCTACCGCCTGTGGCCCCGGGCCCTGCTCACCCAGTTCACCGACGACGTCGAGCTGACCGAGGCCGACCGGCGCATCTACACGTCGATCGCGACGGCGCAGCGCTTCAAGGCCTTCGAGACGATCCAGGTCGACTTCGGCCCGCCGCCGCAGGGATAGGCGCCGCGGCCCGCCGCCGCGAGGACGGCGCCGCGGCCCGCCGTCGCGAGGACAGGCGCCGGCGCGACCGGCCGCGCGCTTGAACGCCGGCGTCGACGGGCCGACCATCATGGGGGGTGCCGCCGCCGGCGGCGACCGCTCCTCCCGCGCCGAAGGGACCATCGTGACCAGGGACGCCGAGACGCCCACGGCCCGCCAGCAGCGGGTGTGGGACCGCAACGCACCCGGCTACGACAAGCAGATCGGCTTCTTCGAACGGGTCTGGTTCACCGGCGGACGGGAGTGGCTCGGCGGACGCGCGCACGGCCGGGTCCTCGAGGTCGCCGTCGGCACCGGCCGCAGCCTGCCCCACTACCGGCCCGGCGTCGTCCTCACCGGCATCGAGCTGAGCCCCGCGATGCTGGCCATCGCCCAGCGGCGCGCCGCCGACCTCGGCCGCCCCGCCGACCTGCGGCAGGGCGACGCCGAGCGGCTGCCCTTCGCGGACGGCACCTTCGACACCGTGGTGTGCGCGCTGTCGCTGTGCACCATCCCGCACCCGGCCGCCGCGATCGCCGAGATGCACCGCGTCCTCGTCCCCGGCGGCACCCTGCTGCTGCTCGACCACATCGGCAGCAGCTGGCCGCCGGTCCGCGCCGCCCAGTGGCTGCTCGAGCAGCTCACCGGCCGCGCGGCGGGGGAGTACTTCACCCGCCGCCAGCTGCCCCTGGTGCGCGCCGCCGGCTTCGACGTCGAGGAGGCGGAACGGCACAAGGCCGGCACCGTCGAACGCGTCCACGCCCGCAAGCCGGCCGCCTGAGCACTACCGGTAGCCGCGCCGCAGCAGGTATCTGGCACGGGCCCGCCCGGCGTGTGTGCTGATCAACACGGATGGTCGCGTCTGTGGTTGCAGTGATGCAACGATGAACGGGAGGTAAACACGCGATGTTGCTCGGCCTGGCCTTCAGCAGGGCACGGCCCCGCGCGAGGCGAGACCGGTCCACAACGGTGTGGGTGTCCCGGCACTCGGCTCAGCGGGTGCTCGGACAGGCCAAACCGGAAGGACGACGGTGTCGGTACAGGACAAACTTGACTCGATCTTCACCGCGGTGGTCCACCGCAACCCTGGTGAGAGCGAGTTCCACCAGGCGGTTCGCGAGGTGCTCGACAGCGTCGCCCCCGCGCTGGGCAAGCACCCGGAGTACGCCCAGGCCAAGATCATCGAGCGGATCTGCGAGCCGGAGCGGCAGATCATCTTCCGGGTGCCGTGGGAGGACGACCGGGGCGAGGTGCACATCAACCGCGGCTTCCGGGTCGAGTTCAACTCCGCGCTGGGTCCGTACAAGGGCGGCCTGCGGTTCCACCCGTCGGTCTACCTCGGCATCGTGAAGTTCCTCGGGTTCGAGCAGCTGTTCAAGAACGCGCTGACCGGCATGCCGATCGGCGGCGGCAAGGGCGGGTCGGACTTCGACCCGAAGGGCCGCTCCGACCGTGAGGTGATGCGGTTCTGCCAGTCGTTCATGACCGAGCTGTACCGGCACATCGGCGAGTACACCGACGTGCCCGCCGGCGACATCGGCGTCGGCGGCCGGGAGATCGGCTACCTGTTCGGGCAGTACAAGCGGATCACGAACCGGTACGAGTCCGGGGTGCTCACCGGCAAGGGTCTCGTGTACGGCGGTGCCCAGGTGCGCCGGGAGGCGACCGGCTACGGCGCGGTGTTCTTCGCCGAGGAGATGCTGCGGGCCGCCGGCGACGGCATCGAGGGCAAGCGCGTGGTGGTGTCCGGCTCCGGCAACGTGGCCATCTACGCGATCGAGAAGGTGCACCAGCTCGGCGGCCTCGTGGTGGCCTGCTCCGACTCGTCCGGCTACGTGCGCGACGACAAGGGCATCGACGTGGCGGTCCTCAAGGAGGTCAAGGAGGTCCGGCGGGAGCGGATCGAGCAGTACGTCCGCCACCGTCCCGGGGCGACCTTCACGCCCGGCGGCGGGCTGTGGCGGGACGTGCCGTGCGCGGTCGCCATCCCGAGCGCCACGCAGAACGAGATCGACGCGGACGACGCGGCCGCGCTGGTCGCCGGCGGCTGCGTGGCGGTGGTGGAGGGGGCGAACATGCCGACGACGCCGGCGGCGGTCCGCGTGTTCGCCGAGGCCGGCGTGCGCTTCGCGCCGGGCAAGGCGGCCAACGCCGGCGGGGTCGCCGCCAGCGCGCTGGAGATGCAGCAGAACGCCAGCCGCGACTCGTGGACGTTCGAATACTCCGAGCAGCGGCTGCACGGCATCATGCGCGACATCCACGCCCGCTGCTACGCCACCGCGGAGGAGTACGGCATGCCGGGCAACTACGTCGCCGGCGCCAACATCGACGGCTTCCGGATGGTCGCCGAGGCGATGCTCGCCCACGGCCTGATCTGACCCACCGGCGCCACGAGCGCCGCACGCACGTCGCGGGACCGGTCCTCATCGCGGGCCGGTCCCGGCCCGGCGCCGAGGCGGCTGTGGTGACGGCCGATCAGCAGCTCGATGAGCTCGTCCGCGGCACGGCTCAGGCGTCTGACCCGTCCAGCCGGCGCAGGCCGCGGGCCACGAGCACCGGCACCGCGGCGCCGACGTTGTCGTAGCCGGCGGTGACCGTCTTCCCGCCGAGGAAGCGCGCGTGCACGCCCTCCAGGATCACCGCGAGCTTCATCGCGGCGAGCGCCAGATGGAACGGCAGGGTCGTCAGGTCGCGGCCGGTCCGCAGGGCATACCGCTCGGCCAGCTCGTGGGTCCGCGGGAAGCCCTCGTGCGCGGTCACGCCGGCCGCCACCGGGATCAGGCCGCGCTCGTCGTCGCCGGGGTCGTGCCAGTAGGACAGCGCCACGCCGAGGTCGGCGAGCGGGTCACCCAGGGTGCACAGCTCCCAGTCCAGCACGGCCGTGATCCGCGCCGGCCCGGTCAGGTCGACGACCGTGTTGTCGAGCCGGTAGTCGCCGTGCACCAGCGCCGACCCGGCCTGCGCCGGCAGCCGCTCGGCGAGCCGGGCCAGCAGGCGGTCCATGTCCGGCAGGTCCCGGGTCCGCGACCGCTCCCACTGCCCGCCCCAGCGCCGCAGCTGGCGTGCCGCGTAGCCGTCCGGCCGCCCGTAGTCGGCCAGCCCCACCGCCGCCGGTTCGATCGCGTGCAGGTCGGCGAGCGTGGTGATCAGCCGGTCGGCCAGCTCGGACCGCACCGTGGGGGACAGCTCCGCGGTGTCCGCGGCGGTGCGCAGCACCCGCCCCCGCGCCTCGGTCATGACGTAGAACGGGCAGCCGAGGACCTCCTCGCCGGTGCACAGCACCAGCGTCTCCGGCACCGGCACGGCCGTGCCGCCCAGCGCGGTGAGGACGCGGTGCTCGCGGCGCATGTCGTGCGCGCTCGGCAGCACCTCACCCAGCGGCGGCCGGCGCAGGATCACCGCCTCACCGCCGGCGGGCACGATCCGGTACGTGATGTTGGACAGCCCGCCGGAGATGAGCTCGGCGTCCCAGCCGCCGGGGAAGCGCTCCGGCAGGTGCTCGCGCAGCCACGGCCCGATCCGGCCGGACGGCAGCCCCGGAAGCTCAGGCATCGGTGGTCCTCCGGCCCTCGGCGCGCCGCACGACCCGGCGGGCGATGGACATCCGGTGGACCTCGGAGGCGCCGTCGTAGATGCGGAACGCGCGGATGTCGGCGTAGATGCGGCCGATGACGAGCTCGTCCGACGTGCCCATCCCACCGGCCAGCTGCACCGCGCGGTCGACCACCCGGCAGGCCGCCTCGCTGATGAAGACCTTGGCCCGCGACGACTCCTCGGTGCCGCGGGCACCCTCGGCGATCTGCCAGCAGGCGTGCCACAGCAGGGCCCGCGCCGCGGCGAGGTCGATCTCGTTGTCGGCGATCAGCTGCTGTGCCATCCCGTGACTCGCCAGCGGGGCGCCGAAGAGCTCCCGGCCGAGCGCCCGGTCCAGGGCGATCCCGTGCGCCCGTCGGGCGGCGCCGAGCCAGCGCATGCAGTGGGTCAGCCGGGCCGGGGCGAGCCGGACCTGCGCGTACCGGAAACCCTGCCCCGGCTCGCCGAGCACCGCCGCGTCCGGGACGAACGCGCCGTCGAACGCCACCTGGCAGTGGCCGCCGGGCATGGTGGCGTCCAGGGTCCGCGCGTGGGCGCCCACCGTCATGCCGGGGTTGTCCGCGTCGACGAGGAACATGCTCGCGCCGTCGCGGTCGTCGTGCCGGGCCATGACGATCGCGAAGGCCGCGCCGTCCGCGCCGGTGATCAGGTGCTTGTGGCCGTTGATGCGCCAGCCGCCGGGCGCGCGGGTGGCGCTGGTGCGCAGCGCGGCCGGGTCCGAGCCCGCGCCCGGCGGCGGCTCGGTCATCGCGAAGCAGGACCGGACGTCGCCGGCGGCCAGCGGCCGCAGGTACGCGTCCCGCTGCTCGCCGGTGGCCACCGCGTCGAGCAGGTGGATGTTGCCCTCGTCGGGTGCCGCGCAGTTCAGCGCCAGCGGGCCGAGCAGGCTGGTGCCGGCCTCCTCGAGCAGCACCGCGGCCTCGTCGAAGCGGAACCCGCCGCCGCCCAGCCCGGCGCTCACCTGCGGCGCCCACACGCCGGCCGCGCGCGCGGCCCGCTGCAGCTCGGCGCGCAGCGCGTCGGTGACCCCATTGGCGAACGCGTCCTGCTCGCGGGGGATCACCTCGTCGCGGACGAACGCGGCGATCCGGTCCCGCCACTCGGTGGTCCGCTCGCTCAGCGAGAAGTCGAAGCTCATGACCCCTCCCGTCTCCGGCCCGCCGTCCGCTTGCTAACCATCATTAGCGCAGTTTAGGTTTGTTGCTACGAGCAAAGTCAAGCAATAGTGACGAGTAGGCTAACGATGATTAGCGAGCCAGGCCTGGAGGCGGCGGAGATCCGCCGTGCCGCGCTGCGCCTCTTCGCCGACCGCGGCTACCGCGCCACCACCATGGCCGACGTCGGCGCCGCGGTCGGCGTCCGCGGGCCGAGCCTCTACCGGCACGTCAGGTCCAAACAGGACCTGCTGGTCGCCGTCATGGTCGAGACCATGGAGGCGCTGCTGGACGCGCAGCGCGCCGCCGCCGGCGCCGGCGGCGGACCGGTCCTGCGGCTGCGCCGGATGGTCGAGGCCCACGTCCGCTACCACGCCGGCCACCGCGACCAGGCCTTCGTCGGCAACCGCGAGATCGGCAACCTGGAGCAGCCCGCCCGCGACCGGATCCTGGCCATGCGGGCGACCTACGAGCGCACCCTGCGCGGCGTGATCGAGGAGGGCCGTGACGCGGGCGTCTTCGCCGTCGAGCACCCGCGCCTGGCGTCGTACTCCATCCTCGACATGGGCATCGGCGTGGCGGCCTGGTTCCGCCCGGACGGCCCGCACAGCGTGGAGCAGGTCGCCTACACGTACGCCGACCAGGCCATCCGGATGCTCTCACCGGCCCCGCCGGAACGGTGACCTCCGGCGTGCCCTCCCCGCGACACCCTCAGATGCCCCCGATTCCGGACTTTCCGGCCGGTCGGGTGTGCCGATAGCATCGGGCGTCACCACGCCCGGGTGGTCGGTCTTCGGCGAGCCTTCCGTCCCGGCGGCAGCCGAACGCGCCCCCAGGAGCTGTGATGCCACCCCGTTCGCCGAGTCGCGCCCGTCCGTTGCCTGCCCGCGCCCGTGCCACCGGCGGCGGTGGTCTCCGGTGGCGGCCCGTCGTGATCGCGGCGGCCGTCGCGCTCGTCGTCGGCGGGCTGATCGGGGGTCTCGTCGGCGGCGCCGTCGCCGACCCGCGCAGCGACACGCAGCGGCGCATCGACGAGCTGCAGGTCGCGGAGGTCAAGCGCGACGCCGACCAGGTCGTGGCGCTCACCGACCAGGCGCGCCGGATCCTGGAGCTGCTCGGTCCGGCCGTCGAGCAGCTGGCCACGGCGCTTCCGCCCAAGGGTGCGCCGGGACCGCTGGTCGAGCAGGGCAAGGTCGACGGGTGGAAGGCGGTCACGCGCAAGGGTGTCGAGGAGTTCAAGGACCCGCCGTCGGCCGGGACGGCGGTCAACATCGCCCGGGGCAGCCTCGCCGGCGGCGCCCGGCAGCTCGACCTCGCGGTGGACACGTACGCCGTCGCGATCAAGGCCCCCGAGGCGGACCGGGCGGCGCTGCTGAGCCTCGCCAGCCGCCAGCGTGACCTGGCGGTCGCCGGCTGGTCGGTCGGCGCCACGCAACTCGACCAGCTCAACGTCGACATCGGCCGGGGGCACCAGCACGCCTTCCTGCCGTCGGCTCCCGGTCAGGAGGCGATGACCTCGGACGGCTCGAAGGAAGGCGAGTGACCGGCTACCGCGCGCAGTCGTACAGGGTGTAGAGCCCGGTGCTGAACCCGTCGACGGGTCGGCAGGCGATCGGCGCCCAGGCGGCGTAGTCCGGGTAGTCGCGGGTCGGTTTGCCTTTCAGCTGCGGGCCGTCGACGAGGGCGAACCGCAGTTCCCCGGCCGCGACGAGTTCGTCGAGCCGCTGCACGCCGACGTTCGGGATCTGGGCCGTGAACCCGCCGATCGGGAGTGGGTCGAGGCCGCGGGTGATGAACTGGCCGGCCTGCGGCGCCCACTGCACGGCGAGGTCGTAGCGTTCACCGCCGCGGTTGGCGCGGACGTGGGCGGTGATGCGGTCGACGTCCGCGGCCGGCAGCATCCGTAGCAGGCGGCCGCTGAGGATGGTGGCGGTCTCCCGCGACGGCGGTCCGGCGGCGGGGCGGTGCGCGTCGGACACGGTGAGGTTGTCGGTGACCGACAGCGTCCAGGTGACCGGCGCCAGCAGCACCGCGGCGACGGCGATCGCGAGCGCCGTGGACTGGAGCCTGGGCGTCAGCGTCGCGGCGGCGAGCGCGAGGACGGCGACGGCGGCCGTGGCGGCGGCCGCCGCCGGGAGCCAGGTGGCGAAGGCCGGGAACTGCCCGGCGAGGTGCCAGGCCCACCAGCCGCTGGCGGCGACGGCGGCGGGCAGGAGCCAGCGGTGCCAGCCGGAGGTCCGGTAGGCCCGCCACAGGGCGACCAGCCCGGCCGCGGCGAGCGCGGACAGGGCGGGTGCGAGGGCGACGTTGTAGAAGGAGTGGGCCTTGACGCTGCCGGCGAAGGTCAGCAGGTGCACCGCCAGCCAGGCGAGCCACAGCACCGAGGGGGCCGCGTTCCTCCGGTCCCGGACCAGGGTGACGACCGCCACCACCAGGCCTGCCAGGGCGAACACGTACAGCCAGCCGATCTGCGGCGCTACGCCGTTGCGGATCAGGTACTGCCGCGCCGGGCCCTCGCTCTTCCCCGGCGGCCCACCGATGCCGAGGACGTCGGCGCCGGCGTTGTCGACGCCGAAGCGGTTGAACCCGTTGTACCCGAACACCATCGACCAGATCGAGTTGTCGACCGACCCGTCGATCCACGGCCGGTGCGACGCCGGCAGTGCCGCCATGACGCCGACCCAGACGAGGGACACCGCGACGGTCAGCAGGCCGGCCAGGGCCAGCCGGGTCAGCCGGCGGCGCCACGGGGCGGCCGCGGCGAGCAGGTAGCCGAGGCCGAACGGCACCCAGATCAGCCACGCCTGGGCCATCTTCACCTGGAACGCGAGGCCCACCAGCACGCCGGTCCACAGCAGCGGCCTGAGCCGGTCGGTGGCGACGGCCCGCTGCCAGAGGAGGGTCGCGGCCAGCAGCAGGGCCACGAGGACCGGGTCGGGGATCTGGGTGCGGGCGAGCGCGGCGACCATCGGCGTCGCCGCGAAGAACCCGGCCGCCGCCACACCGCCCTCCGGTCCGGCCCACTCGCGCACCACCCGGTACATCAGCACGATCGAGGCCAGGCTCGCCAGCAGCGAGGGCAGCAGGACGGCCCAGGGGACGTAGCCGAACATGCGGGCGGACAGCGCCTGCAGCCAGAACGTGCCGGGCGCCTTGTCGAAGGTCATGGTCAGCTGCGGGTCGTAGGCGCCGTACAGCCACGCCTGCCAGCTGCCGGCCATCGTGCGGACGCCAGGTCCGTAGTACAGGTGCAGCTGCATGCCGCCGATCCCCCAGGCGTAGACGACGGCGGCGCACACGACGATCGCCGCCAGCGCCGGCCGGACCCACGTGGGCCGGGGCGGGGACGCCCGGGGGAGCTCGCCGCCCGGCTGATCAAGCTCATCGACAGGTGACGCTAAATGCTCAGACATGCGCGGATCGTAGAGAGAACCCGATGATTGATGAAGCTGAATATGTGAAGAGTTGCGCCATCCGCGTCGGCGCGCCTTTGGGGCGCGCCCGGAGCTGCCCGTGGACCGGTTGCCGCCGGAAACCGGCCGAGCGAGGATTGAATGTGGACCCCGGATGTCGGCGGGGGTGGTCGCGGTGGAGTTCGCCGTCTTCTTGATCGTCCTGATCTTTGTGGCGATCCTGTCGTCCGGTAGTGCGTGGATCGCCAGGCGCCGGAGCCGGGAGTCGCTCGGGTTCTCGCCGGCGTCGCCGCGGGCCGAGCGGGCCGAGGCCGTGCTGACCGAGTGGCTGCTCGCCGGCTACCTGTCGGCCGAGCAGTACCGGCGGGACATGGCCACGCTCGCCGCGCGGGAGGCGGACCGCCATCCGCCGCCCGCCCCGTTCGGTCCGTGACCGCCCACCCGGAGACGACTGGCGAACGCCCCTGTGCGCTCTCGCTTGCTGGCGACTATATCCTTATAATCGTTATATCGTGCAGCAGCGTTGGGCGTCGAAGGGGTTACGGGCCGTGAAGTTCGGATTAGCGATCATGAATGACTTCCCGCAGGGGACCATTGCCGCCGAGCGGGTCGGCGAGCTCCGGGAGCAGGTCTCCGTGGCGCGGGAGTGCGGGATCGACAGCATCTGGCTGCTGCACCACTACCTCGGCAGCATGCCCACCCTCCAGCCCATTCCCACCCTGGCGGCGCTCGCGCAGCAGGCGGAGGGGATGGGGATCGGGACCAACATGTTCATCCTGCCGCTGCACCACCCCGTCCAGGTCGCCGAGACGTTCGCGACGCTCGACCACCTGAGCGGCGGACGGGCGATCGCCGGCTTCGGCATGGGCTACCGGGAGAACGAGTTCGCCGCGTTCGGCATCCCGCTCGACGAACGCGTCTCGCGCTACACCGAGAGTGTCGAGATCATCCGCGGGCTCTGGTCCGGTGAGCCGGTGACCTACGCGGGCAAGCACTACTCGCTCGACGACGCGCGGATCAGCCTTCCCCCGGTGCAGCAGGGCGGGCCGCCGATCTGGGTCGGCGCCGGAATGCACAAGGCGGGCGCCAGGCGGGCCGCTCAGCTCGGCGACGCCTGGATCGTGCCGCCGCACGCGTCGGTGGCGAAGCTCGCCGAGCTCGTCCAGGTGGAGCGGGCGGAGCGCGCGCGGCTCGGCCGGCCGCTCAACGGTGAGGTGGTCGTCCGCCGCGAGCTCGTGCTCGACCCGGACCGGGAGCGGGCCCGCGAGCGCGGCCTCCGCGCCCGGCTCGGCGTGACCCAGCAGTACGCGAAGTACAACGCCCCGGATGCGACGGCCCAGTATCGTCACCTGCAGAGCGAGGCGGCCGCCGCGGAGGTGGCCGACGAGGCGTACCTCTTCACCGACCCCGCGACGTGCGTCGCCAGGCTGCGCGAGCTCGAGGAGGCCGGCGTGACGACGGTCATCCTCCGGGCGCAGTGGTACGACCTGCCCCACGAGGACATGCTCGCCACCCTCAAACTGTTCGCCGACGAAGTGCTGCCCGCGCTGGGTCGGCGCTGATCGTATTGACGGCGGTCACGCAGCGCGATAGGGATGGTCACATTCCTCGCACATTCTCGACATCGGGGGGAAATGCGGACGCCGGGCTGGTGGGGGCGGGTAGCGAACGCGCCCTTTTGCTGAATATCATAGGAAGCAATGAGCCTCAGGGGAGGCCGACGCAGAAGGGGGGTGCGGCAGTGAACCGTGACCGTCCGCAGAAGACCGCCATGCTCGTGGCGCAGCGCATCGTCAACGAGATCAGCAGGCAGAACAAGCAGGTCGGCGACAGGCTCTCGCCCGAGCGGGTCATGCTCGAGGAGTATCAGGTCGGCCGCGGCACCCTCCGGGAGTCGCTGCGGTTTCTCGAGTTGCAGGGCGTCATCTCCCTCAAGCCGGGGCCGGGCGGCGGTCCGATCGTAGAGAAGCCCGACGCCTCTCATCTGGCGACGTCCCTGATTCTGTTGCTGCAGTTCGAGCAGGCGCCATTCCGGTCCATTCTGGAGACCCGTGCCGCCCTCGAGCCGCTCATGGCCCGGCTCGCCTCGCAGCGCATCGACGCCGAGCGGCTGCGCCAGCTCGAAGAATCGGTGCAGAAAATGGGCGAGCACATCGCCGACCAGGGCGTTTTCCTGGAGACGAACAAGAGCTTCCACGACGTCATTGCCTGGGCGTCGGGAAACACCGTGTTCGGCTTCCTGGTCGACGCGCTGCTCGACATCCTCGACGGCACGGTGCTCGGGGTCGACTACCCCGAGCACCGCCGGGGGACGGTGCTCAAGCGGCACCGGTCCATCTACGACGCCATCGCCGCCAGCGACGGTGACGTGGCCGAGGAGTCCATGCGCGAGCACATCGCGGAGATGACGCGCTACCTGGAGAAGAAGTTCGCCTCCACCATGGACGCCTCGATCACCTGGTCAGTCGTGCGCTAGCGGCGCGATCCCGAGGAGGCGGGCCAGGTTGCCACCGAGGATCGCCTCCTCGTCCGCGGGCGGGAGCCCGAGCGCGCGCACCGCCGCGATCTCCGTCGCCGGATCGCTCATCGGCCAGTCACTGCCGTAGATGATCCGGGACGCGCCGTGCCGCGCGATGATCTCGCGCACCCGGTCGGCGTCCAGCCCGCGCAGGGTGGGCGGCCACGAGGTCTCCAGGTGCACGTCGGTGCCGAGCACGGCCTGCTCGGCCTCGTCGAGCCGGTGGTATCCGCCGAAGTGGCACGCGATCAGCTTGAGGCCCGGCACCGTGTCGATGATGGTGCGCAGATGGTGCGGGGCGCCCCGGTCGTTGGCCTGCGCGTCGCCGCCGGCGCCCGCGTGGGTGATCACGACGATGCCCTCCGCGGCGAGCCCGTGCAGGATCTCGTGCACCGCGGGGTCGGCGAGCGAGAGCCCCTGGAAGAGCGGGTGCAGCTTCACCCCGCCGATGCCGTTGTCCCGCAGCGACGCGATGTTCGCGGCGACCGGCAGGTCCGGGTGCACCGTGCCGAACGGGATGAACCGCGACCGGTCGACGCCGCCGATGAACTCGTTCGTCCGCGCGACGTTCTTGGCCACGGTGGCGACCGCGAGCGTCATCGCGAGGTCGATGCCGGCCTCGTCCATGGTGCGCCGCAGGCCGTCCAGCGTGCCGTCGTGGCGCGGGTCCAGCCCCGCCGGTCGTTGCGCGAGCACCTGCGGGGCGATGTGGTCGGGCCACACGTGACAGTGCGCGTCGATGATCATGACTGCAGTCCCTTCAGCAGTTGCTTCGCCAGCGAATCGAGGATGACCTCGGTCGACCCCTCGTAGATGCGCATCGGCCGCGCGCCCCGGTAGAGCCGTTCGATGAGGCCGCCGCGCACCAGCCCGAACCGCCCCATGACCTGGACGGCGCGGTCGACGACCCGGCCCGCGGCCTCGGTGGCCCCGACCTTCGCCATCGACGACAGGTTGAGCGCCGCGAGGGGGTCGCGGCTCGCGGCCGCGGCGGCGCGGTAGGCGAGGCTGCGCGCCATCTCGATCTCGACCCACGAGGTCGCGAGCATCGAGGGCACCGGGCCGAGGCGGGCCACCGGCACGCCGAACTGCTCGCGGCCGGCGGTGTGGCGCAGCGCCTCGTCGAGGGCCGCCTGCGCGAGCCCGACGGCCGCGCCCGCGACCGAGACCCGGAAGGTCGCCAGCGTGGCGAGCACCAGCGAGAAGCCCTTGCCCGGCGGGCCGACGACGTGGTCGGCCGGCAGGCGCACGCCGTCGAGGTGCAGGTCGCCGAGGACGTGCGGCGCGATGATCTGGTGCGGGTTGCTGGCCGAGAAGCCCGGCGCCCCGGCGGGCACGAGGACCAGCGTGAACCCGTCGCCCTGGCGGCCGAGGACGAGATAGAAGTCGGCGTCGCCGCCGTTGGTGATGAACGACTTGTGCCCCGTGACGACGACGTGGTCGCCGTCGGTCTCCACGGTCGTCGCCAGGTTCCGCAGGTCGGAGCCGACCTGCGGCTCGGTGAGCGCCAGCCCGGCGATGGCCCCCAGCGTGGCGACCTTCGGCAGCCACTCCGCCTTGACCCGCTCCGCGCCGCCGACGCCCAGGCCGTAGCTGCCGATGCCCTGCATCGCGAAGAGGGAGTCGAGATGGGCGCTCTCCGCGGCCAGCGCCTCGCGCACGACGGTCACGGCGAGGGCGTCCACCTTCTCGTGCCGCCCGCCGTACGCGGCCGGCACGACCAGATCGGTGAGCCCGCTCGCCGCCAGCTGGGCGCGCATGTCGGGGTCGATGTGGTCGGCCTCGTCGGCCCGGGCGGAGAACGGCCGCACCGCTCTGGCCAGCGCCTGGGCCTGCTCCTGCAGCGCTCTGTACGCCTCCGGCAGCTCAAAAAGTGCCTCGCTCACGGGGCCTCCGTCCTGTAGTCCTGCACCCGTATCTGTGATATTGGTTTATATAGTTAACGTCGGTCAAGCGGCTCGCAGGAGGTTCTCGTGACTGGTGCCGTCATCGTCGACGCGGTGCGCTCTCCCATGGGGAAGGGCAAGGCGTCCGGCTCCCTGGCCGGGCTCCACCCCGTCGATCTGCTCGGGCAGGTGCTCGCCGCACTCCTCGAGCGCAACGGTGTCGATCCTGCGCTGGTGGAGGACGTCATCGTCGGCTGCGTCGGTCAGGTCGGCGAGCAGTCGGCGACGCCGGGCCGGCAGGCGTGGCTGTCCGCCGGCTTCCCTGATCATGTCCCCTCGGTGACGGTCGAGCGCAAGTGCGGCTCCGGCCAGCAGGCCGTCGACTTCGCGGTGTGGGGCGTCCTGGCCGGTGCCTACGACGTCGTGATCGCCGGCGGCGTCGAGTCGATGAGCCGGGTGCCGATGGGCTCCGGTCGCATGGACGCCGACCCGTTCGGCCCGCGGACCCGCGCACGCTATCCCGGCCTCGTGCCGCAGGGCGTGGCCGCCGAGCTGGTGGCCGCCAAGTGGGGCCTCACCCGCGAGCAGCTCGACGCGTACGCGGCCGAGTCGCACGCGCGGGCCGCCGCGGCCCGCGCCGGTGGCGCCTTCGACCGCGAGATCGTCCCGATCCGGGTGCCGGACGGTGCGGGGGAGCGGGTCGTCGACGCGGACGAGACGATCCGCCCGGGCAGCTCCGTGCAAACTCTGGCGAACCTGTCGCCGGCCTTCGCCACCGACCCCTACACCCGGCGGTTCCCCGAGGTCGACTGGAAGGTCACCGCGGGCAACTCCTCGCAGATCACCGACGGCGTGAGCGCGCTGCTCGTCATGAGCGAGGAACGGGCGTCGGCGCTGGGCCTGCGGCCGCGGGCACGGATCGTCGCCTCCGCCGTGGTCGGCGACGACCCCACCCTCATGCTCACCGGGCCGCTCCCGGCGACCCGCAGGGTGCTCGACCGGGCCGGGCTGCGCATCGACGACATCGACGCGATCGAGGTCAACGAGGCGTTCGCGAGCGTCCCGCTCGCCTGGCGGGCCGAGTTCCCGGTCGACGCCGGGCGCCTGAACCCGCGCGGCGGAGCCATCGCACTCGGGCACCCGCTCGGCGCGTCCGGAGCCCGGCTCATGACGACCCTCATCAACCACCTCGAACAGACGGGCGGCCGGTACGGGCTGCAGACGATGTGCGAGGCCGGCGGCATGGCCAACGCCACCATCATCGAGATCCTTCAGGAGTCGCCCCGATGAATCTTCAGGGAAACAGTGCCGTCGTCACCGGAGGCGCCTCGGGCCTCGGCCTGGCGACGGCCCGCCGGCTGGTCGACGCGGGGGCGCACACCGTCATCCTCGACCTGCCGACGTCGGCCGGCGCCGAGCGGGCCGCGGAGCTGGGTGACCGGGCGTGCTTCGTGCCCGCCGACGTCACCGAGCCCGACCAGGTCGCGGCCGCCCTCGACGCGGCCGAGCGGGTCGCCCCGCTGCGGGCGCTGGTGCACTGCGCGGGCCGCGGCGGCACCGTGCGCCTCGTCGAGCGCGACGGATCGCCGGGGTCGCTGGAGCTCTACGAGACGCTGGTCCGCCTCAACCTCGTCGGCACGTTCAACGTGCTGCGCCTCGCCTCGGCCCGGATGGCGGCGAACGAGCCGGTCGACGGCGAGCGCGGGGTGTGCGTGCTCACCGCGTCCGTCGCCGCGTGGGAGGGGCAGGTGGGCCAGATCCCGTACGCCTCGGCCAAGGCGGGCGTGGTCGGCATGACCCTCGTCGCGGCCCGCGACCTCGCGACGAAGCTCATCCGCGTCTGCACGATCGCGCCGGGCATCTTCGACACGCCGATCCTCGACCGCTTCTCCGACGAGATCAAGCAGGGGCTGGCCCGGTCGGTGCCCAACCCGGCCCGGCTCGGGCAGGCCGACGAGTACGCGGCCCTCGCTGTGCACATCATCGGCAACGCGTACCTCAACGGCGAGACGATCCGCCTCGACGGCGCCGTCCGGATGCAGGCCCGCTGAGATGGTCGACCACATCATGGAGCGGGTCGCCGCCCCGGCCGTGGCCGGGGACGACCGGTGCCCGCCGCCGGTGCTCGTCGAGGTGTCCGACGGCGTCCTCGTCGTCACCATCAACCGGCCCCAGGTCCGTAACGCCATCGACCTCGCGACCGCGCGCCGGATCGCCGCCGCCATGGAGCGGCTGGACGCCGATCCGGGCATCACCGCCGGTGTCATCACCGGCGCCGGCGGGACGTTCTGCGCCGGCATGGACCTGCAGGCGTTCCTGGCGGGGGAGCGGCCGTCGGTCCCGGGCCGGGGCTTCGCCGGCCTCGTCGAGCGCCCGCCCGGCAAGCCGCTCATCGCCGCGGTGGAGGGCTTCGCCGTCGCGGGCGGGTTCGAGATCGTGCTCGCCTGCGACCTGGTGACCGCCGCCGAGGGCGCACGGTTCGGCCTGCCGGAGGTGAAGCGGGGACTGCTCGCGGGCGGCGGCGGCCTGCTCCGGCTGCCGTCGCGGGTACCGCTGCAGCTGGCGATGGAGTGGACGCTCACCGGCGACACGTTCACCGCGGAGAGAGCGGCCGAGGTCGGGCTCGTCAACCGGCTCACGCCGCCGGGAGGGGCGCTCGACGCGGCGCTCGAGCTGGCGCGTCGCGTCGCCGCCAACGGGCCGCTCGCGGTCCGGGCGACGAAACGGATCATCGTCGAGTCCCGCGACTGGCACTCCTCGGAGGCGTTCGCCCGGCAGGCGGAGATCTACGAGCCGGTGCGGTCGTCGGAGGACGCGAAGGAAGGCGCGCGCGCCTTCAAGGAGAAGCGGCCCCCGCGCTGGCACGGCCGGTGAGCGGGCACCGAAGGAGACGACATGGCTGACATCGAGGTCGAAGAGCGCGGTCACGCCCTGTGGGTGACCATCAACCGTCCGGATCGCCGCAACGCGTACGACCTGGACATGGCGCGGGCGATGACCGCGGCCGTCGAGGGCGCCGCCCGGTTCGACGCCGTCGTGCTGACCGGGTCCGGCGGCGCGTTCTGCGCCGGCGGCGCGCTGGCCAACCTGGGCGATCCCGACCCGGACGCCCTGCGTGAGCTGTTCACGGCGTCCTTCCGGCTCGTCGACGCGATCCGCAACTGCCCCCGGCCGGTCATCGCGGCCGTCGACGGTGCGGCGGCCGGTGGCGGCAACGAGCTGGTCATCGCGTGCGATCTCGCGATCGCCACGCGGCGCTCGACGTTCGGGCAGACCGGCCCGAAGGTGGGCTCGGCCCCGGTGCTCGGGGCGACGAACGTCCTCGGGGTCCAGATCGGCGAGAAGCGGGCCAAGGAGATGGCGATGCTGTGCCGCCGCTACCCGGCCGAGCAGGCCCTCGCGCTCGGCCTCGTCAACGAGGTCGTGCCCGACGGCGAGCTGGAGCCGGCGGTGGAGGCGATGCTCGCCGAGATCCACCGGCTCAGCCCGCGCTACTTGGAGATCACGAAGATCAGTTCCAACCTCTGGTGGAACGCGTCGAAGGACAACATGGCCGCCGGCGTCGGGATGCTCATCCAGGCCATCGGCAGCCCGGACATGGTGGAGGGCGCCCGGGCCTTCCTGGAGAAGCGCCGGCCGAACTTCCGCGGCGACTGACCGGGCTCACCCGCGCCTGCCGGTACGCCGGGGGCCCCCGGCGCGACGCACACCCCTGCGGCGTCGCGGGTGTCTCCCTGAGATGTCCGAACGGTTACCAGGTTGAGCCGTTCGAATCCCTTGTAATGTTGACCACACCCCAATTCATGATTATGGTAACCATAATCCCTTGGTCTTGATGAAAGGAGCGTCGAATGCTCGGCGTTCGCCTCCCCCGGCTCGCCGGCCGCACCGGCGCCGCCGTCGCCACGGCCCTCGCCGTAGCGTTGTCGCTCAGTGCCTGCGGTTCCGACCCCCAGTCCTCGAAGTCGGACGGCACCGGCGGTCCGACCACGGTCCGCGTGGGGATCACCTCCAGCATCAACAACGCGACGATGAACCTCGCCATCGACGGCAAGCTCGGCGACGCGCACGGCATCTCCCTGCGCCGGCAGAACATCGCCGGCGCCGGCAGCACGAACCAGGTGGCGGCGCTGCTCGCCGGCGACGTCGACGTCGCGGTGGGCGGCACCAACACCGTGATCGACGCGATCGCCAAGGGCGCGGACGTGCAGATCATCGCCGGCATGGCGCCGCTGCTGTTCAGCCTGACGATGCGCAACGAGGCGGCCCAGAAGACCGGCGTCGCCCCCGACGCGCCGATCGAGAACCGGCTCAAGGCGCTCAAGGGCCTGCGGATCGCGGTGAGCCCCAGCGGCTCGACCGGCAACATCGTGCTGCGCACGATCCTCGAGGGTGTCGGCCTCAAGCCCGACACCGACGTCCGCTTCGTGCCGCTCAACGACCTCGGCGCCATCCCCGCCGGTCTCATCCAGGGCACGTTCGACGCCAGCTTCGCCGCGGTCGGGAGCGGCGAGGTGGCCGTGGCCCAGGGCAAGGCCGTCACCTGGGTGTCGCTGCCCAAGGGCGACGTCACGTCGCTGAAGGACTACCAGGGCATCGTGACCTACGCGTCGCGGTCGTACATCGAGAAGAACCCCGACACCGTCAAGGCCTTGCACGACGCCCTCAACGACGGCCAGAAGATGACCGTCGACCAGCCGGACAAGGCCGCGGAGCTGTTGAAGAGCAACGTCTTCAAGGAGATGGACAAGGCGGTCTTCGACAACATGTGGGCGCAGTGCAAGAGCGCCTACCCGGCGGGCAGCAACTTCACCGAGGTCAACTGGAAGACGCTCGTCACGCTCTTCGACGCGACGTCGGAGAACGACTACGCCGCACTCAAGTACGACAAGCTCGTGGCGCCCGTCGCCCGGGGGAACTGATGACGGGGCAGGGCACGATCTTCGAGGTGCAGGACCTCGCCATCGGGTTCGGTGAGCGCGACGACATCCTCCACGGAGTCGACCTCACCATCGAGCGCGGTGAGTTCCTCACGCTGCTCGGGCCGAGCGGCTGCGGCAAGACGACGATCCTCAACCTCGCGGCCGGGCTGCTCCGGCCGCGGGCCGGCCACGTCCGGTTCGCGGGGGAGCCGATCAACGGGGTGAACCGCAACGTCGGCTACATGACCCAGGACGACACCCTGCTGCCGTGGCAGACGGTGCAGGCGAACATCGGCCTGCCGCTGCGGATGCGCAAGGTGCCCAAGGCCGAGATCGCCCGCCGGGTCGGCCGGTACCTGGAGATCCTCGACCTCGGCCATGCCGCGAACCTCCTGCCCGGACAGCTCAGCGGCGGCATGCGCCGGCGCGCGCTGCTGGCCCGCAGCATGATCTACGAGCCCAAGTTGCTGCTCATGGACGAGCCGTTCGCGGCGCTCGACGCGCAGATGCGTCACCAGATGCACATCGAGCTGCGCGAGACCGTCAAGCGCGCCGGTCAGACGGTCATGTTCGTCACGCACGACATCACCGAGGCGGCGAAGATCTCCGACCGGGTGCTGATCGTCGGCGGCGGCCCTCCGGGCGGGATCGTGGCGGAGTACCGGCTGCCGTTCGGGGTCGAGCGAGACCTCGACGCGCTGCGGTTCACCGACGAGTTCGCCCGGGTCGAGCAGGAGCTCAACCGTGGTCTGCTCGACGCCAGGTCGAAGGCCACCGCTGACGGAGGAGGCAACGGGTCATGACCGACACGCTCGTCGGGAACCGCCCGGCCCAGAAACGCAAGGCGACGCAGCGCCGCTCGGCCCGCCGGCACCGCCTGATGGTGCTCGGCATCCAGGCGCTCGTCATCGCCGTCGTGCTCGTCGCGTGGGAGCTGGCGTCCGGCCGCGTCGTGCAGGAGCTGCTCATCAGCCGGCCCTCCGAGTTCCTGCCGACGCTGTGGGGCTGGGTGACCGACGGCACCCTGCTGACCAACGCGGCGGCGACCTTCCGCAGCGCCGGGCTCGGCCTGCTGTGCGGCGGCCTGCTCGGCATCCTGGTGGGTGTCGTGCTCGGCCAGGCCAAGACGCTCGCCGAGATCTTCGAGCCGATGATCACCGCCCTCTACACGATGCCGAAGCACGCGCTCATCCCGCTGTTCATCATGTGGGTGGGCATCGGCAGCGGGCTCGGCGTCCTCACCGCGGCCGTGATCGTCTTCTTCCTGGTCTTCTTCAACACCTTCTTCGGCATCCGCGAGGTGCGGCCGTCGCTGGTCAACTCCGTGCGCATCATGGGCGGCTCGGAGATCGACGTCATGCTGCGGGTCCGGCTCCCCTCGGCCCTCATCTGGGTCGTCGCGGCGCTCAAGCTCGCCGTGCCGCAGGCCGTCGTGGGTGTCGTGGTGGCCGAGATGCTCGCCGGCGACAGCGGCCTGGGCTACCTCGTCGCGCGCAACGCGGGCATGTTCAACAGCGCCGGCACCTTCGCGGCGCTGGCCACACTGCTCATCGCCGGGTTCCTCATCGACCGGCTGATGAGCTGGGTGACGAAGAAGCCGCTGGAGTGGAAGAACAACAACAGCGCCATGTGACACGAGGCGAGAACCGGCGAGGCCCCCGAAACGCTCGCGTTTCGGGGGCCTCGCCGTCCCGGGCCGGGCCGAGACGCTCAGCGGTCCAGGCCGGCGAGCAGCCGGGCGATGACGAGGGCCTGCCGGGTGGCGAAGACGAGCCGGCGCGGCGCGTAGGCGTCACCGAGCACGTGCACGTCGGCCCGGCCCTGCTCGCGCGCCAGCGCGTACAGGCCGGCCTCGGAGGTCCCGCCGCACGCGAGCACGACGGTGTCGAACCCGGTCAGCTCGTGGGCGCGTCCCGAGTACGTGTGGCGCACGTGCACCACCCCGTCCCCGATCGCCACGACCTCCTCCATGATCCGCACCTGGACGCCGAGCGAGTCGAGCCGGCCGAGCACCGAGCCGACGATGTAGCGGCCGAGGAGCTGGGCGGGCACGTGCGTGGAGTAGAGCAGGGTCACCTCGCAGCCGCGGTGCGCGAGGGCCTCGGCGACGGCGAGCGGCGCCAGATGGTCGTCCTGCACGACGACGGCGACCCGCCGGCCCACCGGTGCGCCGCGCAGGGCCGCCCGGCCGCCGACGACGTGGGGGAGGTGCACGCCCGGCAGGTCGGGCACGCGTTCCCGCGCGCCCGTGGCCACGACCAGGGCCGCCCCGGGGTCCGCCGCGGCGAGGTCCGCCGCGCCGAAGGCCGTGCCGAGACGCACCTGGACGCCGAGCGAGCCGAGGCGGCGCTCCTGCCAGTCGAGGTACTCGCCGAGCCGTCCGAACGACGGGGCGAGCGCCGCCGTGCGCAGCTGCCCGCCGAGCGCGTCGGCCCGCTCGACCAGCGTCACCGCGGCGCCGGCCTCGGCGGCGAGGGCAGCCAGCTCCATTCCGGCCGGTCCGCCGCCGACGACGAGCACCGGCCGGTCGACGCGTGCGCCGCCCGGCCACGGACCGTCGACCTCGCGGGCGGTGTGCGGGTTGACGGCGCAGCCGAACGGCAGGCCGTCGACGTAGCGCCGGTTGATGCAGTCGTTGCCGCCGACGCACGGGCGGATCGACTGGTGCTCGCCGGCCCGCGCCTTGACCAGCAGTTGCGGGTCGGCGACGTGGGCCCGGGCCATCCCGACGAGGTCGGCGTCGCCCCGCGCGACGATCTCGGCGGCCAGTCGGGGGCTGTTGACCAGCCCCGTGTAGACGACCGGCACCGACAGCGCCTCCCGGTACCGCCGGGCGAGGCCCGACCAGGTGCCGGGCTCGTAGAAGTGGGGCTGGATGTAGCTCGGGTGGCCCCAGGTCGAGCCGTAGACCATGTGGAAGTAGTCGACCAGGCCGGTCGCCTCGATGCGGCGGGCGATCTCGACGCCCTCGTCCAGCTCGTAGGACCCGGGCACCGCCAGGTTCATCCGCACGCCGAGCGCGCCGTCGCGGCCGAACGCCGCGCGGGCGCGCTCCAGCACCTCGATCGGCAGGCGCATGCGGTTCTCCAGGGAGCCGCCGTAGTGGTCCGTGCGGTCGTTGGTGCTGGGGGAGAGGAACTGCTGGGTCAGGTCCTCGTGGTTCATGTGCAGCTCGAGCACGTCGATGCCGGCCTGCCGGGCGGTCCCGGCCGAGAACTCGTACTCGTCCAGCAGCAGCGCGAGCTCGTCCACCGTGATCGCGTGCGGGGCGAGGAAGTTCACCGGCGTTGCGAACCGGTCCGACGGGGCGTGCGGGTAGCCGCCGTTCATCGTCAGCTGCGTGGCGGCCAGCGCGCCCGCCTCGTGCATCGCCGCGCTGTACCGGCGCACCCGCTCGACGTAGTTCGCGCCGCGGAACGCCCCGTGCACGACGGCGCTGATGCCGGACGGCTCGAACCCGGGCGCGAGGACGTTGCTGATCCGCCCCGGGATCGTCGACCAGGCGATGCCCGCCCGCGCCCGCTCGGCGAGGTACGCGATCGCCTGCCCGGCCTCCGCCTCGGTGCCCCAGAGGTTCCCGATCGCCGAGGAGTGCGGCGGCATGACGACCCGGCTCCGCGCGGTGAGCGCGCCGATGCGGATCGGTGTGAACAGGTCCATCAGACCTCCCGGACGTGCACGGCGGCGTCGACGGCGACGGCGCCGGTGGCGCCGACGATGACGGGGTTGAGGTCGAGGGCGGCGATCCAGTCGCCGCCGGCGAGCAGGTGTGACACGCGGGAGATCAGCTCGGCGAGGGCGGCGACGTCGTGCCGGGCGCCGCGGTAGCCGTCGAGCACCGGCCAGATCCGCAGCCCGCGCAGCATGGCCTGCGCCTCGTCGGCGGTCACCGGGCAGCGGGCCAGCACCCGGTCGCTGAACACCTCGGTGAGCACCCCGCCGGCCCCGACGAGCACCATCGGGCCGAAGTCGGGGTCGCGCACCCCGCCGACGATGACCTCGGCCCCGGTCGCCTGCTCCGCGAGCAGGATGCCGTGCGGCTGGAGGTGGTGCGTGTCGACGGCCGCGGCGAAGCTCTCGACGGCCGCGCGCACCTCGTCGTCCGTGCGCAGGCCGACGGCCACGAGCCCGAGGTCGCTCTTGTGCTCGATCCCGACGCAGAGCTGCTTCGCGACGAGCGGCCGGCGCAGCCCGGCGGCCGCGCCGAGCACGTCGCCGCCCGGGGCGACGAGCACCTCGCGGGCGACGGCGACGCCGTGCCCGGCGAGGAAGCGTTTGGCGGCGTCCTCCGTCGGCGCGCTCCCCGCCCAGGCCGGCGGCGGTGCGGTGCCGACCGGCTGCGGCGCGGGACGGCGGGGCCGCCGCGGGCGCGCGACGACGCCGAGGGCGCGCAGGGCGGCGTCCGTGTCGGTGAACGTCGGCACCCGCGACGTCTGCAGCAGCCGCTCGACGGTGGCCGTCATCGCACCCGCCGACCAGCTGGAGACGACGGTCGGCACGCGGGTCGCCGCGGCCGCGTCGAGGATCACCGGCAGCAGGCGCTCGGCGTCGTGCGCGCTCCAGGTGGGCAGCGCGACGAGGACCGCGTCGAACGCGTCGCCGGCGGTCGCCTCGTCGAGCATCCGCCGCAGCAGCGCCGGGTCGCCGATGACGGCGCCGGTGAGGTCGAGCGGGTTGCCGGGCGTGCCGAAGCGCATGAGCCGGCGCAGCTGGTCGGCGCGTTCGGCGTCCAGCGGCGGCACCGACAGCCCGGCCGCCTCCGCCCGGTCGGCGGCGTAGCTGCACTCGCCGCCGGAGGGGGACACGACGAGCAGGCGGTCGCCGCGCGGGAGCACACCGCGGGACAGCAGGTCGGCGACGTCGACGAGCGCTTCGAGGGAGTCGACGACGTGGACGTCCTCCTCGGCCATGACGGTCCGGAAGACGTCGTGCGAGCCGGTCATCGCGCCGGTGTGCCCGAGCGACGAGCGCGCCGCCGCGTCGCTCGCGCCGACCTTGAGGGCCACGAGGTGCTTGCCGGCGTCGCGCGCGGCGCGGACGGCGGCGACGAACGCGTCCGCCCGCCGCACCTGTTCGAGGAAGAGCGCGATCACCGACGTGTGCGGGTCGCCTGCCAGCGCCGTGACGAGGTCGGCGACGTCGACGTCGCACTCGTTGCCGACGCTGATCAGGGCGCGGGTCCCGAGGCCCCGGGCCGTGGCGAGGTTGACGACGTTGACGCCCATCCCGCCGCTCTGGCTGACCACGGTCACCGAGCCGGGGAGCAGGTGCTGGGCGATGTTGAGGGTCGGCGTCGCGATGACGCCGTCGACGGGGCTGAGCACGCCGATGCAGTTCGGGCCGACGATCCGGGTGCCGGTCGACCGGGCGATCCGGCTCAGCTCGGCCTGCGCCGCCCGGCCGGCCGCGCCCTCCTCGGCGAAGCCGGACGTGCAGACGACGACGTGCGCGACGCCGGCCGCCGCGCACTGCCGGGTGACGTCGAGCACGCGGTCGGCGCCGACGAGCACGTACGCGGTGTCGACCGGCCCGGCGTCGGCGATCGACGGGACGCACGGCAGCCCCAGCACCTCCCGGTACTTCGGGTTCACCGGGACGATCCGCCCGGGGTAGCCGGTGCGCAGCAGGTTGGCGATCGCCCGGCCCGGGTGCCGGTCGACCCCCGGTGAGGCGCCGACGACGGCGATGGAACGCGGGGCGAGCAGCCCGGCGAGGTCGAGCGCGGGCCGGCTCGCAGTAGCGACGGTATCGGCGGTCACGGCGTCCTCCGGAGGGGTGTGGGTGGTCAGCGGGTGAGCAGCACGACCTTGCCGGCGGCCCGGCGCTCCTCGATGTCGAGGAGGGCCTGAACCGCCCGGTCGAGCGGGTAGGTGGCGTGGATCTGCGGGCGCAGGGACCCGTCGGCGAGGCCGGGGGTCAGCGCGGCCCACTGGGCCGCCGGGAACTCGGGGTGCAGGCGGGTGTACGGCCCCCACGCGACCCCGCGCACGTCGACGTTGGCGAGCAGCAGGCGGTTGAGCCGCAACGCGCCGATGGAGCCGGACGCGAAGCCGAGCACGAGCAGCCGCCCGAGCGGGGCCAGGCAGCGCACCGAGTCGAGCGCGAGCTCGTCGCCGCCGACGGTGTCGACGACCACGTCGACGCCGGCGCCGCCGGTGACGTCGCGGGTCTGGCGCAGGAAGTCGGACGCCTCGACCACGTGGTCGGCGCCCGCGCGGCGGGCCGTCCCGGCCCGGCCGGGGCTGGACACCACGGCGACGACCTCGGCGCCCAGCCACTTGGCCACCTGGACCGTCGCCGTCCCGACGCCGCCCGCCGCACCGTGCACGAGCACCCGGGTCCCGGCCCGGACCTCGCCGCGCACGACGAGCGCGTAGTGGGCGGTGAGGTAGTTGAGGGGCAGGCAGGCGCCCTCGGCGAACGACGTGGCGTCCGGCAGGTGGAAGACGTGCGTCGCCGGCGCCGCGACGGCCTCGGCGGCGGCGCCGACGGGCAGCCAGCCGGCGACCCGGCCGCCGGGGGCGATCCCGGCGCCGGACGGGGCCTCGCGCACGACGCCGGCGAAGTCGACCCCCAGCGTGAACGGCAGGTCGGGCTTGAGCTGGTAGCGCCCGCGGCTGAGCAGCAGGTCGGGGAAGGCGAGGCCGACCGCGTGCACGTCGACGAGGTAGTGCCCCTCCGGGCGGACCGGCGCGGGCACGGTGGCGACCTCGAGGGCCGCGGGCCCGTCGAGGCGGGTCACCCGCACGGCGCGCACGCTGTGCACGCCGGGGTCCCCGGAGCTCATGCGGCGGCGGGTGCCGACACGACGCCCGCGGCCTGCAGCAGCCCCAGCTCCTCCTCGCTCATGCCGAGGCGGTCGAGGAGCACCTCGCGGGTGTGCTCGCCCACCCCCGGGACGCCGGCGTACGCCGGGCCGTCGTAGCCGTCGATGTGCAGGATCGGCCCCGGCACGACCACGTCGCCGAGGACGGTGCCGGTGAGCGGCCGCAGGGTGCGCTCGCGGAAGTGCGGGTCGCCGGCGATGTCGCTGGCGTCGTTGACCGCCGCCGCGACGACCTCGTGCCGTTCGAGGATCGCCAGCACCTCGTCCCGGCCGTGCTCCTGGATCCACGCCGTGACGATCTTCTGCAGGCTCTCGTTGTTGGTCATCCGCGCGGTGTTCGTCGCGTAGCGCGGGTCGGTCTTGAGGTCGGCGCGGCCCATCGCGTCGAACAGGCGCATCGCGATCGTCTGGTTCGACGCGGCGATGGCCAGCCAGCCGCCGTCGCCCGCCTGGTAGATGCCGCGCGGCGAGGCCGCGCCCGAGGAGTTGCCCTGCCGGCGCATGATCTCGCCGGACGCGGTGTAGTGCAGGACCGCGTCGCCGAGCATGAACATGAGCGGTTCGTAGAGCGCGATGTCGACCTCGGAGCCCTCGCCGGTGATGCCGCGGCGGTACAGCGCCATCGCCGTGCCGTAGGCGGCGGAGATGCCGGCGATGGAGTCGGCGAAGCCGAACGGCGGGGCGGTGGGCGGGGTCTCCGGCCAGCCGTTGAGGAACGCGTATCCGGCGATGACCTCCGCCACCGTGCCGAAGCCGGGTCGCTCGCGGTTCGGGCCGTCCTGCCCGTAGCCGCTGACCCGGCACATCACGAGCCGCGGGTTGATCTCGCGGAGGGCGGCGAAGCCCAGCCCCCACGCCTCCATCCGGCCCGGGCGGAAGTTCTCGATGAGCACGTCGGCGTGCGCGACCAGCCGCTTGACGACCTCCCGCCCCTCGGGGGCGCGCAGGTCGACGCCGACCGAGCGCTTGCCGGAGTTGAGCCGCGCGAAGCCGATCGACTGGCCGAGGTGCGCCGGCTGCCATTGCCGCGCGAAGTCCCCGGCCGTCGGGTCCTCGACCTTGATGACGTCGGCGCCGAAGTCGCGGAGCATGCGGCCCGCGGTGGGCGCCGCGTACATCGACCCGAGCTCGACAACCGTCACTCCTGCCAGGGGTCCTGTCAACCTGACCACGCTCCTTCACTGAATTACTAGGCGCATGATATACATAGATCGACCCGGGGGCGAGCCCCCGTGGCGCCGAAGGAGCCAGCGCGACGGCGTCGCCGGTCATGCCCTGTCCGTCGACGGCGGATACGTGTCCCGCTGACGGAGGGTGGTCCACCATGCACCAGCAGTTCGATCTCACCGGGCGGGTCGTCGTCGTCACGGGCGGCAGCCGCGGTCTCGGGCGGGCGATGGTCGAGGCGTTCGCCGCCGCCGGCGCCGACGTCGTCATCGCCAGCCGCGACGGCCAGGCGTGCGCCGACTACGCGGCGGACCTCTCCGCGCGGACCGGCCGCCGGGCGCTCGGGCTCGGCGTGCACGTCGGCCGGTGGGACGACCTGGAGCCGTTCGTCGACCGGGTCTACGAGGAGTTCGGCCAGGTCGACGTGCTGGTGAACAACGCGGGCATGTCGCCGCTCTACGACGGCGTCGAGAACGTCACCGAGGCGCTGATGGACAAGGTCCTCGACGTCAACCTCAAGGGCCCGTTCCGGCTCACCGCGCTGGTCGGCACCCGGATGGCCGCCGGTCGCGGCGGCAGCGTCATCAACATCTCCAGCGCGGCCGCCACCCGTCCCCGCCCCGGGCTGCTGCCGTACGCCGCCGCGAAGGCCGCGCTGAACGCGCTGACCACCGGGTTCGCGCACGCCTTCGGCCCGTCCGTGCGGGTCAACGCGATCGTCGCCGGCACGTTCCTCACCGACATCAGCCGGTCGTGGGACATGGAGGCCTTCGCGCGGCGGGCGGAGACGTTCGCCGCGAAGCGGGGCGGCGAGCCGCACGAGATCGTCGGCGCGGCCCTCTACCTCGCCTCCGACGCCGCCAGCTACACCACCGGCGCACTGCTGGCCGTCGACGGCGGCCAGCCGTAGCACAGGGCCTGGCCCTCCACACCCCAACCGCACGAGGGAGGACGCGTGCTCACCTACACCGACCTGACGATCCCGATCAAGGATCCGGGCGACTGGACACTTGCCAACGTGCTGCGAGGCCAGGCGGCCGAGCGGCCGGACGCCGTCTACCTCGACGCACCCGAGGAAGGGCGCACCTGGACGTACGCCCAGGTGCTCGACATCAGTGAGAGTGTCGCCTCGACGATGCTCGACGCGGGGCTCGTCGTCGGCGACCGGGTGCTCATCCAGGCGGGCAACTCCTCCAAGCTGGTCTTCACCTGGTTCGGGTCGATGGTCGGCGGGCTCGTCGAGGTGCCGATCAACACGGCGTACGAGTACGACTTCCTCGCCCACCAGGTGCGCACGAGCGACCCGCGCTGCGCGGTCATCGACGACGTGTTCGCCCAGCGCTTCGTCGACGTCGCCGACGCCTGCGCGGGCATCACGCGCTACTGGGTCATCGACACCGGCCACCTGGACGAGGCGCTGGCCACCCTGCGCGGCGCCGGCTGGCAGGCGGACCCCTTCGACGACCTCCTGGAGCGCCGCGACGTCACGCTTCCCGTGCCGCGCGGCCGCGAGCTCGGCGCCATCTTCTTCACGTCGGGCACGACGGGCCCGTCGAAGGGCGTCGCGATGCCGCACTCGCAGTTCTACTTCGACGCGTGCGAGAACGTCGCGCTGACCCGGCTGACCGCCGACGACGTGTACATGGTGACGACGCCGCTGTTCCACGGCAACGCGCAGTGGCTCGCCGCCTACCCGGCGCTCGTCGCCGGCGCCCGGTTCGTGCTGCGTCGCAAGTTCAGCGCCAGCCGGTGGATCGACTGGGTGCGCGAGAGCGGCGTGACGGTGACCAACTTCCTCGGCGTCATGATGGACTTCGTCTGGAAGCAGCCGGAGCGGCCGGACGACGCCGACAACGCGCTGCGGTGCATCTTCGCGGCCCCGACCGCGAGCAGCATCCTCGACGGCTTCCGCAAGCGGTTCGGCGTCGAGGCGTTCGTGGAGGTGTTCGGCCTCACCGAGACGTCGATGCCGATCCTCTCGCCGTACGGGGTGGAGCGCCCGCCGGGCGCCGCGGGGCTGCTCGTCTCGGACTGGTTCGAGATCCAGCTCGTCGACCCGGAGACCGACGAGGAGGTGCCGGTCGGCGAGGTCGGCGAGATGGTCGTGCGGTCGAAGTACCCGTGGACCCTCAGCTCCGGCTACTACGGCATGCCGGAGAAGACCGTCGAGGCATGGCGCAACCTGTGGTTCCACTCGGGTGACGCGCTGCGGCGCGACGAGGACGGGTGGTACTACTTCGTCGACCGGTACAAGGACGCCCTGCGCCGCCGCGGCGAGAACATCTCCAGCTACGAGGTGGAGCAGGCGATCCTCGCCCACCCGGGCGTGGTCGAGTGCGCGGTGGTCGCGGTCCCGGCACCGGTCGAGGCCGGCGAGGACGAGGTGCTCGCCTGCGTCGTCGTCACCGGCGCGGCCGACCCCGCCGAGATCCGCGAGTTCGCCTCCCGCCGGATGCCGGCGTTCGCGGTGCCCCGCTTCATCCGGGTCGTGGACGCGCTGCCCCGGACCCCGTCGGAGAAGGTCCAGAAGAACGTGCTGCGCCAGGCCGGGGTCACCCCGGACACGTACGACGCTCTCGCCTGAGCGACCAGGAGGGCCGCTCGGCGGGCGGCCCTCCTGCTACATCGATCGGCCACAACGGAGGTGGACATGTCGAGCCAGTCGAACTCTTCCGGCCGGCTGACGGATCAGGACCCGGTGGCGGCCGGCGCCCCGTTCCGGTTCGTGGTGGAGGAGGGCAAGGTCCACGAGTTCGCCCGGGCGACCCGGTCGCGGTGCGAGGAGCACCTGCGGCCGGAGGACCCGCTCGCGCCGCTGACCTTCCTCACGGCGTCGCAGCTGTGGATGGCCCCGGAGAACAGCGCTTGGCACGGCGTGGAGCGCGACTTCCGCTCCGTGCTGCACGGGGAGCAGGAGTACGTCTTCCACGCCGGCCCGCTGCGCGCCGGCGACGTGCTGACCGCCCGGCAGTTCATCGAGCGGACCTACGAGAAGGCGGGTCGGCGCGGCGGCATGATGCGGTTCACGGACGTCGTGACCCGGTTCTGGCGCGCCGGTGAGGCGGAGCCGGCCGCCGACATGCGGACGGTGACGATCACCGTGGAGTCGACCGCCGGCCCGGCCGCCGCGGCGCCGGCCGCCGCCCCCGTCGCGGGCGACGAGCCGCCGCTCACCGTGACCGACTTCGTCCGCTACCAGGGCGCGTCGGGCGACTTCAACCCGATCCACCACGACCCGGGCTTCGCCCGGGCCGCCGGCTACCCGGGGCCCTTCGCGGTCGGGATGCTCGCCGCCGGCGTCGCGGCGAACCGGATCGCCGAGCGGGCCGGGACGGCCGCCGTCCGCCGCCTGCGGATCCGGTTCCAGTCGACGGCCTGGCCGGGCGACGTCCTCTCCTACGTGGTCGGCGAGGACGGCCCGACCCTCAGCGTGACGGTCACGCGGCCGGACGGGTCGGTGCACCTGACCGCCGTCGCCGAGCGGGGCGCGTCCTGAGCGGGCCGCTGCGCGGCGTCCGCGTCGTGGAGATGGCCGCGCTCGGGCCGGTCCCGCACGCCGCGATGATGCTCGCCGACCTCGGCGCCGACGTCGTCCGCGTCGACCGCCCCGGCGGCGCCATGTCGCCGCTCGCGGGCGCGTTCGACCCGGTCCTGCGGGGGCGCACGCACGTCGTCGCCGACCTCAAGTCCGACGGCGACCGCGACGCGGTCATGGAGCTGCTGGCCGCCGCCGACGTCGTGCTCGAAGGCTTCCGCCCGGGCGTCATGGAGCGCCTCGGGCTCGGCCCGGAGCCGGTGACGGCGGCGAACCCCCGCATCGTCTACGGCCGGGTCACCGGCTGGGGCCGCGCCGGCCCGCTCGCGGACGCCGCCGGTCACGACCTCAACTACCTGGCCCTGACCGGCGTGCTCGGCGCGCTCGGCGAGCCCGGTGCGGCGCCGCCGGTGCCGCTGGCCGTGCTCGGCGACTACGCCGGCGGGTCGATGTTCCTGCTCACCGGCGTCCTCGCCGCCCTTGTCGAGCGCGCGGTGTCGGGCCGGGGGCAGGTCGTCGACGTCGCGATGGTCGACGGCGTCGGTGTCGTCGCCGCGAAGGTGTGGGCCATGCGCGGCGCCGGCACCTGGGCCGACGAGCGCCGGTCCAACCTCCTCGACGGCGGCGCGCCGTTCTACGACGTGTACCGCTGCGGCGACGACCGCTACCTGGCGGTGGCGGCGATCGAGCCGCAGTTCTTCGCGGCCCTGCTCGACGGGCTGGGCCTGGCCGCCGAGGGCGACCAGCACGACCGGACCACGTGGCCGGCCCTGCGCGCCCGGATCGCCGGCCGCGTCGCCTCGCGCACCCGCGACGAGTGGGTCGAGATCTTCGCGGGCCGCGACGCCTGCGTCTCGCCCGTGCTGTCCTTCGCCGAGGCCGCCGCCCACCCGCAGGCCCGGGCCCGCGACGCGTTCGTCACCGTCGACGGTGTCGTCCAGCCGGCTCCGTCGCCCCGCTTCGCCCGCACCCCTGCCGCCCCGCGTGGCACCGCCCGGGACACAGCGCCCACCGATCTCGGCACCGTCGTCGCCGCCTGGCGCCCCTGACAGGAAGGGCGCCGGGCGGCGGCTTCAGTGCGCGGCGCTGCCGCCGTCGCGGGCGGCGGCGAGCACGGCGCGGGTGGCCTCGAGGCCGAGCCGGGCGCGTTCGGGCACCGGCAGCGCGCGCATCCGGTCGCTGAGGACCTCGACGCCGACCGGTGCCGTGACGCCCAGCGACTCGACCAGGCGCATCAGGCCGGCGAGGTCGAACTCGCCCTCACCGGGCAGCTCGCGGCGCTGGAAGGTGTCGTCGAGGTGGCCGCCGACGACCTCGTGCCGGCCGTCGCTGATCTGGATCGTGAGGATCCGCTCGGGCGGGATCGCCCGCAGCATGTCCTCGGTGGTGCCGCCCCGCCGCAGGTGCCAGGTGTCGAGCACGATGCCGCCGTTGCCGCGGCCGGCCTGTCGCACCAGGTCCCAGCCGAGGCCGAGGTCCGGGACGCCGGTCCACGGCAGGCACTCCAGGGCGACCTTCAGCCCGTGCCCGGCGGCCCGGTCGCAGACCGCCGCGAACCTTTCGGCGAGCATCTCAAGGGCCTGTTCGGGGGGCAGGTCGACTGCGCCGGTGATGAACAGGACGTGCCGGGCGCCGACGGCCTCGGCCAGCTCGTAGAGTGCCCGCTCGTGCGCCACCGCCCGGGCGCCCTGCTCGCCGTCGGCCCACCAGTCGGCCGCGAAGCCGACCTCGATCACCTCGAGGCCGTGCTCGTCCAGCCGGGCCCGCAGGTCGGCGTCGGTGCGGCCCGCGGCGCGGTCCTCCTTGACGTGGGCCGGACGCAGCCCGATGCCGTGATACCCGGCGGCGGAGGCCGCCGCCAGGCGCTCGTCGAAGGACGCCTCGTTCACCATCGAGGCGCAGAGATAGATCTCCCGTAGCACGCCGCCTCCTCAGTACGACCTGGGCAGGCCGAGCACCTTTTCGCCCAGGTAGGCGAGCACGAGCTCGTTGGCGATCGGCGCGATCCGCTCGATGCGGACGTCCCGCCAGTAGCGCTCGACGTGGTACTCCTTCGTGTAGCCGTATCCGCCGTGCACCTGGATGGCCCGGTCGGCGGCCTCGAAGGCCCACTCCGACGTGAGGTACTTGGCCTCGTTCGCCTCCTTGGCGCACGGCAGCCCGTTGTCGTAGAGCCAGGCGGCCTTGCGGATCAGCAGCTCGGCCGCGTCGAGCTTGGCGAGCGAGTCGGCGAGGGGGAACTGCACGCCCTGGTTCATCCCGATGGGGCGGCCGAACACCACCCGCTGCTTCGTGTACTCCACCGCGCGGCGCAGCGCGGCGCGGCCGATGCCGAGGCAGACCGAGGCGACGATGATGCGCTCGGCGTTGAGGCCGGCCAGCAGGTACTTGAAGCCCTGGCCCTCCTCGCCGATGCGGTCCTCCTCGGGCACGAACAGGTCGTCGATGAAGAGCGTGTTCGTGGACACGACGTTGCGCCCAAGCTTCGGGATGGGCTGGACGTCGATGTGCGCGCGGTCCATCGGCGCGAGGAAGAGCGTCATGCCCTGCGTCGACTTCTCGACGTCCTTCTTGGGCGTGGTACGGGTGATGAGCAGCACGCGGTCGGCCTGCTCCGCGCGGGAGATGAAGATCTTGCGGCCGTTCACCAGGTAGCCGCCGTCGACCTTCTTGGCGAACGTCGTGATGCTCGTCGTGTCGGTGCCGGCGTCGGGCTCGGTGACCCCGAAGCAGACCTGCAGCTCGCCGGCCGCCGCCGCGGGAAGGAAGCGCTGCCGCTGCGCGTCGCTGCCGTACTTGACGACCGGCTCCAGCCCGAAGAGCGCCACCTGGACCATCGTCGCCGCGTTGAGGCCGCCGCCGTTGCCGGCTACCTCCTCGATGAGCAGCGCCGCCTCCTGCACGCCGGCGCCGCCGCCGCCGTACTCGGCCGGGGTGCAGATGCCGAGCCAGCCCGCCTTCGCCATCGCGTGGTAGAAGTCCCAGGCGAACTCGTGGTCGGTGTCCTTGCGCATCCAGTACTCGTCCGGGAAGTCCTTCAGGACCGCCCGCACGCCCTCGCGGATGTCCCGCTCGGCTTCGGCGCTCAACATGTCGACCACGTGGCGACCTCCCCAACTTGGCAATTCATGATTATGATACGTAGCATACCGTCCGGTCGACGCCTTGGGAACGCCCGGGCGCGGGACGATGTGGGGAGCCCAGCCGACGATGCTGCGACCGTACCGATCAATGCTGTTCCTGCCGGGACACCGCCCGACCTGGGTGGAGAAGGCGATCCGCGCCGGCGCGGACGCGATCTGTCTCGACCTGGAGGACGCCGTCCCGGCGGGGGAGAAGGAAGCGGCGCGGGCCGTGGTCGCCGAGTCGGTCGGCCGCGCCAAGCGGCTCAAGCCGAACATCGGCGTCCTCGTGCGGGTCAACGGCCTGCCGACCGGGATGACCGGATTCGACCTCGAAGCGGTGATGGTGCCGGGCGTCGACGGGATCTTCGCGCCGAAGATCGAGGACGCCGCCGACGCGCTGCGCTTCGACACGCTCGTCGAGTGGTTCGAGCGGCGCAACGGCGTCAGCGACGTCGGCCTCGCGATCCCCATGGAGACCGCGAAGGCGTTCGCGAACGTCGAGGCGATCGCCGCGTCGACCCCGAGGATCGGCATCATCCTCGGCTCGACCGCCGAGCACGCCGACGTCGCGCGGGAGATCGGCTTCGAGTGGACCCCGCAGGGGCTGGAGACGCTCGCCCACCGGGCGCGCGTGCTGCTCGCCTGCCGCGTCGCCGGGGTGCACGCGATGACCGGGCTGTGGGAACGCATCCACGACCTCGACGGGCTGCGGGCCTTCTGCGACCAGGGCCGCCAGATCGGCTTCCGCGGGCAGATCGCCATCCACCCGTCGCACGTGGACGTCATCAACCAGGCGTTCGGCCCGTCGCCGGAGGACATCGCCTTCTACCGCGGGCTCGTCGAGGCGTACCAGGCGGCGGCCGACGCCGGCAGTGGCGCGGCCGTCTACCGCGGCCGCCACATCGACAAGGCGCACGTCGACAAGGCGACCGAATGGTTGGCGCGCGCCGAGCAGGTCACGGAGTTCG
Organism: Dactylosporangium sp. NPDC006015; assembly: GCF_040614215.1. Lineage (NCBI taxonomy): Bacteria > Bacillati > Actinomycetota > Actinomycetes > Micromonosporales > Micromonosporaceae > Dactylosporangium > Dactylosporangium sp. NPDC006015. The sequence goes on from NZ_JBEXUD010000006.1 coordinate 366,369, forward strand.
ACGCGGCACCGGCCGCCGAGGGAGAGGGGCAGCACGCATGACGCTCAAGGGTCTGTACTTCGAGGAGATGGAGATCGGGGCGGAGTTCAAGCACGAGCTCACCCGCACGGTCACCGAGATGGACAACGTGCTCTTCACGTCGTTGACGATGAACGTCGCGCCGCTGCACCTCGACGCCGAGTACGCCAAGACGCTGCCGTACGGCCAGCGCCTGGTCAACAGCCTCTACACGGTCGGGCTCATCGGCGGCATGACCGTGCCCGGCCTGGTCTTCGGCACGTCGCTGGGCAACCTCGGGTACACGCTCATCGAGTTCCCGAACCCGGTCTTCCACGGCGACACCCTGCGCGCCGAGACGACGATCCTCGACAAGCGCGAGTCGAAGAGCGACCCGACCCGCGGCATCGTGTGGTTCGAGCACCGCGGCTACAACCAGCGCGACGAGGTGGTCTGCCTCTGCAAGCGCACCGGCATGATCATGCGCCGCCCACCGGCCGAAGGATGAGCCTCGTTCCCGCCGGCGGCATCGAGGGGCCGGTGCTCACCGAACTGCGTGCCGAGGTGCGGCGGTTCCTCGCCGAGGAGATCGCCACCGGGGCGTTCGTGCCGCACGTCGACACGTGGGTCACCAGCTGGGACGTCGAGTTCACCCGCCGGCTCGCCGCCCGCGGCTGGCTGGGCATGGTCATCCCCCGGCGGTACGGCGGCCAGGAACGCACCTTCCTCGAACGGTTCGTCGTCACCGAGGAGCTGCTCGCCGCCGGTGCCCCGGTCGCCGCGCACTGGATCGCCGACCGCCAGATCGGCCCGTCGCTGCTGAAGTACGGCACCGAGGAGCAGAAACACGCCTACCTCCCCGGCATCAGCCGGGGCGAGATCTTCTTCGGCATCGGGATGAGCGAACCCGACTCCGGCTCGGACCTCGCCAGCGTGCGGACCCGCGCGGAGCGGGTCGACGCGGGGTGGCGGCTCACCGGCACGAAGGTGTGGACCAGCGGGGCGCACCACGCCGACGCGTTCTTCGCCCTGGCCCGCTCCACGCCGCTGGACCCGGCGCGCCGCCACGACGGCCTGTCCCAGTTCATCGTCGACCTGCACGCGCCCGAGGTGCACATCCGGCCGATCGTCTCGATGGGCGGCGACCACCACTTCAACGAGGTCCACCTCGACGGGGTCTTCGTCCCCGACGACCGGGTGCTCGGGGCGATCGGCGACGGGTGGCGGCAGGTGACCTCCGAGCTCGGCTTCGAGCGCAGCGGGCCCGAGCGCATCCTGTCGACGTACCGGCTGCTCGCGGCGACCGCCTCGGCGATGGCCGACGGCCGGCTGCCGCGCGACGCCGGTCTGGGCCGGCACGTCGCCCGGACGGCCGTGCTGCACCAGATGTCGTTCGCCGTGTCGACCGCACTGGAGGAACACGTCGACGCCGACACCGCCGCCGCGCTGGTCAAGGTGCTCGGCACGACGGGGGAGGGCGACATCGCCGACTACGTCGACATGCTCATCGGGACCGGCCGGGCGCCCGGCGACGAGGAGCTGGTCCGGCTGCTGCGCTCGGCGGTGCTGCAACGGCCCGGATTCACCCTGCGCGGCGGCACGAACGAGGTGCTCCGCGGTGTGATCGCACGAGGACTGGGGCTGCGCTGATGACCGATCGCCCGACCGAGCTCGTGACGCCCGTGGTCGCGGACCCCGACGTCGTCGCGCTGCTCAATGACATCTTCGGCCGGTACCGCAAGGAACGGCCGCCCCGGCAGGCGGACGCCGACCTGGACCGCGACCTGTGGCGGCAGCTCGACGACCTCGGGCTGACCCGGCTGTCGGCGCCCGAGGCGAGCGGCGGCAGCGGCGCGAGCTGGGCCGAGGCCGCCGCCCTGCTGTCGGTCGCCGCGGGCGCCGCCGCGCCGGTGCCGCTGGCCGAGCACGACGTGCTCGGCGCGTGGCTGCTCGACACCGCCGGGCTGCCCCACGACGGCGCGCTGCGCACGGTGTGCCGGCCCGACCCCGCGGGCGCCGCCGCCGACGTGCCGTGGGCGCGCTCCTCGGACGCCGTGGTGGCCCTCTGGCGGGACGACCGTGACCGGTGGCTGGTCGCCGACGTGCCCGCCGCGCGGCTCGCCGTCGACGAGCGCCGCAACCTCGCGGGCGAGCCGTCCGACACGGTGCGGTTCGACCGCGCCGACCTCGCGGCGGGCGTCGAGGTGCCGCCGGCGGTCGCCGGGCAGTTCCGCCTGCGCGGCGCCCTGGCCCGCACGGCGCAGGTCGCCGGCGCGATGGAACGGGTCCTGGAGGTGGTGCTGACGCACGCCAACGAACGGGTCCAGTTCGGCCGCCCGATCGGCAGGTTCCAGGCCATGCAGCACCTCGTGACGGACATCGCCGCGGAGACCGCGCTGGCCCGGGCCGCGACGGACGCCGCGGTCGCCCGCGCGGTGGCGTCGGACTGGCAGGACCCCGGGATGCTCTTCGCGGTCGGCGTGGCCAAGTCCTGTGCGGGCCACGCCTCCTCCGTCGTCGTCCGCGGGGCGCACCAGGTCGTCGGCGCCATCGGCACCACCCTGGAGCACGAGCTGCACACCCTGACCCTGCCGATCCTCGTCCGGCGCGGCGAGTACGGATCGGTGCACCACTGGGACGAGACCATCACCCACCTGGCGGCGTCCGCCGGCCACGACGGGCTGTGGACACTGATCACCACGGGCCGTTCCGGCCAGGAAACCGAGGAGGTTCGCGCATGACCGAGATCCGCTACGATGTCGGCGACGGCGTCGCCCGCATCACCCTCGACGCCCCCGACCGGCGCAACGCCCTGTCGGTCGAGATGTCGCGGGAGCTGACCGACGCGGCGCTCACCGCCGGGGCCGACAGGTCCGTGGGCGCGATCGTGGTCAGCGGCGGCGCCCACTTCTGCGCCGGCGCGGTCCGCAGCGTGCTCGCCGACGCGGGCCGGGACCCGGCGGAGGACGGCGCCTACCGCAACCTGGAGACGGTCTACCAGGCGTTCACGACCGTCGGCTCGGTCGGCGTGCCGACCGTCGCCGCCGTGCGGGGTGCGGCCGTCGGCGCCGGCCTCAACCTGGCGCTGGCGACCGACCTGCGCATCGTCTCCCGCACCGCCCGGTTCCTGCCCGGCTTCGCCCAGATCGGCATCCACCCCGGCGGCGGTCACTACACGCTCCTCGCCCGGGTGGCCGGCCGCGAGGCGGCGTCCGCGCTCGGTCTCTTCGGCGACGAGGTCGACGGCGAGCGTGCGGTCGCGCTCGGGCTGGCCTGGGCGGCGTACGACGACGGCGAGGTCGAGGAGCAGGCCCTGACCATGGCGCGGCGCGTGGCCCGGGACCCGGAGCTGGCGCGGCGCATGGTCGCGAACTTCCGCCGCGAGACGACCTCGGGCGGGGTGTCGTGGGACGTCGCCGTCGAGCTCGAACGTCCCGCGCAGATGTGGTCCCTGCGCCGCCGATGACCGAATGGGTGCCCGTGCAGCCTGGCTGCACGGGCACCTTGCGCTCACCGTCCGGCGACGGCCCCGTCGGCCAGCAGCTGGTCGATCTTCGACGGCGGATAGCCGAGGCCCGTCAGCACGGTCCTGGTGTCGGCGCCCGGACCCGACCCGCGCGGCGGGACAGGTGTGCTGCTCCTGGAGAAGCGCGGCGCCACGCTCGGCTGGTGATACTCGCTGTCAGGGATCGGGACGTACGACATCCGGGCGGCGCTCTGCGGATGGAGACGGGCCTCGTCGAGGTCCAGCACCGGCGTGACGCACGCGTCGACGCCGTCGAACGCCCGGGCCCACTCGTCTCTCGTCCGGGACCTGAACGCATCCGTGAGGAAGGCCCGGAGTGCCGGCCACCGGTCACGGTCCTTGTGCGCGTCGGCAAGCTCCTCGTCGGCTCCGCCGAGGACCGCGAGCGCGTTGCGGAAGAACCGCTCCTCGATGGCGCCGAAGGCGATCCACCGGCCGTCGGCGCAGGTGTAGACGTCGTAGTAGGGGCACCCGCCGTCGAGCAGGTTCGAGGCCCGCTCGCCGGACCAGCGGCCCTGCGCCCGCAGCCCGTGGACGAGGCCCATCAGGCCGGCGGTCGACTCCAGCACGTTGGCGTCCACGACCTGCCCGCGCCCCGAGCCCCTCGCCTCCCACAGCGCGCAGACGATCCCGAACGCGAGCGACGCGGCCCCGCCACCGAAGTCGCCGATCAGGTTGAGCGGCGGGACGGGCGGCTCGCCGGCGCGTCCGATGCTGTGCAGCGCGCCGGACATGGCGATGTAGTTGATGTCGTGGCCGGCGACGTGGGCCAGCGGCCCGCTCTGCCCCCAGGCGGAGAGCCGGCCGTAGACGAGGGCCGGGTTGCGCGCGTGGCAGACGTCGGGGCCGAAGCCGACGCGTTCGGCGACCCCCGGGCGGTAGCTCTCGACCAGGACGTCGGCCGCCGCGACCAGGTCGAGGAGGACCGCGAGGCCGGCGTCGGTCTTGAGGTCCACCGCGATCGACCGCCGCCCCCGCTCGATCACCGGGTTGGGCGTGTAGTCGGGGTTGGGCCCGCCGGTCCGGTCGACGCGGACGACGGTGGCGCCCATGTCGGCGAGCAGCATGACGGCGAACGGTCCCGGCCCGATGCCGGCCAGCTCGACCACCCGCACGCCCGCGAGGGGTCCGCTACTCATCGGTGCCCGCCTCGGCCAGCAACTGGCGGCGGAGCGTCGCCTTGGCCACCTTGTCCAATGTGGACCGCGGCAGCTCCGCCACGACGCGGATCTCGCGGGGGCGTTTGTACGGGGTGAGCAGCTCCTCGCAGCGGTGGGCGGCGGCGGCGACCGACACCTCCTCGCCGGGACGGGCGGTGACGAAGGCGACCGGGACCTCGCCGAGCATCGGGTCGGGCCGGCTCACCACCGCCGCCTCGCTCACGCCGGGGACGCCGAGCAGCACCCGCTCGACCTCGGGGGCGCCGATGTTCTCGCCGCCGACCTTGAGCACGTCGGAGTCCCGTTCGAGGAACCACACGCCGCCGTCCTCGGCCACCCGGACCCGGTCGCCGGTGTGGAACCAGCCGTCGGCGTCGAAGGCCGCCGCGGTCAGCTCGGGCGCGTCGAGGTAACCGGCGAAGAGGGAGACGCCCGGCACGCCGCGGACCAGCAGCTCGCCGGTGGCGGCGGTGCCGGCGGGGACCTGCGCGCCGTCCTCGGCCAGCACGGCGACGTCGTACTCGGGCGCCACCCGGCCCATCGACCCGGCGGCGACGGGGTGGTGCGGGTCGCTGACCACCGGGTGCGAGACCGTCTCCGTCATGCCGAACCAGCCCATGACGGGGACGCCGCCGGTGGCGGGGCCGGCGTCGACGACGGAGCTGCTGGCCCAGCCCCGGAAGCGGTGCCGCTCGGGCACCTCGTGCACCCGCAACGCCCGCAGGCAGAAGCTCACCACCGACGTCCAGGTCGCGCCGTGCTCGACCGCGGCCGGCCAGAACCGGCTCGCGGAGAACCGGGGCTGGAGCACCACCGACCCGCCCGACCACAGCGACGACAGGAACGAGTAGGACAGCGCGTTGGTGTGGAACAGCGGCAGGTGCACCAGGTTGACGTCGCCGGGGGACAGCCGCTGATGGGCCGTGCCGGTCTGGCCGCTCCACAGGCAGTTGCCCTGGGACCAGATCACGCCCTTGGGCCGGGCCGTGGTGCCCGACGTGTACTGCACGCTCGCCGGGTCGGACCAGTCCGTCCGCACCGCCGGCGCGGCCAGGCCGGCCGCCAGCAGCGCCGCGAAGCCGTCCGGGCCCGGGTCGCCGTCGACGATCACGCGGGGTCCCGCGGCGGCGACGTCGCCGGCCCGGTCGGCCGTGGTGAGGGCGAACGTGGAGCGGCTGTGGCCCAGCGCGTACGCCAGCTCGTCGCGGGACGACTTCGGGTTGAGGCAGACCGCGACCGCGCCGAGGGAGGTGACGGCGCACCAGGTGATCAGGAAGGCCGGGGAGTTGGGCAGCACGATCGCGAGCCGACCACCCGGCCGCAGCCCGGCGGCGGCCAGGGCGCCGGCGACCCGGTCGACGTCGTGGGCGAACTCCCGGCGCGTCCACGTCCGTGCCTCGCCGTCGAACGGCGCCCAGGTGAGGAAGGGCCGGTCGGGCGTCCGCCGCGCCCACGTCTCGACCAGCCACCGCACGTCGAGCCCGAGATAGCGCGGCGACAACGCTGCGCTCACGCTGCCGGCTCCAGGTCGATGTCCAGGTCGAGGATGAGCGACTGCAGCGCCTTGCCGTGCGGGTCGACCCGCAGGGTCATCGAGACCCCGCCGCCGAGGGCCTGCTGCAGCACGAAGTTCAGCCCGTGCACCCGGGGCAGCTCGTAGCGGGTGACCGGGCCTCGGGCGATCGGCCCGAACGCCGCCGCGACCCGCTCGGCGGTCAGCTCCCGGACCAGCGCCGGATAGTGCGCGGGGTCGTAGACGAAGACGCAGATGTTGCTGACGTCGCCCTTGTCCCCGGACCGGCTCGCCGCGATCTCGCGGAGCTTGACGGTGCTCACGACTCGCTCACCTCCACCTCGATCGGCACCAGCTCCCGCGGCAGGTAGGCCGGTGTGACCCCGATCGCCGGGACGATCGAGGTCGTGTTGCCGCCACCGCCGGCGGGCCCGAAGTACAGCAGCTCGGTCTCGTGGGCGGCCGTCGCCGCCACCTCGCGCGACCGCGACCGGACCGCCAGCCGCAGCCGCACCTCGCTCGGGGCGCCCCCGCGTAGCTGGTCGCCGTACAGCGAATCCACCCCTTGCAGGTCGATGCGAAGCTCGTCGATGTCGGCGGCGTACGGCTCCAGCCGCCGGCGCACGATCTCCTCGGCCCGGCGGGCCCGCGCGACACAGCCCGGCCCGCCGTAGGACATCTCGCCGACCGCTCGCCAGCCCTGGTCCACGCCGATGAGCACCTTGAGAGTGTCGGGCCGGGCCCGGCCCCTGGCGCCGGTGACCCGGACCCGGTCCCCGCCGAGGTCGTCCACGTCGACGGCGCTGAAGTCGGCGGTGACGTCCGGGGTGAGGTACGTGGCCGGGTCGTGGATCTCGTAGTACAGCTGGGTCTTCATCGTCATGGCGTCGACCAGGCCGCCGGTGCCGGGCAGCTTGGTGATGGTCACCGCGCCGTCGGTGATCTCGCCGATCGGGAAGCCGAGGTTGTGCGGGTCGGGCACCACCCGGTAGGGCGGGTCCTCGAAGTTGCCGCCGGTCGAGTGGACGCCGCATTCGAGCAGGTGACCGGCCAGGGTGGCCAGGCCGACGCGGTCCCAGTCGTCCAGCGCCCAGCCCAGCTCGTGGCAGATCGGCCCGACGAACAGCGACGGGTCGGCCAGCCGCCCGCCCAGGATGATCTGCGCGTCCTGGCGCAGGCAGTCGACGATGCCGTCGGCGCCGATGTAGGCGTTCGCCGACACGACCCGGTCGCCGAGCTCCTTGACGGTCACCCCGAGCTCGGGCAGCTCCACGTCGTGCTCGGCCAGCACGTGCCGCACGTCGTCGCCGTGGATCGTGCCGATGCGCACGCCGCTCAGGCCGAGCCGGGCCAGGCCGCGGGCGAACTCGTCCCGGGCGGCGCCGGGGTTGGCCGCCCCGAAGTTGCCGACGACCCGGCCGCCGGCGGCGAGATAGCGGTGCAGCAGCGGCAGCAGCGCGCCGATGCGCCGGTCGTGCCCCGCGGCCGGGTCGGCCATCCGCCGGATCTGGGCCAGCGCGAGCGTGCGCTCGGCCAGGCAGTCGAATCCCAGATAGGTGACCCGTCCGCTGTCGGCCATGGCCGCGACCGCGTCGAGCCGGTCGTCCGCGTACGCCGATCCCGAGCCGATGCTCAGGACCGCCGCGGGTTGCCGAGCGACCACTGCGAACCTCCTTCGTGACGTGGGAGAAACTCAGACCCGCACGACCCGGTCGACCGGGGTGAGCCCGGCGACCGCGGGCACGATGTCGCGGCCGAGGTCGTCGAGGTAGGCGACGACGTCATCGCCGCTCATGGTCGGCCACTGCGCCCGGACCAGGATCGGGTCGACCGGGAAGACCTGCGCGAACTCGGCGATCTGGCGCACGCACTCGTCGGGTGTGCCGATGAAGGTCTCCTTGCGGGCGACCTCCCGGAACTCGCGGTCGAGCTCGCCGGCGTCGCGGGTGGCCAGCTGCCGGTTCGCGTACGCGAGCAGCCGCTCCTTGGCCATCGCCTCGAACCGCTCGTAGGCCGCCTCGGTGCTGGCGGCGGGGATGATCTCGCGCCGGAGCGGGTTGCGCACGAGCGGGCGGCCGAGCCGGATCCGCTCGTCCTCGTAGAGCGACATCAGCCGGACCAGCTCGGGGCCCCGGATCTCGGGCGTGACCGGCCAGCCGTCGCCGAGCCGGGCCGACCGCCGGACTCCCTGCTCGCCCATGGCGCCCAGCCACAGCGGCGGATGCGGGCTCTGGAACGGCCGGATGTGGGTGTGCCCGTCCCGCACGGTCCAGTACCTGCCGGCGTAGGACACCTCGTCCTGCGTCCACACCTGCTTCATGATCGTGATGCTCTCCTCGAGCATCCGGAACCGCTGGGTGTAGTCGACGCCGAGGGCGTCGAACTCGTCGCGCCGGTAGCCGGCGCCGATGCCGACGACGAGCCGGCCGCGGGTGAGGATGTCGAGCGTGGCCAGGTCCTCGGCCAGCATCACCGGGTGGTAGAGCGGTGCCTGGACGATCGTCGTGGCCAGGGTGACGTGCTCGTCCAGCTCGGCGGCGAGGCGCGCGAGCGTCGGGATCGGCTGGAGCCAGCGCAGGTCGCCGTAGAGGAAGTGCTGGCCCATCGTGATGTGCGAGAAGCCGTTGCGCTGCGCCGCCTCGACCTGGCGCAGCAGGGCGTCGAGGTGCTCCGCCGGCGGCAGGCTTTTGCGGACATCGCCCAGGATCACTCCGAGTCTCACGCAACTCCCCGATCGGTCGGCATAATCTATGCTCATCATAGTTATGAGAGCAATGGAAGGGAAGGTGGGTCGCGTGGTCTTCCAGGCATTCATCGTGGGCGCCGTGCGCTCGGCAGTCGGGCGCCGCAACGGGGCGCTGGCCGGCGTCCATCCGGCCGACCTCGGCGCGGCCGTGCTGTCGGAGCTGATGACGCGTACGGGCGTGCTGCCGGCGGCCGTCGACGACGTGATCTGGGGCTGCGTGGGCCAGGTCGGCCCGCAGGCGTCCAACATCGGGCGGGCCACCGCCCTGTCCGCCGGCCTGCCGGAGTCGGTGCCCGCCACGACCATCGACCGCCAGTGCGGATCGTCGCAGCAGGCGGTGCACTTCGCCGCCCAGGCGGTCATGTCCGGCACCCAGGACCTCGTGGTGGCCGGCGGGGTCGAGGTGATGAGCCAGGTCCCGATCGCCTCGCCGACCACGATGGGGGTCGAGCGCGGGATGGCCCACCCCCGCGGCGGCCGGCGCTGGGCCGAGCGCTTCGGCGACGAGGAGATCTCCCAGTTCCGTGGCGCCGAGTGGATCGCGCGGCGGTGGGACCTGTCCCGTGCGGCGATGGAGGCGTACGCGCTGGAGAGCCACCGCCGCGCCCTTGCCTCGACCGCGGCGGGCGAGTTCGACGCCGAGATCGTCGAGGTGCACGGTCTCCGCCGCGACGAGGGGCCCCGCCCCGACTCGACGGCGGAGAAGCTGGCCGCGCTCGGCCCGCTGCGCGAGGGCGGCCGCATCACGGCGGCGCTGGCGAGCCAGATCTCCGACGGCGCCGCCGCCGTCCTGGTCGCCTCGGAGCGGGCGGTGCTGCGGTGGGGCCTGACCCCCCTCGCGCGGGTGCACACGCTGACCGTGGTCGGCTCCGACCCGGTCGCGATGCTGACCGGGCCGATCCCCGCGACCGCCGCCCTCCTGGAGCGGTCCGGGGTCGCCCTGGCCGAGATCGGCTCCTACGAGGTCAACGAGGCCTTCTCCAGCGTGCCGATGGCCTGGCTCGCCGAGACCGGGGCCGACCCGGCCCGGCTCAACCCGCAGGGCGGCGCGATCGCGCTCGGCCATCCGCTCGGCGCGACCGGCGCCCGGTTGATGACGACCCTGGTGCATCGGATGCGCCGGGAGGGACAGCGGTTCGGGCTCCAGGCGATGTGTGAGGGGGGCGGCATGGCCAACGCCACGCTGCTCGAACTCGCATGACGGGGGAGCGGTCCGAAATCCAGGCACTTCGACTGTTGTGACGGCGGCCACGCGTCTGTAGATTGTGCCTAATCATTGAAATGGTGAGCATGAAATCTGCTGCGCGGTCAACACCCCGAGGACCGGCACCGCTCACCCACTCGAGAAGGTGGAATCAATGACGTCCTATAGATCGTCGCGGCGTCGGCCCTCATTCCGTCTCGCCGCCGTCGCCGTCGCCGCCGGTCTGCTGCTCGCCGCCTGCGGTGGTGGCGGCGCCGGCGACTCGACCGTCGGCCAGAAGCCCGAGCAGGCGGAGGGGCTGGCCGAGTCGACCATCAAGGCCGCCGCCCAGGCCGAGGGCAAGGTCGTGTGGTACACCTCCATCCCCGAGGCCGCCGTGAAAGAGGTCGCCGCCGGGTTCAAGGCCGCCTACGGCATCGACGTCGAGGTCGTCCGGCTGACGTCGACGACCCTCATGCAGCGCTACGCCTCCGAGCGGGACGCCGGCGCGGTGAAGGGCGACGTCATCAACGTCGCCCAGACCGCCTTCTTCGAGGACGGCGTCAAGAAGAACTGGTGGTCGAAGCTGACCGAGCCGGAGGCGCCGATGCTCGCGAGCTGGCCGAAGGATCTCGTCCACAAGGACCAGTACACGCTCATCAACACCCAGCCGATCGGCATCGCCTACAACAAGGACCAGGTCAAGGAGAGCGACGTCGACACCTGGCAGAAGATCGTCGACCCCAGGTTCAAGAACAAGGTCGTCCTGGTCAACCCGGCCAACACCCCGTTCTACCTGTCGTGGCTGAAGCTGATGGAGACCGAGTACGGGCCCGACGTGCTCACCCAGTTCGCCGCGCTGAAGCCGACGGTGACCGACAGCGCCGTCCCGGGCGCCCAGCAGCTGGCGGCGGGGGAGCGCGTCCTCATGGTGCCGAACGTGCTGTCCGGGGTGAAGGAGGTCGTCGACGCCGGCGCTCCGGTGGCCACGGTGACCCCCTCGCCGACGGTGGGCGTCGAGCAGTACGCCGCGGCCAGCGCCGACGGCCCCCACCCGAACGCCGCCAAGCTGCTGCTGGGCTACCTCCTCACCCGCACCGGTCAGGAGCAGCTCAACCGGGGCTACGCCGCCTCTCCGCTGTCCGGCATCCCGGGAAGCATCCCGATGCCCAAGGACTACCGGTCCACCGACACCGCCGCCATGCAGGCCGACAAGTCGCGGCTGCTCGCTGCCGTGGGACTGTCCTCGTGATGCAGGCACCTGACCTGCTCCACCGCAATCCCGGCACCGTGCAGGCCGGAGTCCGGGTCTCCGGCCTGCACATGGTCTTCCGGGACGCCAAGCACGCCGAGGTGACGGCCCTCCAGGAGGTGGACCTGGAGGTCCCGGCCGGCCAGTTCTGCGTGCTGCTCGGCCCGAGCGGCTGCGGCAAGACGACCCTGCTGCGGTGCATCGCCGGCCTCGAGTCGCCGACGGCGGGCACCATCCTGGTGGACGGCCAGACCGCCGTCCTCGACGGCCGGGTCGTGCTGGAGACGCAGAACCGGCCCGTCGGGATGGTGTTCCAGAGCTACGCGCTGTGGCCGCACATGAACGTCGCCCAGAACGTCGCCTACCCGCTGACCACGGGGCCCCGGGGTGCCCGGCCGGCCAAGGCCGAGGTGCAGCGGCGGGTCGCCGAGGTGCTGGAGAAGACCAGGATCGCGCACCTGGCCGAACGGCGGATCGGGCAGCTGTCGGGCGGCCAGCAGCAGCGGGTCGCGCTGGCCCGGGCGCTGGTCGCGGGCAACAGCGTCGTGCTGTTCGACGAGCCGCTGTCCAACATCGACGCGAAGATCCGGGAGAACCTCCGGGCCGAGCTCAAGGCCATGCAGGAGGAGTGGGGGTTCACCGCGATCTATGTGACGCACGACCAGGTGGAGGCGCTCGACCTGGCCGACCAGATCGTCGTGCTGGACCACGGGCGGATCGTGCAGACCGGCACCCCGCAGGACATCTACTTCCGGCCCATGTCCCGCCACGTCGCCGACTTCGTCGGCACCAGCAACCTCATCGCGGGCACGGTGCTGTCGCAGGCGGCCGACCGGGTGGGCCTGCAGACCGCGCTCGGCCGGGTGGACGTGCCCGGCCCGCCCGGCATCGGCCCCACGGCGCTGCTGATGACCCGGGCCAACGACTGGTGGCTCCAGCCGCAGGAAACGTCGGCCCGCGACGGATGGAAGGGCGTGGTGAAGGCCCGCCACCTGCTGGGCGCCTACACCGAGTACCTCGTCGAGGTGGGCGAGCTCACGGTGCGGATCTGGGACCGCTACCACGAGTGGGGCGGGCCCGGCGCCGGCGTCGTCACCGGCTTCGACGCCGACGCCGCGTGGGTGGTGCCCGATGGCGGCTGACCTCGGCATGCGGCCGGCGCCGGCCGCGGCACCGACGACCTCCACGGCCACGCGCCCACGCCGTCGCGGAGTTCTCTGGTACGGCGGCGTGGCCGCGACGGTCGTCATCGTCTTCGTCATCGTCTACCCCCTCGGCCGCACGGTGCTCGGCGTGTTCGGCGTCGGCGGCGACTCCACCGCGGACAGGATCGTCGAGGTCCTCACCGCCGGTAGAACCTGGCGGATGGCGGGCAACACGGTGCTCGCGGTCGCCGTCGGCGGGACGCTGGCGCTGGCGATCGGCGCGGTCTTCGCCTGGATCAACGAGCGCACCGACGCGCGCATGGGGTTCGTGGCGCGGATGCTGCCGCTCATGCCGATGTTCGTGCCGTCCATCGCCGGCGCGATCGGCTGGGTCTTCCTGGCCTCGCCGCGGGCCGGGCTCCTCAACGGCTGGATCCGCCAGTTCCTGGAGCTGTTCGGGGTCAAGGTGACCGAGGGCCCGATCGACATCTACTCGTGGCCGGGGTTGATCTTCGCGTACGTGCTGTTCCTGACGCCGTACGCCTACCTGACGATCTCCAGCGGCCTGCAGTCGCTCGACCCGGCGCTGGAGGAGGCGTCGCGGTCCTCGGGTGCGGGCGCGCTGACCACCTTCCGCCGGATCACGTTGCCGTCGCTGCGGCCGGCGATCGGGGCGAGCATCCTGGTGATCGCGACGATGGGCATGGCCATCTTCTCGATCCCGCTGGTGATCGGCACGCCCGCCGGCATCGACGTCCTGCCGGTCGAGATCGTCAACCTCATGACGCACAACTACCCCAGGGACACCGGCGGCGCGCTCGGCCTGTCCATCCTGGTCATCCTCGTCGTCGGCGCCTGCTGGCTGGTGCAGCGGCAGATGGTCGCGCTGCAGTCCCACGCGACCATCACCGGCCGGTCCAGCGCCAGCGCCGCCGTGCCCCTCGGCCGCTGGAAGTGGGTGGCCCGGCTGACGATGGTCGGGTTCCTGCTGCTGACCTCGGTGCTGCCGCTGGGCGGGCTGGTCCTGGTGTCGTTGCAACGGTTCTGGGGCGCCCGGATCCAGTGGGACAAGCTCACCTTCGTCAACTACCAGTACCTCGTCGACAACGAGCTGGTCTGGAGCGGCCTGCGAAACAGCCTCGTGCTGGCCGTCGTCTGCGCCACCGTCGCCGTCCTCCTCGCGGTGCTGGTCACCCAGACCGTCACCCGCCGGGCCGGCCTCGCCGCCGGCGCGGTCGACGGCATCGTGAAGATCCCGTCGACGCTGACCCACGTCGTGCTGGCGGTGGCGTTCATCGTCGCCTTCGCGGGCCCGCCGTTCGACCTGGCCGGGACCAGCCTGCTGCTGGGACTGGCGTACGTGATCCTCTACATCCCGCAGGCGACCTTCTACGCCTCGGCGGCGCACCAGCAGATCGGCCCGCAGCTGACGGAGGCGTCGGCCGTCGCCGGCGCGAGCGACGCGACCACGACCCGCCGGATCCTCCTGCCGCTGATGGCGCCCAGCCTGATCGCCGGCTGGTCGCTGCTGTTCGTCCTCATGACCGGCGACATCACGGCGTCGTCCATGCTCGCCGGCACCCACACGCCGGTGGTGGGATTCGTGATCCTCGACATGTGGACCGGTGGCAGCTTCCCCAAGCTGGCCGCCCTGGGCGTGCTGATGACCGTGGTCGCCAGCGCCGTCGTGCTGCTCGTCATGCGCCTGCGTGACAAGTTCTTCCTGGTGAGGTGAGGCAATGACCCCGCTCGACGTGACCGTCGAGGACCGCCTGCTCCTGCAGGAGCTGATCGCGAGGTACTCCCTCGCCCGCGACGACCGCGACATCGACCTGCTGATCTCGCTGTTCGCGCCGGACGCCCAGTTCGAGCGGGCCGGCCGGGTCGTCGACGGGGCGGACGGCATCCGGGAGTTCTTCCTCGGCTCCATGCGCCGCTACGACCTGACCAACCACGTCAACCACGGCCAGGTGCTCGACCCGGTCGAGGGCGCCTCACCGCGGGAGCGGGTCGCCGGCCGGGTCTCCGGGCACGCCGAGCTGGTGCCGTCCGGGATCCTGCACGTCGCCGCCTACCGCTACCACGACCTCTACGTGAAGTCCGAAGGACGGTGGCTCTTCCAGCGCCGGTCGCTCAACTTCATCTACGCGATGCCCGTCGACCAGCTCGCCGCCGGCTTCGCCGACAACCTGCGGGTGCGCTGGCACGGCGACCAGCCGCGCCCCGCGGACCTGCCCTGACCGACCACCCCCGGGAACGGAGAAACCTTCGATGCCATCGAATGTCATGATCGTGCTCAGCAACACCCGCCCGGAGGTCGAGGACGAGTTCAACGCCTGGTACAGCGACGTCCACGTGCACGAGGTCGTCGACGAGCTCGACGGCTTCGCCACCGCGCAGCGGTTCAAGCTCGCCGACCAGCAGGTCGAGGAGGGCGCGACCTGGAAGTACCTGGTGATCTACACGATCCCCGAGGGCAGGCTGGCCGACGCCCAGGCCGCGATCCGGGCCCAGCGGGCCGAACGGGCGGAGGCCCTGGCGGCCGGCCGCAAGCCGTGGATCTCGGCCCGCTCCGACCTGTTCGACGGCAAGCACCACAGCTGGTTCTTCACCGCGATCACGGACGAGATCGCGGGCCGGTCATGACCGAGCCGGCGTCGCCGTTCGTGGTGGCCGGCGCCGGCGCCGCAGGGCTGCTGGCCGCGCTCACCGCGGCACAGGCCGGCGTCGACGTCCTGCTGCTGGAGAAGGACATGCGGCGGGGCTGCAACGCCGAGTTCTCCGGCGGGCTGGTCCAGGGCGCCGGCACCCGGTTCCAGGAGGCCGCCGGCATCGACGACTCGCCGGCGACGCTGCTGGCCGACATCCTGCGGCAGAACCGGGGCCGGTGCGACCCCGTCGTCGCCGAGCTGGTGGCGGACCGGTCCCGCGACGTCGTGCACACCCTGGCCGACACCGTCGGCCTGGACCTGCACATCGACGCGGTCGCGTACGCCGGGCACTCGGTGCGGCGCCTGCACTGCACCCCGGCCGAGACCGGGAAAGAGCTGATCGCCGGCCTGCGGGCGTACGTGCGCGCCCTCGACCGCGTCGACTTCGTGGACGCCGCCGAGGTGGTCGACGTGAACGTCGCCGACGACGGCACCCTCGACGTGGCCGTCCGGCGGGGCGGGACCGGCCATGACCGGCTGCGCGCCCGGCACGTCCTGCTCGCCACCGCCGGCTTCGGCGCCAACCGGGCCCTGCTGCGCCGCTACATCGGCGACGCCGCCGCCGACAGCCACTTCATCGGCTCCGAGAACAGCACCGGCACGGGCCTGGAGATCGGGCTGCGGCTGGGCGCGGGCACCGCCTACCTGACCGCCTACGAGGGGCACAGCCACCTCAACCCGAAGTACGGCACCCGGCTCGGCGGCGCCCTACCGGCCCTGGGCAGCATCATCGTCGGCACCGACGGCCGCCGCTTCGCCCGCGAGGACGTCTCCAACTCGGGGTTCGCCGCGTCGCTGGCCGCCCAGCCCGGCGGGCGCGGCGTCGAGATCTTCGACGAGCCGATCCACCGCCGGGCGCTGGCCAACGGCGCCTACGCCGAGGCCTTCTCGGCCGGCGTGGTCGCGACCTTCACCACCCTCGACGCGCTCGCGGACACCTTCGGCCTCCCCGCCGCCGCGCTGACGGATGAGGTCGAGCGCTACAACGCCGCCGTGGACGCCCCCTGCTGGCTCGGCCGCGCCGCCCCCCGGCGCCGGCTGCACCCGCCGTACTACGCCTCGGCCGTCTCCAGCGGCCTGGTGCACACCCAGGGCGGCCTGACCATCGACACCGCCGCCCGCGTCGTGCGCCCCGGCGGCGACCAGATCCCCGGCCTGCTGGCGGCCGGCGGCGCCGCCGCCGGCATCTCGGGCGACGGCCCCGACACCTACCTGCCGGGCAACGGCCTGGCCCACGCCTTCGCGACCGGCCTGGTCGCCGCGGAGACGGTCACCGCCGCACTCGCGTGAAACCGGCCGCCCGGCGTCCCGTGGTGCGGGACGCCGGGCGGTGTGGGTCAGGAGGGCAGGGTTTCGCGGTTCCAGGTGGTGCCGTTCCACCAGATGTGTTGCAGGGTGCCGTTGGTGGCGCGGGTGACGGTCTGGATGTAGTTGAGCGAGTCGAGAGTGATGGTCGGGTCGCCGGCGAGTCCGGCGCCGCCGGGGAGCGTTTCGCGGTTCCAGGTGGTGCCGTTCCACCAGATGTGTTGCAGGGTGTTGTCGGTGGCGCGGGTGACGGTCTGGATCCAGTTCGCCGAGTCGATGGAGATGGCGGGGTCGCCGGCGAGTCCGGCGCCGCCGGGGAGGGTTTCGCGGTTCCAGGTGGTGCCGTTCCACCAGATGTGTTGGAGGGTGCCGTCAGTGCCGCGGGTGACGGTCTGGATCCAGTTTGCCGAGTCGATGGAGATGGCGGGGTCGCCGGCGAGTCCTGCGCCGCCGGGGAGGGTTTCCCGGTTCCAGGTGGTGCCGTTCCACCAGATGTGCTGCAGCGTGTTGTCGGTGCCGCGGGTGACGGTCTGGATCCAGTTCGCCGAGTCGATGGAGATGGCGGGATCCCCGGCGAGTCCGGCGCCACCCGGGAGGGTTTCGCGGTTCCAGGTGGTGCCGTTCCACCAGATGTGTTGGAGGGTGCCGTCAGTGCCGCGGGTGACGGTCTGGATGTAGTTGAGTGAGTCGATGGAGATGGCGGGGTCGCCGGCGAGTCCGGCGCCGCCGGGGAGGGTTTCGCGGTTCCACGCGGTGCCGTTCCACCAGATGTGCTGCAGGGTGTTGTCGGTGCCGCGGGCGAACACCTGGATCCAGTTCGCCGAGTCGATCAGTGC